>NZ_JBSFIK010000035.1:0-103958 GCF_053597535.1 Streptomyces sp. NPDC001348 | reverse complement strand
GCAAGGCGGAGCATCACCCGCGTACTGGATGTACTCGGGTGGTGCGACAACGCGGCGAGGTGCCGTGCCGGGCGTCGCGAGCCGGTGAACCTTTCTGGTCGCAGCACTAGCCCGGTCGCCGAAGGCTTCGCGGGCCTCCTCGGCGGCGGTTACCGGCCCGTTCCCCGGCGAGGATCGTGATCGCCTGGCCGGGGTCTCGTCGGTCGGGCCGCCGCCGCGGTCGCGCCGGTGCGGCTCAGTCCCCGTCCCCGGAGTGGTTCGCGGTCTTGGAGAAGCTGTCGTGCCAGGCGGCCTTCGCGCCGGAGTCGCCTATGCGGTAGACGTCGACCACGGCTCCCGCGGCCACGGCCAGCGACAGCACCGCCACGACGATCCGCACGGGCGTGGCCGTCCACCGGGTGGCGGTCGCCGCGCCACCGCCGTCGACGGCGCCGCCCTCCACGGCACCGGCCGACGCCGTCCCGCCCCGGCGTGCCGCCCACCACACCACCGCTGCCAGCACGAACAGCCCGAGGGCCCAGGGCAGTAGCCCGTCGCCCAGCTCGGTGTGCCGTCGCACCAGGGCATCGCTCTCGACGTGCGCCTCGAGCCACTCGCCGGCCTGCGTGGTCAGCGGCACGCTGACCAGGGCCACGAAGGCGAGCAGCGGCAGCAGTACGCCCAGTCTTCGGGCGGCCGGCGGCCACAGCGCAGAGGCCACCAGGGCCAGCGCGGTCAGTGGCACCAGTACGACCACGACATGGACGAGCAGGACGTGCGCGGGCAGTCCGTTGATGAGACTCATCGGGGTGATTCCCTCCAGGGATCGGGGGTGCCACCCTGGCACAGGAACCTCTCAGGTGCCTCTGAGTCTCCGCTCAGGCGGTGGCCACCCCCGGTGTCGGCGGCGCCAGCTGCCGGGCCAGCCACGTGGGTACGCCGCCGAGGAGGCGGAACAGACGGCGGGCCTCCTCGCGCAGGCGGGACGCCTCCGGCTCGGTCTCCGTGTCCGCCAGGGACGCCAGCGCGGGGGCCGTACCCACCAGGTACCCGAGCTCCTCGAGGATGCGGAGGGACTCGGCGAAACCGTGCCGGGCCTCCGCCGACTCGCCGTCCCGCAGAGCGAGTCCCGCCAGATGCCGCCAGGTGAAGGACAGCAGCAGCGGATCGGAGTGCGCGGCGGCGCCCGCGTGGGCCCGGCGGTAGGCGGCACGGGCCGCCTGCGGTGAGCGGGCCAGGTTCTCGGCGAGCAGCCCGCGCCGGAAGTCCAGCAGGGCCCGGCCGGGAGCGTCCGGCGGGATCAGCGCGGCGGCCCGCCCGAGCGCGGCCCGCGCCTCGTCGGCCCGGTCGCGCACCCTGTGCAGGGTGGCCGCGTAGGCGAGCTGCCCGCGCTCGCAGGCGGCGGCCCCCCGCGCCTCGTCGTCCCGGGCCAGCGCCTCGGCGGTGCGCAGCGCGTCCTCCGCCTCCTCCCACCCCCGCTCGGTGTACAGGCACCGTTCGACGAGCAGCCCGGCGCGTTGCAGCGCGGCGGCGGCGGTGTCCGGCCGGAGCAGGGCCGCCGCGTCGGCCCAGCAGGCCCGCGAGCGCAACCGCCATACCGCGGTCTGGAGAGGATCGTCACCGGCGGTCGTTCCGTTCCCAGACATGGCGGAGTGCGCCACGTTGCCCTCCTCGAGCGCGCCATCGAGCTTCTGAGTGGTGGCCGCATTCCAGCACCGATCGACGGGCCGGGCCAAGAGGCTGGGTGAAAGTTTTCACAAAGTGACGGGAGTGATCCCCTCCGGGATCGCTTGCCGCGCTCAGCTCATCCGCAGCGCCAGGAAGAAGTCGAGCTTGTCCTCCAGCCGGGACAGATCACGCCCCGTCAACTGCTCGATCCGGCCCACCCGGTAGCGCAGCGTGTTGACGTGCAGGTGCAGCCGGGTGGCGCAGCGGGTCCAGGAGCCGTCGCAGTCGAGGAACGCCTCCAGCGTCGGTATCAGCTCGGCCCGGTGCCTGCGGTCGTAGTCCCGGAGCGGGTCCAGCAGCCGCGCGGTGAAGGCCCGGCGCACGTCGTCCGGGACGAAGGGGAGCAGCAGTACGTGCGAGGCCAGCTCCTGGTGGCCCGCCGCGCACACCCGGCCCGGGCGCGCCGCCGCCACCCGCCGTGCGTGCCGCGCCTCCTCCAGCGCCCCGCGCAGCCCCTCCGCCGAGTGCACGGCCGCGCTGACGCCGAGTGTGACCCGCCCGTCGTCGCCGAGCCCGGCCGACAGCGGCTCGCGTACGGACTCCAGCAGCGCCTCGGCGAGGACCCCGGCCTCCGATCCGTCGTGCTCGACGGACACCGCCGGCAGCGGCACCAGCGCTATCGCCTCGTCACCGGTGTGCGCGACGGCGATCCGGTCGGAGGGCTCGGGGCCGGTCGCGCGGGGATCCACCAGGATCTCCTCCAGCAGCGACTGGGCCACCGGCCCGCCGTCGACCTCCCCGCCGTCCCACTCGACGCGGGCCACCACCACCTGCCAGTGCGGGGCCGTGCCCAGGCCGGGCAGCAGCACCGGTGCGGCGACCCTCAGCCGGGCCGCGATCTCGGCGGGCGGCGCACCCGTCTGCACCAGCTCGAGGACCTCCTGTGCGAGCCGCCGCCGGACCGTGCGCGCCGCGTCCCGCCGGTCGCGCTCCACCGCGATCAGCTGGGTGACGCCCTGCAGCAGGTCCAGGCGCTCCCCGGGCCAGTCACCGGCGTCGGCCTCGACGGCCAGCAGCCAGTCCGACAGCACCGTCTCGCGCACGTCCCGGGCGGCCTGCGAGGAGCGGCTGCTGCCACGGATCGGGAAGAGGGAGTACGTCATATGGCCCAGCGCGGTCCGGTGCGGTCCGCGGCGGCCGGTGCGTCGGGCGGCGAGCTGCTCGGCGGCGAGCCGGGCGCACACCTCGGCGGGCAGCGCCGGGCCGGGGTTCTTGGGGCCCGCGATGAGGCGGCCGGTCGGCGACAGCACCCAGGCGCTCAGGTCCAGGTCCGAGCCGAGCAGGTCCAGTACGACGTCCGGGCCGCCGCCGGCCGGGCCGGACGTCATCATCCGGCGGTGCCGGTCCACCACGGCCGCGAGGTCTCCGGCGCGCTCCCCGGAGACCTGCCGCACGACGTGCTCGGTGATCGTCGCGAACGCCACCGACTCGTGCACCGCGAACAGCGGCAGCCGGTGCCGGGCGCAGGCCACGACCAGATCGTCCGGTACGTCCCCGAGCTCCGCCTCGCCGGCGGCGAGCGCGGCCACGCCGGCCTGCACCAGGATCCGTACGAAAGGCTCGGAGTCCGCGGCGTCCCGGCGCCAGGCCAGGCCCGTCAGCACCAGCTCACCGCCGGAGAGGTAGCGGCTGGGGTCGCGCAGGTCGGTGGTCATCACGCCCCGGACGGCGCGGTCCAGCTCGTCCTCGCCGCCGAGCAGCCGCAGGCCCAGCGCGTCGGTGTCCAGCAGTGCGCGCAGCCGCATTCTCGTCCGCCGTTCTGTGTCTCGAAAACTACGATGGAATGTGGAGAGTCTCGTGGGGTTCGGGCCCGGTGATGTTTCCGCGGGAAAACGCAGAGGTTGCCGATGACCTCGGTTCATACGAATCTACAAGATGCCCGCGCTGGCCAGCCAACTCCTTCATGGTTTCCGTGACTGACCCCGGCGGAGCCGAGCGCGGTGTACTGACCCCGTCCAGCGTGAACCGCCGTGAACAGCTCGTGCACGAGCCGGGCCCGCCGCACCCGATCTGGCTCGAACCGTACGACCACAAGACGAGGAAGAGAGCCGGTCATGGACTTCCTTCGCCCCGCCGGCTGGGAGGAGGCGCTCGCCGCGAAGGCCGAGCACCCCACCGCCGTGCCCATCGCGGGCGGCACCGACGTGATGGTCGAGCTCAACTTCGACCACCGCAGACCCGAGTACCTCCTCGACCTGAACCGCGTCGCCGACCTCTACGAATGGGAGGTCGGTGAGGACAGCGTGCGACTGGGGGCCTCGGTCCCCTACACCCGGATCATGGCGGACCTGCGGGCCGAGCTGCCGGGCCTGGCCCTCGCCTCGCACACGGTCGCCTCCCCGCAGATCCGCAACCGCGGCGGCGTCGGCGGCAACCTGGGCACCGCCTCCCCGGCCGGCGACGCCCACCCCGCGCTGCTCGCGGCGGGCGCGCAGGTCGAGGCCGAGTCGGTGCGCGGCTCCCGGCTCATCCCGATCGACGAGTTCTACACCGGTGTGAAGCGCAACGCGTTGGCCCCCGACGAGCTGATCCGCGCGGTGCACATCAAGAAGGCCGACGGCCCGCAGCAGTACTCCAAGGTCGGCACCCGCAACGCCATGGTCATCGCCGTCTGCGCCTTCGGTCTGGCACTGCACCCCGAGACGCGCACCGTGCGCACCGGCATCGGGTCCGCCGCCCCGACCCCCGTACGGGCGAAGACCGCCGAGGAGTTCCTGAACGCGGCGCTCGGGGAGGGCGGCTTCTGGGACAACGGCAGGATCATCACACCGTCGGTCGCCAAGCGGTTCGCGGACCTGTGCTCCGCCGCCTGCAACCCGATCGACGACGTGCGGGGCACCGCGAGCTACCGCCGCCACGCGGTCGGCGTCATGGCCCGTCGCACGCTCACCTGGACCTGGGAGTCGTACCGCGGCGCCCGCCGTGGCTCGGAGGGAGTCGCCTGATGCGCGTCAACTTCACCGTCAACGGACGTCCGCGGCAGGCCGACGACGTGTGGGAGGGCGAGTCCCTGCTCTACGTGCTCAGGGAACGCCTCGGCCTCCCCGGTTCCAAGAACGCCTGCGAGCAGGGCGAGTGCGGCTCCTGCACGGTCCGGCTGGACGGTGTGCCGGTGTGTTCCTGTCTGGTCGCGGCGGGGCAGGTGGAGGGCCGTGAGGTCGTGACGGTCGAGGGGCTGGCGGACCTCGCCGAGCAGCGGTCGTGCGGTACGGCGCGGGCGGCGGGCACCGACTCCCGGACCGGCGCGGGCCCCCGGCTCGCCCCGATCCAGCAGGCCTTCGTCGACGCCGGCGCCGTCCAGTGCGGCTTCTGCACCCCGGGCCTGCTGGTCGCCGCCGACGAGATGCTGGAGCGCAACCCGGACCCGACCGACGAGGACATCCGCGAGGCCCTCTCGGGGAACCTGTGCCGCTGCACCGGCTACGAGAAGATCATGGACGCGGTCCGCCTGGCGGCCGCCCGGCAGGGAGAGGCGGTCTGACCCCGATGCCCGACGGCGCTCCCACCGGAATCACCCAGGACTCGCGGACCAGGGGCGGCATAGGCGAGTCCACGCTCCGCCCCGACGGCACCCTCAAGGTCACCGGCGAGTTCGCGTACTCCTCCGACCTGTGGCACGAGGACATGCTCTGGGGCCAGATCCTGCGCTCCACCGTCGCCCACGCCGAGATCGTCTCCATCGACACGGCCGGGGCCCTGGCCACCCCGGGCGTGTACGCCGTCATGACCTACGACGACCTGCCGACCGGCGTACGGAACTACGGCCTGGAGATCCAGGACACCCCGGTCCTCGCGCACGGCAAGGTCCGCCACCACGGCGAGCCGGTCGCGATCGTCGCCGCCGACCACCCGGAGACCGCCCGCCGCGCCGCCGCGAGGATCAGGGTGGAGTACCGCGAGCTGCCGGTGATCACCGACGAGGCCTCGGCCACCGCACCGGACGCGGTCCTCGTCCACGAGAACCGCACCGACCACCACTGCGGCCATGTCCCGCACCCCAACATCGTCCACCGCCAGCCGATCGTCCGCGGCGACGCGGACGAGGCGGCGAAGAGGGCCGATGTGATCGTGACGGGCGAGTACCACTTCGGCATGCAGGACCAGGCCTTCCTCGGCCCGGAGTCCGGTCTGGCCGTACCGGAGGAGGACGGCGGCGTCCACCTCTACATCGCCACTCAGTGGCTGCACGCGGACCTCCGGCAGATCGCGCCCGTCCTCGGTCTGCCCGAGGACAAGGTCCGGATGACCCTGGCGGGCGTCGGTGGTGCGTTCGGCGGCCGCGAGGACCTGTCGATGCAGATCCACGCCTGTCTGCTGGCCCTGCGCACCGGGAAACCGGTCAAGATCGTCTACAACCGCTTCGAGTCCTTCTTCGGGCACGTCCACCGCCATCCGGCGAAGCTGTACTACGAACACGGCGCCACGAAGGACGGCAGGCTGACGCACGTCAGAGCCCGGATCGTCCTCGACGGCGGCGCGTACGCGTCCTCCTCCCCGGCCGTGGTCGGCAACGCCTCCTCGCTCGGCGTCGGCCCGTACCGGGTCGACGACGTCGACATCGAGGCCCTCGCCCTGTACACCAACAACCCGCCCTGCGGGGCCATGCGCGGCTTCGGCGCGGTCCAGGCGTGTTTCGCGTACGAGGCGCAGATGGACAAGCTGGCGAAGAAGCTCGGCATGGACCCGGTGGAGCTGCGCCGGCTGAACGCCATGGAGCAGGGCACGCTCATGCCGACGGGCCAGCCGGTGGACTCACCCGCTCCCGTCGCCGAACTGCTGCGCCGGGTCAAGGCGATGCCCATGCCACCGGAGCGCCAGTGGGAGAGCAGCGAGGGCGCGGACGTACGGCAGCTGCCCGGCGGTCTGTCCAACACCACGCACGGCGAAGGCGTCGTACGAGGTGTGGGCTACGCGGTCGGCATCAAGAACGTGGGCTTCTCCGAGGGCTTCGACGACTACTCCACCGCGCGGGTCCGCATGGAGGTCGTCGCGGGTGAACCCGTCGCCACCGTGCACACGGCGATGGCGGAGGTCGGCCAGGGCGGCGTCACCGTGCACGCGCAGATCGCCCGGACCGAGCTGGGCGTCGCCCAGGTGACCATCCATCCGGCGGACACCCGGGTGGGCAGCGCCGGTTCCACCTCCGCCTCACGCCAGACGTACGTCACCGGCGGCGCCGTCAGGAACTCCTGCGAGCTGGTGCGCGAGAAGATCCTGGACCTCGGCCGCCGCAGGTTCGGCACGTACCATCCCGCCTGGGCCACCGCCGAACTGCTCCTGGAGGACGGCAAGGTCGTCACCGAGGCCGGCGAGGTACTGGCCGGCCTGGCGGACGTGCTCGAGGACGAGGTCGTCGAGGTCGAGGCCGAGTGGCGGCACCGCCCGACCGAGCCCTTCGACCTGCGCACCGGCCAGGGCAACGGCCACGTCCAGTACTCCTTCGCCGCGCACCGGGCCGTCGTCGAGGTCGACACCGAGCTCGGCCTGGTCAAGGTCGTCGAGCTGGCCTGCGCCCAGGACGTCGGCAAGGCGCTCAACCCGCTGTCGGTCACCGGCCAGATCCAGGGCGGCACCACGCAGGGCCTGGGCGTGGCGGTGATGGAGGAGATCATCGTCGATCCGAAGACGGCGAAGGTCAGGAACCCCTCCTTCACGGACTATCTGATCCCGACCATCCTGGACACGCCGGCCATCCCGGTCGACATCCTCGAACTCGCCGACCACCACGCCCCGTACGGGCTGCGCGGCGTCGGCGAAGCCCCGACCCTGTCGTCGACCCCGGCCGTCCTCGCGGCGATCCGCGACGCGACGGGGCTGGAGCTGAACCGGACGCCGGTCCGTCCGGAACACCTCACGGGTACATGATCCGCCGAGAGCCGAGCAGGTGAGTGTCCTGAGGCATCTTCCCGGGCTGTTTCGCCCTCCCACTGATGGAGAGCCGTCGCGATCGAGGAGGACCGACAGATGCTGGACATCGCCGAGGAACTGGGCCGGTGGACAGGGCAGGGCCGTGACTTCGCCGTCGCCACCGTGGTGGCGGTAGGCGGGAGCGCTCCGCGCCGCCCCGGCGCCGCCCTCGCGGTGGACTCCGACGGCACGGCGATCGGCTCGGTCTCCGGCGGCTGTGTGGAGGGCGCCGTGTACGACCTGTGCCGGCAGGCCCTGGAGGACGGCGAGCCCGTGCGGGAGCGCTTCGGGTACAGCGACGAGGACGCCTTCGCCGTCGGTCTGACCTGCGGCGGCGTCATCGACATCCTGGTCGCCCCGGTGCGGGCGGGGGACCCCGTCCGTGCGGTGGTCGCGGCCGCGCTCGCCGCCGCCGCGCGGGGGGAGGCGGTGGCGGTGGCGCGGATCGTCTCGGGCCCGGCCGCCCTTCTCGGCAGGGCGCTGCTGGTGCGGGCCGACGGTTCCTTCGAGGGCGGTTTCGGCGGGCACCCCGAGCTGGACCGCACGGTGGCCGCCGAGACGACGGCCTTCCTGGACGCGGGCCGTACCGGCACCCTGGAGACCGGCGAACGGGGCTCTCGCTGCGGGGCCCCGCTGACGGTGCTGGTCGAGTCGTCGGTCCCGCCGCCCCGGATGATCGTCTTCGGCGCGATCGACTTCGCGTCCGCGCTGGTCCGCGTCGGCAAGTTCCTGAACCACCACGTGACCGTGTGCGACGCCCGTCCCGTCTTCGCCACCCGGGCCCGCTTCCCCGAGGCGGACGAGGTCGTCGTGGAGTGGCCCCACCAGTATCTGGAGCGCACGCACGTCGACCGCCGTACCGTCCTGTGCGTGCTGACCCACGACGCGAAGTTCGACGTACCGCTGCTGAAGCTGGCGCTGCGGCTGCCGGTGGCGTACGTCGGCGCGATGGGCTCCCGCCGGACCCACCTCGACCGCAACGAGCGCCTGCGCGAGGTCGGTGTCACCGAACTGGAACTGGCCCGTCTGCACTCGCCGATCGGCCTCGACCTCGGCGCCCGTACGCCCGAGGAGACCGCCCTGTCCATCGCCGCGGAGATCGTCGCGCACCGGCGCGGCGGCACCGGCGTCCCGCTGACCGGCGCGCACACCCCGATCCACCACGACACCACCCCGGCACCGGCGGGGCGGATCGGATCGGTGGCCTAGAACCGCGCGGGCCGCCACACCGGGTGCGAGCCCTTCACGGGCTGCCCAGCAGCGCGTTCACCGCCCGTCCGAACACCGTGCGGGACGCCGCGGTCAGGGGCCGGTCGAAGGCGGAGGGCAGCCCGCGTACCCGCAGTTCCTCCCGCCACAGGACGCGTGTACGGCCGCCGGGTCCCGGGTGCACCTCCAGTTCGGCCCAGCCCAGCACCACGCGGCCCCGCTTGACCAGGCGGCACAGTCCGGGCTCGCCGTCCCGCGGCGGGCGCCAGACGGTGATCTCCATGGGGTCGTCGAAGGCGAGCGGTCCGATCCCGGAGCGTGCCACGACCAGCGTGCCCCGACGGGTCGGCGGATCGGTGACCACGGTGATCCGGGTCAGGGGGACGGCGTCGGCGTGCCGCGACCACTGGGTGAGCCGGCGCCACGCCTCGTCGACGGGGAGCGGTGCCGTGCGTTCGAGGAGGAAGGTGACCACGGCACGATCGTAGGGAACCGCCGGCTCTACGGCCGGTAGACCTTCCCCGGCTCGGGCTTCCCGGGGGCGAGGAGCTGCGGCACGGTCACGAACACGTACCCGCGCTCCTTCAGCGCGTCGATGATCCCGGGTACGGCGGGCACGGTCCCGGCGTAGATGTCGTGCAGCAGGATGATCCCGTCCCGGGACGCCTGCGCGAGGACGCGCTTGGTGATCAGCTTCGAGTCGGTGGTCGTGTAGTCCTTCGCGGTGACGCTCCACAGCACCTCCGCCAGGCCCTCCCCCTTGGCGATCCGGTGCACGTCGGCGTCCGTACGGCCCTGCGGCGGACGCATCAGCGTCGGCCGGTGCCCGGTCAGCCGCTCTATCGCGTCGTCGGGCCGCTTCAGCTCCTCGCGTATCTGCGCGTCCGGGATCCTGGTCAGGATCTTGTGGTCCCAGGTGTGGCTGGCGACCTCGTGCCCCTCGGCGGCCATACGCTTGACCAGCTCCGGGTACTTCTCAATGTGCCGCTTGCCGAGCAGGAAGAAGGTGGCCGGGACCCTCTTCTCCTTGAGGATGTCCAGCAGCCGGGCGGAGTTCTCGCTGGGGCCCGCGTCGAACGTGAGCGCGATGCACTTGGCCTCGCGGCAGTCGACGGTGCCGAACCGGGCCGGGACGCCGGACGCCGCATGGGCCCGGGCGGCGCTCGGCGAGGTGGTGTCCACGTCCGCGCAGCCGGTCAGCGCCATGGCCAGACAGACGGCGGCCGCGGTCGTCGCGGTGGCACGGAACCCGGGCGCCCGTCTTCTCGTCTTGGAGATCGAAAGAGGCATGCGAGGACTATACATAGAGTGTATAGATCACGCGTTCGAATGTGCGGATGTCTCGTGTGCGGTGATGTGCGGCCACCATGGAAGGAGAGAACGAGCCCCGCCGGAGAGGAAGACAGATGCGCTTCCAGGACCGCAGACAGGCCGGACGGGAACTGGCCGCACGGCTGCGCGTCATGAAGGAGCAGGGCACCCTGCCGGACCCCGTCGTCCTGGCCCTGCCCCGCGGTGGCGTCGCGGTGGCCGAGGAGGTCGCGCGGGCGCTGGACGCCCCCCTCGACGTACTCGTCGTACGCAAGATCGGCGCCCCCTTCCACGAGGAGTTCGGCGTCGGCGCGATCGCCGGGGACGACCCGCCACTCCTCGACGAGGAGAGCGTGCGACGGCTCGGCCTGAGCGAGGCGGCGCTCGCCCCGGTGGTGGCTCGTGAACGCGCCGAACTGCACCGCCGCGAACGGCGCTACCGGCAGGGCCGCCCGCAGCCCGACCTCACCGGACGCACCGTGATCGTCGTCGACGACGGGCTGGCCACCGGCTCCACCGCACGCGCCGCGCTGCGCCACGTACGCCGCCGGGCGCCCGCCCGCCTCGTCCTGGCCGTGCCCGTCGGCGCCCCCGCCTCGCTGGACCTGCTGCGCGACGAGGCCGACGACGTGGTCTGCGTGCACCGGCCGGCCTCCTTCACCGCCGTCGGCCAGTGGTACGACGACTTCGGGCAGATGACCGACGCCGAGGTGCTCGACGCCCTGCACGCGCACTGACCGCGCCGGCTTTCCCCCGGGGTGCCGACGTCGTCCTCCGTCACCCCCGCCTGTCGGGACTCTGCGCACATCAGTGGTACCGGAGAGTCATCGGGAGTAACCTCACAAGACATGGCAGGCACGGGGGAGCGAGCCGTCGAACCGGACTTACGTACACCGCGGTGGATCGCCCGCATCCACCACCCGGAGGGACACGTCGTGGGCGCCGGGGTGCTGCTGAGCCCCGACCGGGTGCTCACCTGCGCCCATGTCGTCGAGCCGGGACGGCAGTACGTCGTCCGCTTCGTCGGGGCCGCGGTCGGCACGGTTCCGGCGGTACCGGCGGCCGTCAGCGAGCCGGAGTGGATCCCGGAGGAGACGGACGACTTCGGTGACCGCGCCGGAGACCTCGCGCTGCTCCGCCTCGCCGAACCCAGACCCGCGCAGGACGCCACCCGGCTGTACCGTCTCGCCACCGCGCGGCAGGGCGTCCGGATGTACGGCTTCCCGTGGGGCGACGACGGCGGCCGGTGGCACGGCGGCACCGTGGTCGGCGGCCGGGGCCGGGACGGCCAGGTCCAGCTCCGCCCCGACACCCCCGGGGAACTGGCCAGCCCCGGGTTCAGCGGCGGCGGCGTCGTCGACCTCGCGACGGGCCGGGTCATCGGCATCGTGCTCAGCGTCGACGAGGGCCGTCCCTCGCTCTTCACCTACATGAGCCCCGCCGAGACCATCCTTCGCCACCTCCCGCAGGTCGACGCCTGGACGGCCGGCCGGTCCGCCGTCGACCCCGAGCTGCGCCCCAAGCAGGGCACCGGGGAACTGGACGTGGAGTTCGCCACCGAACTGGCCGGCTGGTTCCGGGGCGAGGGCTGGCCGGTGCTGGTCACCGTAGTCCCGGCCCGCGGCCGCCGGGCCTGGACCCTGGGCCGGGCCATCACGCTGGCCGACCGCGAACTGCGCACCCGGCACAACACCAGCCGGTTCTCCGACGACCCGCCCGCCACGGTGCCCCCGGCCGGCAGCCACGATCTGGCCCTGGGCGTGCAGGGCATGACGGTCGGCCAGGTCTGCGAGCGCATCGCCGAACGGCTCGGCGTCCCCCTGGATCCCCTGGGCGGTCTGCCGCAGCAGGTCGCCGAGGCGCGCACGCCGCTCGCCGCCGTCCTCGTGGGCGTCGACATGGCGGCCGAACCCGCCCCGCTGCTCGGCCTGCTGGAGCGGCTCGCCGACCAGGGGGCACGCCTGCTGCTGGTGTTCCGCAGACGGGACGGGCTCGCGGCACAGGCCGAGGAGACCCTGGTACGGCGGCCGTTGCCGGAGCGCTGGAGCAGGATGCGCGCCGAACTCGACCGGATCGCCGACCGGCTCGGCCCGGCCCTGCACGAACGCCTCGGCCGCGTGCTGCCGCAGCCCGGCACCGAGGAGCTGATCGCCCGGGCCGACGACGGCTTCCGGCGCACCGTCGTCCTGCGCGGACAGGTGGCGGCCCGTCCGGCCCCCGAACCGCGGCACGCCGAGGACCTGTTCGTGTACGAGGCGGCCGCCCGGCGCCGCAGACGGCGCCTGGAGCTGGCCGTCGACGCCCTCGACTCCCGTCTCAGGCGCCGTGACGAACTGCGCGGCCGGGTCGCCGGGGTCTGGGCCCTGTGGCGGCAGAGATCCGGGCCGCCGGACGTCACCCGGGACCTGGAGGCCTACCGGCTCTACGAATCGGCCCTGCGTCTGCTGCGCCGCACACCCTGCGACCTGGAGGAGGCGGAGGCCGCGGTGGAGCGCTTCGTCGCCTTAGGGGCCGGACGTCCGGGCGGAGACCCGGTACCGGGCGGCGCCGGTGGGCGTCCCGGCCCCGGCCGCGGAGGAACCGGGCGCGCGGACCCGGCCCGCCCCGGCGAGGCGGTCCCCGCCGACGCCGCGGACGCGTCCCGTGACCGCGGCGCCGGCCCCGATCCGGACCGAGGCGTTCCGGGTACCCACGGCGACGCGAGCACGGCAGGCGCCTCCCCGGGCGCCCCCGCCGCACGGCGGGCGGGGCGCCTGCGCGGTGCGGACGGCCCTCCCGGCTTCGGTGGTGCCAGCGGCAAGGGGGCGTCGTGACAACCTGCAACCGGCCCGGCTGCACGGGCCGCATCCTGGCCACGGGGTTCTGCGACACCTGCGGCCGCCGTGACGCGAGTCCGCCCCGCGAACGGGAACAGGAGGCGGCGCACGGCCGGTCGCGCGCTTCCGACGGGAACCGCCGGGACCTCCAGACACCGCTCCCGGTCCACGCCGTCGCCGGTACCGGCGGCCTCGACCAGCACGGCCTCGTCGTACTGCCCGAGGTCCCCGCCCCGGACCTCGACGAACTCCTCGACGAGGAGCCCCAGCCGCCCACCGGGGGCCGCCGCTGCGGCTTCGACGGCTGCACCATGACGGTCGGCGTCGGCTACGGCGGCCAGCCGCCCCGGGCGACCGGCCGCTGCCCGCAGTGCGGCACGCCCTACTCCTTCCTGCCCGAACTCAGCCCCGGTGACAAGGTCAAGGACCACTACCGGATCCTCGGCTGCATCCCCGGCGGCGGTCTGTCCTGGGTCTATCTCGCCGCCGACACCGAGGCGCAGGGCATGCACGTGGTACTCAAGGGCCTCATCAACGTCCACGACGCCCTGGCCCGGCGCAAGGCGGTCGAGGAACAGCGCTCGCTCACCGAGCTGCACCACCCCGACATCGTCCGGCTCATCACCTACGCCGACCACCACGTCCCCGACCGGCCGCAGTCCGGCTACCTGGTCATGGACTACATCGCCGGCCGCTCCCTGCAACGGCTCTTCGACTCCGACGACGTCACCCACCTCTTCAAGGGCCGCCCCCGCCTCGACCACGTCCTCACCTACGGCTGCAAGATCCTCGGCGCCCTGCAGTACATGCACGAACGCGGGCTGCTGTACTGCGACATGAAGCCCTCCAACGTCATCCACTTCGGACGGGAGATCAAGGTCGTCGACCTGGGCGCGGTCCGCGCGGCCGGCGACCGCCACTCCACGCACGTGTACACGGACGCGTACGCGCCGCCCCGGGCGGAGATCGACAAGCGCGGCTGGCACGTCGACAGCGACCTCTACACGGTGGGCATGACACTGCGGGCACTGGCCCGCAACATCGAGCCCGCCCCCGGCCTCGCCCCGGACTCCTTCCGGTTGATCGTCGAACGGGCCACCCACCGCGAACCCCGGGCCAGATTCCACTCCGCGGCCGAGATGTCCCGCCAACTGTGGGAGGCGCTCAGGGAGTTCCGCTCCCTGCAGTTCGGCGAGCAACTGCCCGAGAGCTCCACCCGGTTCTCGCCCACGGACGCCGTACTCGACGCCGGCCTCGGCGCGATCCCCGCACTCGGCCACTGGACGAACCGCACCGGCGGCGGCCCCCCGCACGGACTCTCCTTCAGCGCACCGCCCGCCGCCGAGGTGGCCGGCGCCCTGCCCCAGCCGGTCCCCGACCCCGGCGACGGCGCGGCCCTGCTGCTGGACACCTTCCCGCCGGACGCCCCCGACCGGGTCGCCGAACAGTGGCGCCGCGAGTCCCGGCTGGGCACCGCCGAGACCGCGCTGTGGCTGTGCCGCGCCTACCTCCGCGCCGGGCGGCAGGACGAGGCCGAGACCTGGCTCGCGGAGGCCGAGACCCAGCTCGGTGAACAGGACGCCCGCCACGACTGGCGGATCTCCTGGCACCGCGGCGTCCTCCACCTCAGCGGATCGGACGTGGACGGCGCCGACCAGTGCTTCGACGCGGTGTTCCAGGCGCTGCCCGGCGAGTACGTGCCCAAGCTCGCCCTCGGCTACTGCGCCGAGCGGCACGCCGAGATCCGGGCGGCCCGCGGCGAGGAACTGCACCGGGAGGCCCAGACCGCCCGGGCCATGACGTTCTACGAGGCCGTGTGGAAGAGGGACTTCGCGCACGCCCCCGCCGCGTTCGGACTGGCCCGCGGCCACCTGGCCTCCGGCCGGCGCGACGAGGCGGTACGGGTCCTCGACGACGTCCCCTCGACCTCCCGGCACTACGACACCGCCCGGATCGCCGCCGTACGCATCCGGGCCGGCACCCTGCGGGGCCGCCCGCCGTCCGTCGCCGACCTGAAGGACGCGGCCCGGCGGCTGCCCCTGCTCCGCCTCGACGGCGGTGACAGCGACGGCGCGTCCCGGGCACGGCTGGTCGCCGAGGTACGGGAGAACGTCCTGCGGTGCTGGCCCGAGCAGGGCTGGGGGCCGGACTTCCCGGCCGGGACGCTGCTCGGATCCGGGACCGAGGACGCGCTGCGGGAACTGCTCGAGCAGTCCTTCCGCCAGCTGGCCGGACAGGCGCACACCGCGGACGAACACGGCCGGCTGCTGGACCTGGCCAACACGGTCCGTCCGATGACCAGGTTCTGACAGGGCGCGACGAGCGCGGACCGAATGAGTGTGAGCGGATGAGCGTGGACCGAGGGGGAGTTCCGCGATGAGCGAGGCCGGTGCCGTCGAGGTGACACTGAAGGTGGGCCAGAACAAGTACCTGTCCACCGGGGCGGCGTCGGCCGGCCCGCAAGGGCCTGCGGAGATGCACGCCATGCTGGAGATCGGGGTCAGGACCACCGGCGGCCCCGCCTCCGGCCGGCGCGAGGGGCTCGGATCCTCCCTGGCCGAGGTCCTGATCATCGACACCTCGAAGTCGATGCTGCACCCCGAGACGAAACTGAACGCCGCCAAGGACGCCACCGTCGCCGCCATCCGGCTGCTGCCCGACGGCGCCGCCTTCGCCGTACTGTCCGGGCGCTACGAGGCGACCGTGGTCCATCCCGGCGGCACCGAGGTGCTGGCCGTCGCCGACCCGCAGGAGCGCGCGGCCGCCGAGTTCGCCGTACGGGTCCTGGACGCGGACGGCGGCACGGCCATCGGTCCCTGGCTCGACCTCGCCCGGCGGCTGCTGCACGGGCAGACGGCACCCGTCAAGCACGTCCTGCTGCTCACGGACGGGCGCAACGAGCACGACGGCCGCAGGACCGACAAGCGGCTGGAGACCGTGCTCCGCGCCTGCGACCAGCAGTTCATCTGCGACGTCTGGGGCATCGGCGACGACTGGGACGCGGAGGTCCTGCTGGGCATCGCCCGCCGGCTGCACGGGCACGCGGACGCGGTCCGCGACGAGTCCGAGCTGCCCGCGGCCTACACGGAGCTGATGGGCAGACTGCTCGGCACCGCGCTGCCCGAGGTGCGCATCCGGCTGGTCCCCACCCAGGGCACCGAGATCCGGGAGGTCAAGCAGGTGGTGCCCGCCGAACTGGCCCTCCGCCCCACCGGCGCCGAGCCGGACGCCGGCGGCACCGAGTACGTCACCCGGGGCTGGACCGACGAGGTCCGGCACTACCAGGTCGTCCTCGCCGCCGACCCCTCCGGCCGGGAACCCGGCGAGGACCTCCAGCTCGCCGCCGTCGAACTCCTCGTACCCGGCAGCGGGACCCCCGTACGGCTGCCCGCCGCGCAGCCGATCCTGGTCAACTGGAGCGACAACCCCGACGACGTCTCCCGGCCCCACCCCGGTGTGCAGCGCCACCGGCTCTACCAGCAGTCCTACGAGGCGGTCGCGCAGGCCTACCGGGCCTGGCTGCGGGGCGCGGACGGCCGCGCGCGGGCGGGCGCCGAACTCGCCAGGGCCCTTTCGCTCGCCGAACGGCTCGGCGACGCCCGGCTGAGGGACGAGCTGCTGCGGGTCGCCGACCGGGACACGGCGCCCCCGCACGAGGTCCATGTCCGCGACGGCCTCAAGGACGTCGCCTGGCAGCATCTGATCCTCTCCAGCGCCATGACCACATCACATGAGGGGGACGGCGCCCCCGAGCACACCCCCGTCGGCCCCGGTGACCCCGGACCGGCCGCTGACGGCGCCGGCGCGCTGATCGAGTGCCCGCACTGCGGCTGGCTCGGCCCGGCCGGATCCCGCTTCTGCGGCGGCGCGTGCGGCAGACCGTTCGGGGAGCCCGCATGAGGCCGGTGACACCGGTCCGCGACCTCACGGGGCAGCCCGCTCCGGCCGCCCTGTCCCGTCTCCTCGACCGGATCGGCGGCCACCGCGACGGCGGCGCGGGCAGCACGACGGCACGCGAGCTGACCCTGCGCCACCGGCTGCTGCTCGGCCTCAGCGCCGCGCTCACCCTCGCCCTCTTCCTCTCCTACGAGGGGGTGCACGGCGACGCCGACCCGCTGCGCACCGACAGCGCGCCCGCCGTACTGGCCATCGACACCGCGGACTACGCGCTCAAGAAGGCCGACGCCGAGGCCGGGTCCCGCACTCCCTCGATCGACGAGATCCAGAAGCAGATCTCGGTCGCCTCGCAGAGCCTGGCGACCGCCGCCGCCGACGAAGTGGGCGGCGCCTTTGGCCGGCAGACCCTGAACACCGTCACCGGACTGATCGCCGGCTACGACAACACGGTCCACAAGGCGCTGGGCGAACAGGACGGGAGCGCGCTGCGGTCGGCGTACCTCGGCTACGCCCGGAGCATGCTGCGCGACCAGGACACCGGGATCCTGCCCCGGCTGGCGACGCTGCAGAAGCAGCAGCTGGCCCTGGTCGACAGCCAGACCCGCTTCGGCTGGTCGCTCCGGCTCGGCTGGAGCGTCACCCTGCTGCTCGTGCTCACCCTGGCCGCCGCCCTGCTGGAGACCCAGCTCTTCCTGCGCCGACGCTTCCACCGCCGGTACAGCAGGCCCCTGCTCGCGGCCGGCGCCCTGCTCACCGGGGGGACGGTGACGCTGGTGCTGTTCACCCTGTGGACGCACGAGGGCATGGCGGACACACGTCGCCGGCTACCGGGCGAACACGGGCGCCGCATTCCCGAGGTGGGGCGGCTCGTCGCCCACCACCTGGCGAACACCGGCTTCCGCGCGGCGGCGGCCGTATGGATCCTGATAGGAGGGATCGTGCTCATGGCACTGGCCGACGCGAGCCTGCGGCGCCACCTCAACGACTACCGGTTCACCCCCCGGTGAGCGCCCCCGACGTCGGCCGCGCCCCGGCCGCCCCCGTCCGCCGGCGCGGACCCTCCGGCCGTGTGGTCCGCACCGTCGTCGCCGTCGCGAGCTGCCTGGCCCTGGTCGCGGTCGCGGCGGTCGTGGCCGTGCGCCACTTCGGCAGGGAACCGACGGTGACCCTGCTGGCCAACTGGACCGGTACCGATGCGCGCAGGTTCCGGACGGACGTACTCGCCCCCTTCGAGAGGCGGCACCACATCCACGTCGACTACCAGGGCAGCTCCGCCGAGAGCCAGGTGCTCAGCGCCGACGTGGAAGCGGGCACCCAGCCCGACATCGCCGTCCTCACCGGTCCCGGCGAACTCGCCTCCTACTACCACGACCACCGGCTCCAGCCCGTCGACGGACTGCTCCCCGAAAAGGGCTTCGGCACCTACTGGACGCCCTCGTTCAGCGGCGAGGTCTACTGGTTCCCGCTCAAGGCGGATCTGAAGAGCATCGTCTGGTACCCCGGCCGGATGAGCGAGCAGCAGCTCGTGACCGCCGCCCATGAGCCGGGCCAGTGGTGCCTGGGGATGGGCTCCGGCGCGACCAGCGGCTGGCCCGGCACGGACTGGATCGAGGACATCCTCCTGCAGCGTTACGGCTGGCAGAAGTACGACCAGTGGGCGAGCGGAGGGCTCCCCTGGACCTCCACACCCGTCAGGAAGTCCTGGCAGGCCTGGGGGCGGATGGTCCGCGCCGAAGGCGACCCGGACCTCCTCAGGCGCGCCCTGGAGACCGACTACGGCAAGGCGTCCGCCCTGGCCGGCGAAGGGCAGTGCAGTCTGGAACACCAGGCCTCCTTCGTCAGCGCCAAGGACGGCTGGAAGAAGAGGAAGGGCACCTACCGGCCGTCCACCGCGCTGCTCGGCGGCAGGGCCGGCCCCCACGCGTGGGAGGTCTCCGGCGACCTGGTCGCCCTGCTGAACTCGACCCCGCAGGCCCGGGAGCTCATCCGCTACCTGGCTTCGGCCGAGGCACAGAGGCAGTGGAGCCGCGAGAGCACCGGCTTCTCCGTCAACGCCGATGTCAAGGTGAGCGACTACCCGGACGAGCAGCGCCGCTCGCTCGCCCGCACCCTGCTCGACCAGCACGCCGTGCACTGCTTCGACGCCTCCGACGCCATGCCCCCCTCGGTGCGCGACGCCTTCGCCCGGGCCACCATCGACTTCCTGGCCGACCCGGGCCGCCTGGACTCCCTGCTCAGGAACCTGGACGCCCTCAGCAGCGAGTCGGACCTCACCTGGCTGTCGTCGGTGTGCGGCCTCGAGTCCTGAACGGCCCGCCGACAGGCCTGCGCCGGCGAAGCCGGTGAGAGGCGCCGAGCGGTCGCGGACCGAGGGTGTCCGCAACGCGTGTCAGCATGCGGTCATGACGAAGCGGAGCACGAACAGGACGACGACCCCGCCGGCCCCGGTGCTCGGACCCCGCGCCCTGAACCGCGCGACCCTCGACCGGCAACTGCTGCTGCGCCGCTCGGCCCTGTCCGCCCGGGACGCCGTGGAGCACCTGGTGGGGCTGCAGGCGCAGAACGTCAAACCCCCGTACTACGCGCTCGCCGCCCGGCTCGACGGTTTCGTCCCCGAGGACCTCTCCCGGCTCATGGCGGGCCGCGCGGTCTGCCGAGTCGTCACCCTGCGCTCGACCATCCACACCCACACCGCCGACGACTGCCTCGCCCTGCGTCCGCTGGTGCAGCCGGCCCGCGACCGCGAGCTGCACTCCTTCCGCAAGGGGCTCACCGGGGTCGACCTGGAGGAACTCGCCGCACTCACCCGTGATCTGGTGGAGGCCGAGCCGCGCACCATGGCACAGTTGCGCCAGGCCCTGTCCGCCCGATGGCCCCACGCCGACGCCCAGGCCCTCGCCGTCGCCGCCCGCTGCGGACTGCCGCTCGTCCAGACCACCCCGCGCGGGCTGTGGGGGCACAGCGGCCAGGTCGCCCTGACCACCGCCGAGCAGTGGCTCGGCCGCCCCGCCGAGCCCGCCCCGGCCCCGGACGCCGTCGTACTGCGCTACCTCGCCGCGTTCGGGCCGGCCTCGGTGCGGGACATGCAGACCTGGGCGGGCCTCACCCGGCTGGGCTCGGCCTTCGAACGCCTGCGCCCACGGCTCGTCACCTTCCGGGACGAGGGCGGCGTGGAACTCTTCGACCTGCCCGGCGCGCCGCGCCCCGACCCGGACACCCCGGCCCCGCCCCGCTTCCTGCCCGAGTTCGACAACCTGCTGCTCTCGCACGCCGACCGCGCACGCGTCGTACCCCCGGAGTACCGGGGCCGCAACTGGCGGGGGAACCAGGCCCACCGCGTCCTCCTCGTCGACGGCTTCCTGGCCGGACTGTGGAAGCTGGACGGCGAGGCGCTGGTCATCGAGCTCCTCGGCCCGCTGACCGGGGCTCAGCGCGAGGAGGTTGCCCGCGAGGGGAGCCGGATGCTGGAGACGATGCACGCCGGGGAGCGGTACGGCATACGCTTCGGCACCGTCGTACGGCGGTGAGGCCGCCCGGGGACATGGAAAGGGGGGCGTTGCGGGCCGCTCGTGGAGGCCCGCAGCGCCCCCCTGGCATCTACCCGAGGGATGCTCGGGAAGTTGTCCCGGTTACGAGTTGACCTGAGCGGTCACCAGGTCCGAGAAGGTGGTCAGCCGGGTGTAGACACCCGGGTAGCCGGCCTCCGCGCACCCCTCTCCCCAGGAAGTGATCCCTGCCAGGACGCCCCCGATGAGCAGGGGACCGCCGCTGTCGCCCTGGCAGGTGTCCACACCGCCGGAGGTGTATCCGGCGCAAACCATGTCGGTCTGGACGAAGTCCGAACCGTAGGAGCTCCTGCAGCTCGAGTCGGACACGACGGGCACGGTCGCCGTCCGCAGCTGGTTGGAGGAGCTGCCGCTCTCCGAGGTGGTGCCCCAGCCGAGGATGCGGGCCGTGGTGCCGGCCGCGTACACACCGGTCTGCGAGGAGGAGACGTACGACGCCGGGGTGTACGACATCGACGTCGACAGGGTCAGCACCGCCACGTCGTCGCCGTTGGTGGCGTCGGTGTAGTCCGGGTTGATCCAGATCTTGCTGACCTTGCTGACCGTGCCGTCGGTGCCGTTGAGGTAGGTCCGGCCGCCGACCACCCGGACGCCGCCGGTGGACTCGCCGACCATGCAGTGCGCGGCCGTGACGACCTTCTTCGCCGCCACCAGGGTGCCGCCGCAGAACTGGTTACCGGAGGCGTCGGTGATCTGCATCATGAACGGGTACGTCGTCGTGGTGGTCGTCGTACCACCGACGACGGGCTCGGGGGCGGCCGCAGCGGTGGGGGCGCTGAGCAGTGCGGTCGCGGTGGCGGCAGCGGTCGCCGCGACGACGGCGGCGGTCTTTCTTGCGCGGTTGAGCCCGAACATGAGTCTCCTCAGTGGGGTTGCCGGTGGGGGGACGCACGGGTGTGGGGGAAGCACGGGGGACCGGCCCCGTATGCCCGGGCAAGCGGCACGAGTTCAAGCTAGGACCCGGAACGCCCTCCTCCCAATGAGGGAACCCCCTAGCGGAGTGGGGCAGGGAAAACCCTCGGTTCGGCTCAGTTAACAAGAGGGTTGCTCAGTGTGCGCGGCGTCCTGCCGCCAAACGGACGATGTCCACCCGCGAACGGATCCCCAGCTTGCGGTAGACCCGGGTCAGCGTCGCCTCGACCGTCTTGACGCTGATGAACAGGCGGGCGGCGATCTCCCG
Organism: Streptomyces sp. NPDC001348; assembly: GCF_053597535.1. NCBI lineage: Bacteria > Bacillati > Actinomycetota > Actinomycetes > Kitasatosporales > Streptomycetaceae > Streptomyces > Streptomyces sp. NPDC001348. Next base: position 82,365 of record NZ_JBSFIK010000035.1, on the reverse strand, counting down.
GTTGGTGGCGCCTTCCATGACCAGTGCCGCGACCTGACGCTCCATCGAGGCCAGCCCCTCCAGCGCGGCGGGCGGGGCGGCCACCGGCTCCGGATCGGGCTCCGGCGCGCTGACGGCCGCCTCCACCTGGCGCAGCCAGGGCAGCGCCCGGCAGCGGCGGAACAGCCGGGCGGCCTCGTCGTACGCCGTCGGTCCCGGCCGTGAGGAGCGCAGCTGGGCCAGCAGGAAGGCGGCGCGGGCCTCCTCCAGGCCGTAACCGAGCTTGGCGAGCCGGTCCTGGGCCGACGTCAGCTGGGCGATGGCGGCCTCGTGTTCCCCCTGTGCGGCGCGGACCAGGGCCTCGGCGCGGTCCAGCACCCCGAGCACGCTCTCCCGGCCGAGCCGCAGCGCGTGCTCGCGGGTGCCCTCGATGACGGCCTGTGCCTCGTCGGGCGAGCCGACCCGCACGAGCGCCTCGGCGAGATCGCCCTGCCAGCGGCCGCGTGCCGGGTCGGTGATGCCCAGGGCGCCCTCCAGCTCCCGCACCCGGCGCAGCGAGCGCACCGCGCCCGCCGGATCGCCGGCCACCAACTGGGCGTAGCCCAGCGCGCCCAGGGCCCGGGACAGGTACATCTGGTCGCCGTCCTGCTCGGCGTGCTCCACGGCCTCCCGGGCCAGCGCGAGCGCCCGGTCCACGTCGCCGCCGGAGGCCTCCGCCAGCGAGGTGAGCATGCCGGAGGCCGTCTCGCCGATCCCGGAGTCCCGGGCCAGGGCGAGGCTCTCGCGGGCCAGCTCCAGTGCCCGGCCGCAGTGCCCGGAGCGCAGTTCGGTCTCGGCGAGCCCGCGCAGGAAGTGCACCTCGCTCTCCACCGAGCCGCGCCGCCGCACCTCGCGCAGCAGGGCGGTGACCGTCGCCCGTGCCTCGGTCAGCTGGTCGCCCATGACCAGCCAGCGGAACCGGGCGCTGCCGGCGCCGTTGTGATGGCACGCCACCCTCGGGTCCTGCGGCTCCTTCATCGCGCGCTTGATGGTGAGGGGGGCCGCCGGATGGCCCATCAGGGTCTCGATCTGGGCCAGGAAGGCCAGCGCCAGCAGCTCGGTGCGCCGGTCGCCGCCGCGCTCGGCGAGCTCCGCGGTGTGCGCGGCGGCCTCGCGCGCCTCGGTGGAGTCACCCTCCACGATCAGCGCCCGCCATGCCATCTGGTAGTGCACGAGGGCGAGCAGGCGCGGGTCGTCGCCGGCGTCGGCCAGGGCCTGCGGGAAGACGGCGTCGACCTCGGTCATGGTGTGGCCGGCGGTCTCGATCACCACCATCCAGGCCCGCACCCGGTCGGCGGGCACGGTCGCCCGGGTCAGCACCTCGCGGGCGATGTCCCGGGCGAGGTCGACCTCCCCGGCGGTGATGGCGTCCTCGGCGGCCTGCAGCCGGCGCTCGTCCGCGCCCGGCAGGCCGCCGGCGGGGGTGTGCCGGGCGGCGAGCAGGCCGAGCTGCGCGGCCACGGACGGCGCCCCGCGGTCCCGGGCCAGCGCGGCGGCCTCGGCGAGCCGGGCGGCCGTCTCGGGGTCGGTGCCGGTGGTGGCCAGCGCCAGGTGGCGGGCCCGCTCGATCGGGTCCGGCGCGGCGGTGGACAGCGCGGCGTGCGCGGCCCGCCGCTCGTGGGCGGGGGCCTCGGCGTACAGGGCGGCGGAGATCAGCGGGTGGGCGAACCGTACGGCGGGGTCTTCCGGCTCGGTGGCCAGCAGCCCGAGTTCGGCGGCCTGGGCGCACTCGGCCTCGGCGTTCTCCCGGCCGGCCGCGTGCAGCAGGGCGGGCGTGGGACGGGCCCCCGCGCTTGCCACCAGCAGCGTGCGGCGGGCCTCCACCGACAGCATGTCCAGGCGGCTGAGCACCAGGGCGCGCAGCGAGGTGGGTACCGGCAGCGGCTCACCGGGGCGGGGCGGGGTAGGGCTCTCGGCGAGGGCGCGGCCGAGTTCCAGGGCGAAGAGCGGGTTGCCGCCGCTGGTGCGGTGGATCTCGCGGACGGTGGAGCGGGACAGCCCCGAGTAGCCGCGGTCCTCGAGCAGTACGGAGACCTGGGCGCGGTTCAGGGGGCCCAGCCGGACGGCGAGGGTGTCGGGCGGGGACGCGCGTAGATGACGGTCGTACTCCTGACCGCCGGTGCGCACCGCGCACAGCAGCTGGACCGGGGTGTCACCCAGGCGCCGGGCGGCGAAGCCGAGGAGTTCGGCGCTGGCCGGGTCCAGCCACTGCAGGTCGTCGGCGACGACGAGGACGGTGCCCTCGGCGGCCAGCGCCCGCAGCGCGGACAGCACGGCGAGCCGCAGGGCGAGGCCGTCGCGCTGGAGGCTGGACTCGCCGCGGCCGGTGAGCGCCGACTCCAGGGCGGTGGCCTGGGCGGAGGGGAGCCGGGCGGACACCCGGTCCAGGACCAGGCCGAGGAGGTCGGCGAGCGCGAGGAAGGGGAGGTGGGATTCGGACTCGGTGGCGGAGCAGCGCAACACGGTGTGGGCGGCACCGGCGTATTCCGCCGCCAGCGCCCGCAGGACGGTCGATTTCCCTATTCCGGCGGGACCGTGGAGCAGGACGCTGCCGCCTCGGGTGAGCTGCTCGTGGGCGGCCGTGAACAGTTCCTCCCGGCCGATGACCAGGTCGGGGCGGCATCTCGCAGGCTCCTGGAAGTCCCGTCGCACGGTCACCGCTCCCCTCGTGTGTCGTGTCCGGGCCAAATTCTAGGCAACGAACCCCGAAATTCGGACGGAAGCGGTGGTGAGGGTAATTACAACGATCAAGCATGAGTAAATTCAAAGCGCGGCCGCATGAATAGAAACGAGTCCCGCGGTGGGGCGCCGGGCGGCAGTCCGCGCCGGGGCACCGGGCCGTGCGTGCCAGGCCGGCATAGGCCGACGGTGCCTTCCGGCCGATCCGAGCGGGGTCTGGTGTGTGCAGCTGCAAGGCGGAGGAGGGCGTCGACGCGATGGGGGTCCCCCGCTCGAGCGCAGCCGAGAGTGGGGGAGTCGGCAACCGACGGCAACGCCGCAGATGCGCGCGCCAGGCCCCGCGACCGCGGGATGACCCACAGGACACCCCCTAGGGCAGCAGACCCGTGCGGCGTGCCGTGGCCACCGCCTCGCCCCGGGTGTGGGCACCCAGTTTGCGCATGGCCGAACGCAGGTAGCCCTTGACCGTCTCCGGCCGCAGCCCCAGTCGCCCGGCCACCGCCGCGTTGGTCGCACCGTCCGCCACGCAGGCCAGGACGTCCAGTTCGCGGGGGGCCAGGCTCGGGCCGGCGGCCGGACCCGGGCCGGTCAGCAGGCCGCAGGCCGTCAGCAGTTCGGCCCGCAGCTCCGGGTCGGCGATCCGCGGAGCCAGTGCGCGCAGCGCGGCGTGCGCCTCGCGCACCTGCTCCCGGCTGACCTCCGTCCCGCCGGGGGCGGGCTCCGTCCGGGCCGCGGCCAGCAGGCCCCGCGCCTCCTCCCGGACCACCAGCGCCTGTTCCACGTCCCGTGCCGCCGCCACCGCCTCGCTCAACGTCCGGTCGCCCAGCGGCTGGGCCGTGCGCAGCGCGCCGTACAGCACCCCCCGCACCCGGCGGCGTACCACCACCGGCACGGCCAGCACCGAACGCAGGCCCTCGGCGGCCACCGGAATGTCGTACTCGTGGCTGATCTGCCGGGAGACGGAGTAGTCCGTCACCGCGCACGGCCGGGCCAGCGCCACCGCCTTGCCGCCCAGTCCGCTGCCGGCGGTCACCGCCAGCGAGCGCAGGGCCACGGTGGACGTGCCGCTCAGTTCGCTGATCCGCATCCGCGGCCGGCCCGCGTCGACCAGGCCGCCGAAGGCGACCGGGAGCCCGGTCGTGCGTCGCAGCCGGGCCAGCGCAGTGCTTATCTCCACCGCAGCGGCGGCGTCTGCTGTCACCTCTTCGCCCCTTCATCGCGGCATCGTGCGGTCCACACCCCCGTTCGGGGGTAGTGAGACCTGCATCACGGATTACACGATGCCAGAGAGCCGCCCGGCAATGGTCCGGCAAGAAGGAGGACAGATGACGGCGACGGAGCTCTTCCGCAGTGCGCGGGACTTCCTGCTGGAGCACCGCGAGGACTACGCCACGGCGTACGAGGGCTTCGACTGGCCGCGCCCCGAGCACTTCAACTGGGCGCTGGACTGGTTCGACGTCATCGCGGAGGGCAACGACCGCACCGCCCTGCACATCGTCGAGGAGGACGGCACCGAGACCCGGCTGTCCTTCGCGGAGCTCTCCCAGCGTTCGGGCCGGGTCGCGAACCGGCTGCGGGCGCGCGGTGTCGAGGCCGAGGACCGCGTACTGGTCATGCTCGGCAACCAGACCGAGCTGTGGGAGACGGCGCTGGCCGCGATGAAGCTGCGCGCTGTCGTCATCCCCGCCACCCCGCTGCTCGGCCCCGCCGACCTGCGGGACCGTGTCGAGCGGGGCCGGGTCAGGCATGTGATCGCCCGCGCGGAGGACACCGCGAAGTTCGCCGAGGTGCCCGGCGCCTACACCCGGATCGCGGTCGGCGGCCTGCCCGAGGAGGGCTGGGAGCCGTACGAGGACGCGTACACCGCACCCGCCGAGTTCCTCCCCGACGGGCCCACCCTCGCCGACGACCCGCTGATGCTCTACTTCACCTCGGGCACCACCGCCCACCCCAAGCTGGTCGAGCACACCCACACCTCGTACCCGATCGGGCACCTGGCCACCATGTACTGGCTCGGCCTGAAGCCCGGCGACGTCCATCTGAACATCTCCTCGCCCGGCTGGGCCAAGCACGCCTGGTCCAACCTCTTCGCCCCGTGGAACGCGGAGGCGACCGTCTTCATCGTCAACTACACCCGTTTCGACCCGGCTCGGCTGATGGCCGAGATGGACCGGGCCCGGGTGACCACGTTCTGCGCCCCGCCGACCGTGTGGCGCATGCTCATCCAGGCCGACCTCGCCCAGCTCGCCACCCCGCCCCGTGAGGCCGCCGCCGCGGGTGAGCCGCTGAACCCCGAGGTCATCGAGCAGGTGCGGCAGGCCTGGGGCGTCACCATCCGGGACGGCTTCGGCCAGACCGAGACCGCCGTGCAGGTGTCCAACAGCCCCGGCCAGCCCCTGAAGACCGGTTCCATGGGGCGGCCCAGCCCCGGGTACCGGGTGGAGCTGCTGGACCCGGTCTCCGGCGCCCCCGGCGCGGCCGAGGGCGAGATCGCGCTCGACCTGTCCGCCCGGCCGGTCGGACTGATGGCCGGGTACCACGGCGAGGCGGACCGCACGGCGGAGGCGATGGCGGGCGGCTACTACCGCACGGGAGACGTCGCCGCACGGGACGAGGACGGGTATCTGACGTACATCGGGCGCTCCGACGACGTCTTCAAGGCCTCCGACTACAAGATCAGCCCGTTCGAGCTGGAGAGCGCCCTGCTGGAGCACGAGGCGGTGGCCGAGGCGGCCGTCGTTCCCGCACCGGACGAGCTGCGCCTGGCCGTGCCCAAGGCGTACGTCGTCCTGGCCGAGGGCTGGCAGCCCGGCGCCGACACCGCCAAGGTGCTCTTCGAGCACTCCCGTGAGGTCCTCGCACCCTACAAGCGCATCCGCCGGCTGGAGTTCGGCGAGCTGCCCAAGACCGTCTCCGGGAAGATCCGCCGGATCGAGCTGCGCGAGGCCACGGCCGCGGGCTCGGACCGGGAGTACCGCGAGGAGGACTTCCGGTGAGCGAACCGTCGTACACGCACGGGACCGGCGCCACCGCCCTGCTCGGCGACACCATCGGGGCCAACCTGGACCGCGCGGTCGCCGCCTGGCCGGAGCGCGAGGCACTGGTGGATGTGGCGTCCGGGCGGCGCTGGACGTACGGCGAGTTCGCCGCCGACGTCGACCGGCTGGCGTACGCGCTGCTGGCGAGCGGAGTCGCCAAGGGAGACCGGGTCGGCATCTGGGCGGTCAACTGCGCCGAGTGGGTGCTGGTCCAGTACGCGACCGCCCGGATCGGCGCGGTCATGGTGAACATCAACCCGGCCTACCGCACCCACGAGGCGGAGTACGTCCTGAATCAGGCCGGGATCTCCCTGCTGTTCGCCTCCGTCAGCCACAGGAGCAGCGACTACCGGGCGATGGTCGAGGAAGTGCGCGGCAGCTGCCCCGAGCTGCGGGAGACCGTCTACATCGGCGACCCGAGCTGGGACGCGGTGCTCCGGCGCGGAACACCGGACCGGCGTCCGGAACTGCTCGCGCGGGCGGCCGAGTTGTCCTGCGACGACCCGATCAACATCCAGTACACCTCGGGGACGACGGGCTTCCCCAAGGGGGCCACCCTCTCCCACCACAACATCCTCAACAACGGCTACTTCGTGGGCGAGTCGATTCGCTACACCGAGCAGGACCGGGTGTGCATCCCGGTGCCGTTCTACCACTGCTTCGGCATGGTCATGGGCAATCTGGCGGCCACCTCGCACGGCGCCTGCATGGTGATCCCGGCGCCGTCCTTCGACCCGAAGGCCACGCTCGAGGCGGTCCAGCGGGAGCGCTGCACCTCGTTGTACGGCGTGCCCACCATGTTCATCGCGGAGCTGAACCTCCCCGACTTCGCGACGTACGACCTCTCCTGCCTGCGCACCGGCATCATGGCGGGCTCGCCGTGTCCGGTGGAGGTGATGAAACGGGTGGTCGCGGAGATGCACATGGCGGAGGTCTCCATCTGCTACGGCATGACCGAGACGTCCCCGGTGTCGCTGCAGACGCGGATCGACGACGACCTGGAACACCGCACCGGCACCGTCGGCCGGGTGCTCCCGCACCTGGAGGTCAAGATCGTCGATCCGGTGAGCGGGGTGACGCGACCGCGCGGCACGGCGGGGGAGTTGTGCACCCGCGGCTACAGCGTGATGCTCGGCTACTGGAACGAGCCGGAGAAGACCGCCGAGGCGATCGACGCCGGACGCTGGATGCACACCGGGGATCTGGCGGTGATGCGGGAGGACGGGTACGTCGAGATCGTCGGCCGCATCAAGGACATGATCATCCGGGGCGGCGAGAACGTCTACCCGCGCGAGGTCGAGGAGTTCCTCTACGCCCACCCAGGGGTCCAGGACGTCCAGGTCGTCGGCGTGCCGCACGAGACGTACGGGGAGGAGGTCCTGGCCTGCGTCGTCCCGCGCGACCCGGCCGACCCCCCGACACCGGCCGGCATCCGCGCCTTCTGCGCCGGACGGCTCGCGCACTACAAGGTGCCGAGCCGGGTGGAGATCCTCGACGCCTTCCCGATGACGGTGTCCGGGAAGGTCCGCAAGGTGGAGCTGCGGGAGAGGTACGGCAGGCAGTAGCTCCGGACCTCAGGGGCCCTTGGCGTCCAGAGCGTCGGCGACCGGGTTCACCGGCTGCGGGGTGCCCGTGAGGTCCAGCACGAACAAGGGGACGCCGAGGCCGTCGGCGCGGTCCCGGGCCGCGTCGGTGTACCCGGCGAGGGAGAAGTAGACGCAGCTCGCGGCCTGCGCCATCGCCGTCAGCCACAGGCACTCCACGTCCCGCAGCGAGGCCGCGCGCACGATCGGGTCCACCTGGGCCAGCAGCCCGCGGGCGGCCAGACCGACGCCGGACGGGGGACGCCGGTCGGCGCGGCGGATGTCCCGGTAGCCGAGCCGGCGCAGGTAGAGCGCGGCGGCGGTGACCGCGTCGCGCGGGGTGCGGATGGCCATCGGACGCGGCGCCGGACGCGGGCCCGGCCCGGGGCCGGCGGGCGACGGCATCCCGGAGACCGGGAGGCGCAGCACGGTCCCGCACGGGCAGCCCAGCTCCGGGTGCGGCCACTGGTCGTGGCGGCCGCAGGACGCGCAGCGCACGGTGACCCAGTCGTCGTCCCAGGCCCGGTGCACGACGGTGACCGGCGCGGCCCCCCTCGTCAGCGGCGGGCTGACCGGGGCCCCGCAGACGCAGGGGTAGGAAGGCGCCGTGTAGACGTGCTCACGCCGGCAGGCCGGGCAGCGCACCGGCACGCTCTCGGACATGCCCCCATCGTCGTCCAGCCGGACCCCGCTTGTCCGCCGAATGGCCCTGTCTCGTCCGCCGCGGCACCGCTCCTACACGTCGTGCTCGGAGAGCCCCGGCCAGTCGTCCGGTCCGCCGCCCTGCCACTCGACGAGGCCGCCCTCCTCGACCTCGGCACGGTCCAGGTCGGCCAGCCGCAGGATCTCGACCACGTCGTCCAGATGGGAGGCGAGCCCCAGGGTCACGTCCCCCTCGGTGACCCGCCGTGAACCGTCCAGGGCCGGGGAGTGGACCACGATGTGCGGGTGCGGGGTCGGTGAATGTGCCATGTCTTCAGGCTGCTGCGGACGGCACCGATCCGCACGCCGGGCGGCACGCGTCGGCGGGTCCCGGAGTGCCCGGGCCCGCCGACGCGTGCCGTCCGGTCAGCCGCAGGTGGTCCGCCAGCGGTGGGAGCGGAACCTGATGCCGACGTCCGACCAGGTGTCGCCGTGCTGCGCGAGGCAGTAGTAGTCACCGCTGTAATTGGCGCCCGTGTAGAGGACGACGAAGTTGTACGAGGACGACGTGCCGTTGTTCTTGGCCGACCCGACGTTCTGGGTGTCGGACCACGAACACTGGATGCTGCCGTTCCACCAGTCCGGGTCGGCGTCCGACCAGTTGCACCGGTGGCCCGTGCCGTTGCTGCCGGTCCACACACACAGATTGCCGCTCGGACAGTCCCACGCCGCCTGCGTCGAGGCACTCGCGGTGTTCGGCGCGATCAGGCCCAGCGCGCCCGTGGCGAAGGTGAGCGCGGCGGCGGCGAGGGCCCTGCGGCCCCGGCGGGGTGTGCGGCTGGACTTCCGGCCGTGCTGCTGCTCGTACGAGGACATCCCGTGCCCTTTCTGGTGGACGATGCCGAGGCTCCTACGGCTGGCGGGAATCCATGTTTCACGCTCGGCATGTCACTGGCATGCTCGTGCGAGTGCACTGACACTTCGCAGGTCGGCAACGGTGATGCACGGGGAAACGGATGCTCCGCTTTCACTTCACGTCCGAGGACCTCACCAGAGTCAGAGTGGCGACCGAACCGCATGCGCTCTGGGAGATCGCGGTCAGCCTGCACCGGCTGCAGACCCGCGACGGCCGCTGGGCCTACGCACCCTGGTTCCGTACCGCACGTGCCTCCCTGCGCCGGGCCGGACTCGAAAGGACGGTGCGGACCTTCCTGCTGCCGCTCTTCCCGCGCGCCGGCTACTTCCCCGATTTCCTGACGCCACCGGAGGGCACCCAGGGACTGGACGCCGGGCTGGAGGCCGTGCTGGCGACGCCGTACGAACGGGTCGTGGGGGAGGTCGAGGAACTCACCCGGACCGTCGGCGCCCCGGCCTGGGCACGTCGGCTCGCCGAGCGGGACATGCGCGAACTACTGGTGGGAGCCCTGCGCGCCTACCACCGCGCCGTGATCGCCCCGCACGAGGACCGCATCCAGGAATGCCTGTACGCCGAGCGGGCCCGGCACGCCCACACCCTGTTCCACGCCGGGACCGAGGGTGTGCTCACCGGGCTGGGCCCCACGATCCGCTGGCGGCCACCGGTCCTGGAGATCGACCCGTATCCGGACCACCGCGACGTCCACCTCGACGGACGGGGACTGCTGCTGATCCCCTCCTACTTCTGCTGGCACGCGCCCGTCGCCCTGGCCGACCCCGGGCTGCCGCCCGTACTGCTCCATCCCCTCCACCACCTGCCGGCGACGCCCCCGCACGCCGACTCACCACCGCTGAACGTGCTGCTCGGCCCCACCCGCGCCGCCATCCTGAGAGCCAGCGCGACCGGCTCCACCACCACCGAGGCCGCCCGCCGGGCCGGCGTGACACCTACGACGGCGAGTCACCACACCGCCGTACTGCGCGACGCCGGTCTGATCACCAGCCACCGCCACGCCAACACGGTCCTGCACACCCTGACCCCCCTGGGAGCGGCGCTGCTGCGCACGGGCCGGGCGACCACTGACCCCGCGCGCTAGGTGTATTGATCACGAGTGTCAACAACGCTCGTGATCAATACACCTAGCGCAGTTCCCCCTCCAGCAGGCCCATCGTGTACATGTCGTACCACTGGCCGTCGCGCCGGAAGACCTGGCGCAGCCTGCCCTCGTCGACGAAGCCGACCTTTTGGTAGACCCGGTGGGCCGCGTGGTTCTCGGTGACGACGGTCAGCTGGATCTTGTGCAGCCGCATCTTCTGGAAGCCGTAGCGGCAGACCGTCCGCATCGTGTCCGTCGCGTAGCCGCGCCCCCAGTACTCCTTCTCACCGATGTAGAGGTCGAGCTCGGCGTACCCGGTCTCCGGTTCGGCGTCGCGCAGGCAGACCACGCCGACGAGTTTCGCGTCGTCGAGCACCTCGACCCCGAAGACCACCTTGCCGTACGCGTTGCGCGGCCGTTCCTCGGCCCGTTTCCTGACCTCGGCCAGTGACGGGGCGTAGTCGTCGTCCATCCAGCGCATCACGTCGGGGTCGTTGTGCCACCGCCACAGCGCTTCCGCGTCCGACGGCTCGAGCGGACGCAGCTTCACAAGATCACCAAACACCATGAGGTCAGCGAACACGCTTCGGCGGCCCGGCACAACCGAATTGACCGGACGTCAGAGCGCGTCCACCGCGCTCACCTTCCAGCCCCCGGACGTGCGGGTCATCGTCATCCGTACCCGGTTCAGGTCCAGGCGGGAGCCCGATACCTGGGTGCTCCGCGTGACCTGGTTGACGAAGAGCAGCACCACCGCCCGGTCCGGTGCGGCCGACACGACGGAGGCCGCGGGGACGCCGCCACCCGAGGGTGCGGCGACCGTCGCCCGCACCACCCCGTGGTACTTCCTGGCCGTCGGCCCGACCACGGTCGCAGTGGTCTTCCGGTACTCGTCACGGAAGTGCCCGGTCAGATGCTCCCGGGCGCGGGCGAAGTCCCGGTCCAGATGCCGGTAGTCGTACGACAGGACGACCGGTGCGGCCTTCCGCGCGGCGGTGAGCGCCGCGTCCCGCGCGGCCTCCGCGCGTTGCCCCTCCCGGTACTGCCACCCGAGCAGGCAGACCACGGCCAGGGCGACGACGAGGAGGGCGCCGAGCACCGCGGTGAGCAGCCGCCGCCGGGCCGGAGGCGGTGCCGCCCCGGTCTCGGGGGACCTCGGCGACGGCTCGGGCGGGTCGTCCCGGACGACCGGGCTGCGCTGCTCGACCCGCTTGGCCGCGGCGCGGGCGGCCGCGGTCAGCCTCCGGCGGGCCGGGGCGGCCGGGCCGCGGCTTCGGGTGGTCGGGATGGCCATGGTCGGACTCCTTCACTGGTGGTGGCCGTCAGCCCACGAACTCGACGTCGGACGTCAGCCAGCGCCCGCCCCGGTGCACCAGCTCCAGCTGCAGCCGGTAGGTGCGGGCCTGCCCCCGGGGCACGGCGGTGTTGGTCACCTTGCTGTCGGCGACCACCAGCACACGTGCCGAGCGGTCGTCGCAGCGGATGATGCCGGCGTCGAGGACCTGGCCCTCGGACACGGACCTGTTCTCGGCGACGAGCTTGGTCAACTGCGCGGTCTGCGCGGTGAACTGCTTCTTGAAGTCACCGGTGGCGCCCTTGAGGACGTTCGCGCTGTCCCGGTCGTAGTGCCGGTAGTCGAGCGAGGTGAAGTTCAGCGCCGACTGGCGGGCCGCGGCCAGGACGTCCTGGCGCCGCTGTGCCGTCTCGTGCTGCTGGTGGACGCCGGCGCCCAGCCAGACCGCCGCCGCGGCCGTCAGCACGGTCGCGAGGGCGAGCCCCACCGGGACGGCTCTGCCCGACAGGCTCCCGCTCATTCCATCGGTCCAACGAGCAGCCATTGCCACGACTCCTTTCCGAACACCGTCTGCTGGCCGCCCGTCGAGCCGATCTCGACGGGCCGTCCGTCCGGACCGGTCGCGGTGCCGGTCTCCGGGTCGTACGGCGTGACGTACGCCGCCTGGTTCGCGCCGCCGGACGCGGCCCGCGCGCCGGGGGCGTTCTGCGCGCCCCGCACCGACGTCGGGCCGCCGCGCGGGGCCGTGCAGCGCGCGTCGGTGTTCGCCGCGCGCGTGCTGGTGTCGGCGGGGTCCCGCCGGCTCGTGCCGTACCCCTGGGTGCACGGCGGCGGGTCGCCGGCGTTCAGCACCAGCCCGAAGTGGGTGGTGCCGTCGCCCGGTACGACCGTGTAGCTGCCGGCCACCACCGCCGGGAAGGTCACGAGGGCCTGCTCCACGCCGGGCAGGTGGGCCAGTGTGACCTGGCCGCCGCTGATCAGGTTGGCCAGCAGGACCGACAGCCGGGGCCCGGTGGAGCTCAGCAGCGAGTCGACCTGCTGCGCGGCCGGCGTGGCGTTGCCGATCAGCTTGCGCAGGTCGCCGTCGCTCGACTTCAACTGCGCGGTGAGCAACGCCAGATCGTGCGCGAACGACTTGATCGACGAACCCTGGTCGGCCTGTGTCCTCAGTACCTTCCGCGAGTCGTCGATCAGCGAGACGGTCTGGGGCAGTGACTCGGACGCCGACTCCACGAGCGCGTTGCCCGAGTCCACCAGCCGGCTCAGGTCCGGCCCGGTGCCGGAGAACGCCTTGCCCAACTCGTCGACGGTGACCCGTAGATCGTTCTTGCCGACCGAGTTCACCAGCCGGTCCAGGCTGAGGACGAGGTCCGTGGTGGGGAGCGGCAGACGGGTGCTGTCGCGCGGGATGGTGCTGCCGTCGAGGAGGTACGGGCCGTCGGACGTACGCGGCTGCAGGTCGACGTACTGCTCGCCGACCGCCGAGCGGTCCGCCACCACGGCGAGGGTGTCCGCGGGGATCCGCGGCGCCCCGTCGTCGATGTCGAGGGCGACGGAGACGCCGCCGGCGCCGGTCAGCCGCAGCGTGCCGACCCGGCCCACCGGCACCCCGCGGTAGGTGACCTCCGCGCCGGGGAAGACGCCCCCGGAGTCGGCGAAGTCCGCCCGCACCGTGTAGCCGCGGTCCAGGACGTCGTCGACCAGGCCGGTGTACTCGGCGCCGACGTAACCCACCCCGACGGCGGTGAGCGCGCAGAAGGCGACCAACTGCGCCTTGACGGTACGGGTGATCACGGCTGGACCCCCTTCAGCATCAGCTCGGCGAGCGCGAGGTCGATCCCCTCGGGCGGTTTCGCGCCGGTGGTGTAGGCGCTGGTGCACACCGGCGGGCACAGCGGCCCGCTCGGCCCGCCGCCGGAGGGGGCCGACGGCACGGACGGCGCCGACGGCAGGCCCGGTGTGCTCGGCAGCGCGGTCGGTGTCGGCACGCTCGGCAGGTGCGGGGTGCCCGGGAGATCCGGCACGCCGGGAGTCCCGGGAATCTCCGGACCGCCGTTGCCCTTCCCCGGGCCGCCGCCCGTCAGGTTGCCGTAGAGGTCGGCCAGGTCGAGGTCGGCGGTGATGTGCAGGTTGACGTAGTCGCCCTTGACGGCGTCCACGGCGTTGCGCGGGAACGGGTAGGTGGTCAGCAGTTCGAGGGAGTTCGGCAGGTCGCTGCCCGCCTTGTCCAGCTGCCGCAGGATCGGCCGGAGCTGCTCGAGGTCGGCCACCGTGTCGTCGTGCGAGGCGGTGACGACCTTGGTGCCCGTCCTGCCCAGCCTGGACAGGGCGGTGAGCATCCTCGTCAGATCGCGCCGCTGGCCGGCGAGGACCTTCAGCGCGGGCGGCATGGTGTCGACGGCCTCGGCGATGGTCTTCTTCTCCTTCCCGAGCCGCCCCGCGAGCCGGTCGACGGCCTCGATCGCGTGGACGATGTCCCGGCGCTGGTCGTCCAGGGAGCCGATGAACGTGTTGAGCTCCTTCAGCAGGGACCGGACCCGGTCCTCCCGGCCGTCGAGGGCCTTGTTCAGCTCCACGGTGATCGTCTTCAGCTGTGCCACCCCACCGCCGTTGAGCAGGGCGGACAGCGCGGACAGCACCTCCTCGACCTCCGGGTTGCGGCCGCTGCGGGACAGCGGGATGCGGTCGCCGTCGTGCAGCCGGCCGACCGCGGCGGTACCGGCCGGGGCGGCGAGCGCCACGTACTTCTCGCCGAGGAGACTGGTCTGCCGCAGTTCGGCGACCGCGTTGGCGGGCAGCTTCACCGAGTCGGCGATCCGCAGCCGCACCCGCGCGTGCCAGCCGTCCAGCCGCACCTGCTCGACGGCTCCCACGGTGACGTCGTCGACCTTCACCGCCGACTGCGGCACCAGGTCGAGGACGTCACGGAACTCGACCGTGACGTGGTACGCGTGGCCGTCGTCGGCGGCGCCGCCGGGCAGCGGGATGTCGTACCAGCCGTTGAAGGCGCAGCCGGACAGCAGCAGCGAACCTGCCGCAGTCCAGACGATCGAGCCGCCCTTGCGCCACGGGTTCATGCGCTCGCCCCCAGGATCCCGCCGAGCGTCCGGTCGGTGGTGCCCGTCACCGCGTCGGTCTTCGGCAACGCGGGCAGGGAGTCGAAGAGGCGCTTCAGCTCCGTGCAGTCGGGGTTCTTGCCGCCCGTGTCGCCGGTCGTCCTCAGCACGGAGCACAGCAGAGAGGCCGGGTCCTGCGCCTGCTGGGCGTTGTCGCGGGTGTCGAGGGTGCCGGCGGACGGGTTGTAGGCGTTGTTGAGGTTCGACAGACCCGTGGGGGCCACCCGCAACAGCTCGTCCAGGGCGGCCCGTTCGGTGACGAGCACCTTGGTCACCTTGCTCAGACCCCGCACGTTCGAGGTCAGCGACTCCTTGTTCTTCTTCACGAAGGCGGCGACGTCGCCGAGCGCCGTCCCCAGGTTCGTGAGCGCCGCCGCGAGGTCCCCCCGCTCACCCGCCAGTTGCTTCGCGACGCCCGCGAGGCTGGTGTTGAAGGACCGCACGTTCTTGTCGTCGGCGGCGAGCGCCGCCGTGAAGACCTGCAGATTGCGTACCGTGCCGAACAGGTCGGTGCGGCCGTCCGACAGTGTGGTGACCGCCTGCGAGAGGTCCTGGACCGTCCGGTTGAGGTTCCCGCCCTGCCCGTCGAGGTTGTCGGCGCTCACCTTGAGCAGCCGCGACAGGGAGCCGTCCTTGTTGGCGCCCTGCGGGCCCAGCGCGTCGGCGGTGGTGTGCAGGCTGTCGAAGACACGGTCGAGTTCGACGGGAACGGCGGTGCGCGACTCGGGGATGACGGCGCCGTCGCGCAGTGCCGGGCCCGTCCGGTACACCGGCAGCAGCTGCACGTAACGGTCGCTGACCACCGAGGAGTTGATGATGGCCGCCCGGGCGTCGGCGGGGACCCTGCGCCCGGCGTCGTACTCCAGCTCCACCCGCACCCGGTCGCCCTCTGGAGTGATCTTCCCGACCTGGCCGATCCGCACCCCGAGGACACGCACGTCCGAGCCGGGGTAGATGCCGACGGTGCGCGGGAAGTACGCGGTGACATGGGTCTTCGCGGGCCTCGGCCACAGGACGAAGGCGAGGGCGGCGACCAGGGCCAGTGCGGTGAGCAGGGCCAGGCGTCCGCGTATCCTCCTCATCGGGTGCCTCCCGTCCGCGGTGCCACCGGAGCGGCGACGAGGTTCTGGACGTAGGAGTCGAACCAGCGCCCGTTGCCGAGGGTGTTGGTGAACACCCGCACATAGGGCGCGAGCAGCCTGACGCTGCGGTCGAGACCGGCCTGGTTGCGTTCGAGCATCTGCACCACTTGCTTCAGGCCCCCCAGCGCGGGCCCGATCTCCTTGTCGTTGTCCCGGACCACGCCGGAGAGCTCGATGCCGAGCGCGGCGGAGGTCTTCAGCAGCTTGTGGATCGCCGTGCGCCGCCTGCTGATCTCCTGGAAGAGCTTGTCGCCGTCGTCGACCAGCGCGGTCAGGTCCGCGGAGCGGTCGGCCAGCACACCCGTGGTGCCCTTGGCGTGGCGGAGGAGTTCGCCGAGCGCCTGGTCCCGCGAGGCCACCGTCCGGGAGATCCTCGACAGGCCCTTGATGGACGCGCGTACTTCGGGCGGCGAGTCCTGGAAGGTGGTGGAGATCGTGTCCAGGGCCTTCGCCAGCCGCCCGGTGTCGATCTTCTCCGAGGTGGTGGTCAGGTCGCTGAACGCCTCCACGACGTCGTACGCGGCGACCGTCCGCCCGAGGGGGATCTCGCTGCCCGGCCGCAACTGCCCCGGCCCCTTGGGGAGCAGCGCCAGGTACTTGGCGCCCAGGATCGTCCCGACCCGGATCGCCGCACCGGTCCGGGTGCCGAACGCCGGATCGCCCTTCACCTTGATGGTGACCTTGACGTGGTCGCCGTCCAGGTCCACGCCCTCGACCTTGCCGACCTTCACCCCGGCGATCCGCACCTCGTCCCCGGGCTTCAGACCGCCGGCCTCCGAGAAGGCCGCGCTGTACGTCCTGCCGTCGCCGATGAACGGCAGGCTGTCGGCGTTGAACGCGGCGACGGCCAGTAGTGCGAGGACGGTGAGGCCGACGGCGCCGATCACCACGGGATTGCGGTCACGGAACGGAACCGGGTGGGGCCGGCGGATCCGGGGAAGCCTGATCCGCGGCGGATCGACGCGCACCCGCACCAACGGCTGGGGCCCGCGGGGGCGGGGCGCCCGGCGAGGCAGCCGCGGCATCGGCAGCCTCGGCGGGTCGACACGGACCCTGATCAGCGGTTCCGGACGCTTCGTACGGGTCATGCTCCGCACCTCGCCCTCGCCACCTGCAGATCGGGGGTGAGCACCTGCTTCGTCCTCGGCAGCACGATCCGGCCGTCGAAGTCGCAGAGGTAGAAGTTGAACCACGAGCCGTAGGAGGCGGCCCCCGTCAGTGCGTTGAGCTTGTCCGGCAGCCGCTGCAGCACGCCCTCCACCGTCTTCTCGTTGTCGTTCAGCGTTCCGGTGACAGAGGCCAGCCCGGCGATGTCGTCCTTCAGTGGCGGCCGCGCGTCCTTCAGCAGCCCGGAGGTGGCCTCCGTCAGATCGCCGATGTTCACCAGCGACTCACCGATGGGTTTGCGGTCGGCGGACAGACCGGAGACCACCCGCCGCAGCTGGCCGAGGAGTTCGGAGAAGCGGGCGCCCCGCTTGTCCAGCGTCCCCAGCACCGTGTTGAGGTTGTCGATCACCGAACCGATCAGTTTGTCCCGGTCGGCCAGCGTCGTGGTGAGCGAGGCCGTGTGCACCAGCAGGCTGTCGACCGTGCCGCCCTCGCCCTGCAGCGTCCTGATGATCTCGGTGGCGAGCTGGTTGACGTCACTCGGGCTGAGCGCGGCGAACAGCGGCTTGAAGCCGTTCAGCAGCGCGTTGAGGTCCAGGGCCGGCTGGGTGCGCGAGAGCGGGATCGTGGCGCCGGGCTTCAGCACGGTGCCGTCGCCCGCGCCCTCGGTCAGGGCGACGTACCGCTGCCCGACCAGGTTCCGGTACCGGATGACCGCGTGCGTGCCGGCCAGCAGCGGCCGGTCCGCGCCGACGCTGAAGGTGATCTCCGCCAGTGTCCGGTCCTTGATCCCGATGCTCTCGACCTCGCCGACCCGCACCCCGGCCACCCGGATGTCGTCGCCCTTCTCCAGACCGGTGACATCGCTGAACACCGCTCGGTAGGTGTGCTCGGGGGCGAAGGAGACGTTGACGATGGTCGCGGCGAGCAGTGCCGTCGCCACGATCGTCACCAGCGCGAAGAGAGAGAACTTGATCAGTGGGGCGGCGGTCCGACGGGCTCCTGAGGTGCTCATGCGACGCTCACCGCCGTCCCGCGGGCCAGCGGCCCGAACAGCAGCGTCGTGACCGGCGGCACCTCGTCGGCGGGCACCCCCAGCACGGGCGACACCAGCGAGCCGACGGCACGCTGCTCGGCCCGGGTGGCGGAGACGCCGGGCGGACCGGACGAACCCGGCTTCCCGGAACCGTCGTCGAGATGAACACCCGGCGCGGGCACGGAAGGATGCGGCAGGTCACGGCAGTCCGGCCCCGACCGGTCGGCGTAGCGGGGTTCCTCACCCGGCCGGTAGGCACCCTGCGGGCGCACCGCCTCCAGCGTGATGTGCATCGCCCCGCCCCGGAACGCCTGCTCGGAGGCCTGCTCCTCGTGGACCAGACCGGCGAACAGGCAGGGGTACTCGGGGGAGTAGCGGGCGAAGAGCTCCAGCGTGGGGCGGGAGACCCGGCCGAGGGTGATCAGCCGGTCGCCGTTCGCGTCCAGGAAGTCCCCGGCGGTGGCGGCCGTGCCGGTGGTCGTGGTGAGCGCGGACGCGATGTGCTCGCGCTCCTCGACCAGGGTCCGGCTGGTGGTGACGGTGTCGCGCAGGATCGACATCAGGTCCGGCGCCGCGTCACCGTAGACCTCGGCGACGTCGGCCAGCCGGGAGAAGTCCTCCGTGAGCGCGGGCAGATGCGGGTTGAGGCGGTGCAGATAGGCCTCCACGCGGGTGAGGTTGTCGCCGATCCGGTCGCCGCGCCCCTCCAGGGCGGTGGCGAAGGCGGACAGCGTGGCGTTGAGCTCGCCGGGTCGCACGGTCCGCAGCAGCGGCAGCAGGTCGTTCATCAGCTGCTGCAGCTCGATGCCGACGCGGGTACGGTCCTGGGTGATGACGTCACCGGCACGGATGGGGCGGACCGCCGGGGAGGCGGAGCGCGCGGGCTCGACCAGGTCGACGTACTTCTCGCCGAACAGCGTCTTCGGCAGCAGACGCGCGTGCACGTCGGAGGGGATGTCGGCGACGTACTCCGGCTTGAGCGCGATGTCGAGCGTCGCCCTGCTGCCGTCGGCGTGCACCCCGCGCACCTCGCCGACCAGCAGCCCGCGCAGTTTGACGTCGGCCATCGGCTCGAGCTGGTTGCCGAGGCTGTCCGCCTGCAGCTCGATCCGTACGGCCGGGGTGAACACCTGCCGGTACACGGCGACCGACAGGGACAGCAGCAGGGCGAGCACGGCGATGAACAGCACGCCGTACAACCGCAGTCGCAGTACCCTCACCCGGCTCACCCGGCTCACCCCGCGATCCGTACGGTCGTGCTGGCGCCCCAGATCGCCAGCGACAGGAAGAAGTCCAGGACGTTGATCGCGACGATCGAGGTGCGCACCGCGCGGCCCACCGCGACGCCGACGCCCGCCGGGCCGCCGCTCGCGTGGTAGCCGTAGTAGCAGTGCACCAGAATGATCAGGACGGCGAAGACCAGCACCTTCCCGAACGACCACAGCACGTCGACCGGCGGCAGGTACTGGTGGAAGTAGTGGTCGTAGGTGCCCGCCGACTGCCCGTAGTAGCCGGTGGTGATGGTGCGGGCGGCCAGGTACGAGGACAGCAGACCGATCACGTACAGCGGGACCACGGCGACGAAACCGGCGATCATCCGGGTGGTCACCAGGAACGGCAGCGAGGGCACGCCCATCACCTCGAGGGCGTCGGTCTCCTCGCTGATCCGCATCGCGCCGAGCTGCGCGGTGAAGCCTGCGCCGACGGTCGCGGACAGGGCGAGTCCCGCCACCAGCGGGGCTATCTCCCGGGTGTTGAAGTAGGCCGACAGGAACGCCACGAAGTTCGAGGTGCCGAGCTGGTTCAGTGCGGCGTAGCCCTGCAGGCCGACCTCCGTGCCGGTGAAGAACGACAGGAAGGCGATCACCCCGACCGTGCCGCCCACCACGGCGAGGGCGCCCCGGCCGAAGCTCACCTCGGCCAGCAGCCGCAGGATCTCCTTCTTGTAGCGGCGCAGCGTCCGGCCCGTCCACGCCAGCGAGCGTCCGTAGAAGGAGAGCTGTTCGCCCAGCTCCTCCAGCTCTTTCAGCAGTGCCATGCCTCAGCCCCTCTGCGGGACGACCTGGAAGTACACCGCGGTCATCACGAAGTTCGTCACGAACAGCAACATGAAGGTGATCACCACGGACTGGTTGACGGCGTCGCCCACACCCTTCGGCCCGCCCTTCGCGGTGAGCCCCTTGTACGAGGCGACGACGGCCGCGATCGCCCCGAACACCAGCGCCTTGATCTCCGCCGCCCACAGGTCGGAGAGCTGGGCGAGGGTGGTGAACGACGCCAGGTAGGCGCCGGGTGTGCCGTGCTGGAGCACCACGTTGAAGAAATAGCCGCCCGCCACGCCGACCACCGACACCAGTCCGTTGAGCAGCACCGCCACCACCATCGAGGCCAGCACCCGCGGCACGACCAGCCGGTGGATCGGGTCGATGCCCAGCACCTGCATCGCGTCGATCTCGTCGCGGATCTTCCGCGCCCCCAGGTCCGCGCAGATCGCCGTGCCGCCGGCGCCCGCGATCAGCAGCGCCGTGACGATCGGCGACGCCTCCCGCAGCACCGCCAGCACCGAGGCGGCCCCGGAGAACGACTGGGCGCCGAGCTGCCGGGTCAGGCTGCCGATCTGCAGCGCGATCACCGCGCCGAACGGGATGGAAACGAGGGCCGTGGGCAGGATGGTGACGCTCGCGACGAACCAGGCCTGCTGAATGAACTCCCCTGTCTGAAAGGGCCGTCGGGGCACCGTGCGCATGACGTCCAGCGCCATGGCGAACAGGTTCCCCGACTGCCGGAGCGCTCCGGTCGGCGACAGTCTCATGCTCCGGCCACCGCCTTCCGGTGGCGCAGCTCGGCCTCGTGCCGTGCGATCGCCTCCCAGCGGGGCGGCCGGGTGATGCCCGGCCCCGGCAGCAGGCGGGGAGGTGGCGCCTGGCTGCCGGGGGTCTGTGCGGTGCCGTCGTCGCCGAGCGCGGCCAGCTCCTGCTCGACCTGGGCCGCGTCCTTCTCCTCCGCCATGCCGATGGGGCCCTGCATCCGGCCGTTCAGGAACTGCCGGACCACCGGCTCGTCACTGGTCAGCAGTTCCTCGCGCGGCCCGAACATGACCAGTTCCCGCCGGAACAGCAGGCCGATGTTGTCCGGCACCTGCCGGGCCGAGGCGATGTCGTGCGTGACGATCAGGAAGGTCGCGTCGATCTGGGCGTTCAGGTCGACGATGAGCTGGTTGAGATAGGCGACGCGCACCGGGTCGAGGCCGGAGTCGGGTTCGTCGAACAGGATGATCTCGGGGTCCAGGACGAGAGCGCGGGCGAGACCGGCCCGCTTGCGCATCCCGCCGGAGATCTCACCGGGCAGTTTCCCCTCCGCCCCGATCAGCCCGACCATGTCCATCTTCTCCAGCACGATGCGCCGGATCTGGCTCTCCGGCTTCCGGGTGTGCTCGCGCAGCGGGAAGGCGATGTTGTCGTACAGGTTCATCGAGCCGAACAGCGCGCCGTCCTGGAACAGCACGCCGAACAGTTTCCGCACCTCGTACAGCTCGTGCTCGCGGAGCCGGGTGATGTCCCGCCCCGCGATCGTCACCGAGCCCCGGTCCGGTTTCAGCAGGCCCACGAGCGTCTTGAGGAAGACCGACTTGCCGGTGCCCGAGGGGCCGAGCATGACGGAGACCTCCCCGGCGGGCAGCGTCAGGGAGACGTCCTGCCAGATGACCTGGTGACCGAAGGACTTGGTCAGTCCTTCGACACAGATCTCGACACCCATCCGGTCCACCTCTCGGCCTGTGGAGCAGCTCCGACATCTGCTCTACGGGGAGGGGGCGGGGGTCCGTCGCGGGAGGGGGGAACTTTTTTTCGCGGGCCTACGGCAGCGGGGTGAGGACCGGTACGGAGACCGGGAGGGAGGGCGTGACGGAGGCCTTCGGAAGGGCCGGCGGCGTGGTCGGGGCCACGGACGTGTCCGGCAGGGCCGGCACGCTCACGCTCGGCAGCGCCGGGACACCCGGGACCGCGGAGACGGTCGGCACCGGTGACAGCGAGGCGGTCGGCAGGGGTGGCACCGACAGCGGCAGCAGCGAGCGGCCGGGGGCGCCGGCCGACGGCGTCGCCCCGCGAGGCGTCGAGGTGGCCGACAGTTCCCGGACGGCCGGGGCGGGCGGCCGGGAGCCGCCGGGCCGTACCGCCTTGGCGGTGGTCCCGGACGCGGTGGACCCGGCGGGCGGCGGCGTCGTACCCGGCGGATCGGCGTGCAGCACGTACGGCAGCACGAACCCGGCCACCGCCAGGGACGCCGCCGTCGACGCCACCGCCACCGCCTTGCCGCCGGCCCGCAGCCGCACCCGCCCGGCGAGGAACACGGCTGCCCCGAGCGTCGCGGCCAGTGAGTTCCGCAGCGTCCGCCGGGCCCGGGCGAGGAGCGACTCGACGGTCCGGTAGCTCAGGCCCATCTTGACGGCGACCTGGCCCACGTCCAGGTCCTCGGACTTCAGCCACAGCGCCTCCGCCTGCCGGGCCGGCAGCTCACCGCTGCGCACGGCCAGCCAGCTGGCCTCGGCCCGGTCGCACACGGCCTCCTCGACCGGCACCGGCCCGGGCGGGATCAGGGTCGGGCGGGTGCGCACCTCGGCCTCACGGCTGACCTGCCGGTAGCGGTCCACGCACAGCCGCATCGTGACCGTGGTCAGCCAGGCGACGAGCCGCTCGTCGTCCAGGTCGGGCCGCTCGGCGGCGCGCAGCATCGCCTCGTGCACGGCGTCCTCGGCGTCCTCCTGGCTCATCGACCGGCGCCTGGCCACCTTGAGCAGGTGCTCGCGGTGGCTCCACATGCGCTGCCAGCGCTCGTCGGCGGCCGGCGTCTCCGCAGGCATGTCACTCGCCATGAGGGGCCCTTTCGCGCTCCCCCGCCGGTGTCGTCCCGTCCGGCGGGTGAGCGCGACATTACCGCCCGGTAGGCGCGGTTGTGGAGGGGGTGAGAGGCATCGATTCCGCACCGGCGAGGAGCAGTGGACCGCCGCTGGGCAGCAGGTCACCGGTGGGCGGAGCGGTCGTCGGGAGGGGTACGGGGACCAGCGGTTGCGCCGTTCTCCCGCTGGACGGAAGGGAGTTGGCGGGGGTCGGTGAGTCCGGGGCGGAGGGCGCCGGGGACGGGGCGGCACTCCGGTGGGGGGACGAGGCCGCCTTCGGTGGGGATTCCGGTTCCGGCCGGGAGCCGGCGCGGCGGGCCGAGGGCCGGGACGCCGCCGTGGCCGGACGGTCCGGCACCACCCGGTGACCTTCCAGGAAGTACGCGTACCAGGCCCGCACCGTCCGCAGATAGGCCTCCGAGTGGTTGTAGCCGAGCACCGCCCGGTCGAAGCCGGCCGGATCGGACAGATCCCCGCCGGCCGCGCACAGATACCGCCCGGCGGCCAGCGCCGCGTCGAACACGTTGTCCGGGTCGGCCCGCCCGTCACCGTTCCCGTCGGCGCCCCAGCGGGCCCAGGTGGACGGGATGAACTGCATCGGCCCGACCGCGCGGTCGTAGACCCCGTCCCCGTCGTACACGCCACCGTCCGTGTCCCGGACGACGGCGAAGGCGCCGCCGTCCAGCCGCGGGCCCAGGATCGGTGTGACGGCCGTGCCGTCCGCCCCCACCCGGCCGCCGTCCGCCTGCCCCGACTCCACCTGGCCGATCGCCGCCAGCAACTGCCACCGGAGCCGGCAGCCGGGCGCGGTCCGCGCCAGCTCCGCCTCGGCGTGCCGGTAGGCGGCGAACACGGTCGCGGGCAGCGCGGCGGGGGCCGGCTCCGGCGCCCCGCCCGCGTGCTTCCGCGTCAGCGGCGGCAGCTCCGTACGGTACGGGCCGCCTCCGGACACGCCCCGCCCGTACCCGGCCGCCGGCCGCCCCGCCGGCACGTCGGCCCGTGCCGGCACCGCCCCCGGCGCCTGCGAGGCGGTCAGCGCCGCCATCGCCGCCACCGCGACCGCCGTACCCCGCGCGCCCCTGACCCTGTGCCCTGCCACGTCGTGATCCCTCCCTGCGAACCGCCGGACTGCTCTCGTCAGCTCTACGCCGGAGGGCGGCGCGTCCGTCGCCGCGTGCCTACCCTGAAGGTGTGGCTCGGCCCAACGACGAGGTCGCCGCGTTGCTGCAGGAGTACGCGGACCTGATCTCGATCACCGGTGGGGACGCGTTCAGGGCACGCGTCTACGAGAAGGCCGCCCGTGCGATCGGCGGCCACCACGCCGACGTCTCCACACTCGACCTCAAGGGGCTCCAGGAGATCCCGAATGTCGGCAAGTCGATCGCCCACAAGGTCGTCGAGTACTTCGACAGCGGCAGTGTGGCCGCCGTCGAGGAGCTACGGGCGAAGATCCCCGCCGGAGTCCGGCGGCTGACGGCCATCCCCACGCTGGGCCCCAAGAAGGCGCTGACGGTGTACGAGGAGCTGGGCCTCTCCTCGGTCGAGGAACTGGCCGAGGCCGTCCACCAGGAGCGGCTGCGCGACCTGAAGGGCTTCGGCCCCCGGACCGAGGAGAACATCCTCCATGGCATCGAGCTCCTGCGCTCCTCCGGCGACCGGGTCCGGCTCGACGTGGCCTCCGACCTCGCCGACGGGATCGTGGCCGCGCTGTCCCGGGCGACGGGCTGTCTGCGGTGTGCGTACGCGGGGTCGCTGCGCAGGATGCGCGAGACGATCGGTGACATAGACGTCCTCGTCGCCTCCATGACGCCGGCGCCGGTCATGCGGGCGTTCACCGAGCTGCCGTACGTCACCGAAGTGATCGCGCACGGTGAGAAGAAGACGTCCGTGCGCACGGCCAAGGGCCTCGACGTCGATCTGCGTGTCGTGCCGCCGGACTCCTGGGGAGCGGCGCTGCAGTACTTCACCGGCTCCAAGGCCCACAACATCCGGACCCGGGAGCTGGCCGTCCACCAGGGGCTGAAACTCTCCGAGTACGGCGTCTTCGACGTCGAGAGCGGCGAGAAGGCCGTCTCCGGGACGGAGGAGGAGGTGTACGCCCGGCTCGGCCTGCCGTGGATCCCGCCCACGCTGCGCGAGGACCGCGGGGAGATCGAGGCCGGGCTGCGCGGCGAGCTGCCCGACCTGGTGACCGAGGCGGACATCCGGGGCGACCTGCACAGCCACACCGACCTCACCGACGGGCTCGCGCCGCTGGAGGAGATGGCCGAGGCGGCCGCCCGGCGCGGCTACGCCTACTACGCGATCACCGACCACGGGCCCGACATGGCCATGCAGCGCATGACCGACGAGCGGATGCTGGCCCAGCGCGAGCGGGTCCGGGAACTCGACGGCGCGTACGCCACCCGCGGGGCGCGCGGCGGCCTCAGGCTGCTGCACGGCGCCGAACTGAACATCGGCCCCGACGGCGAGGTGGACTGGCCCGCCGAGTTCCTCGCCGGCTTCGACCTGTGCGTGGCCTCGGTGCACTCGCACTTCCACCAGGACCGCGCGGCCATGACCCGCCGGCTCGTGCGTGCCTGTGAGAACCCCTACGTCGACATCATCGGCCACCCCACCACCCGGATCATCGGCAAGCGGCCGGGCGTCGACGCCGACCTCGACGCGGTGTTCGCCGCCTGCGCGCGCACCGGCACGGCCCTGGAGATCAACGCCCACCCGGACCGACTGGACCTGCGCGACGAGGACATCCTGCGGGCCAGGCGGCACGGGGTGCGGTTCGCCGTGGACAGCGACGCCCACTCCGTCCTCCACCTCGCCAACCTGCGGTACGGCATCGGCACCGCGCAGCGCGGCTGGCTCACCGGCGACGACGTGATCAACACCTGGCCGCTGACCCGGCTGCGGCGGTTCCTGCGCAAGGGGAGGGCACCGCGGTGACCCTCGCCCCGTGTCCGTCGTCAGGGAGTACGGAACCCACGAAAGGTCACCTGCTTCCGGCTCGCGAAGCCGAGCCGTTCGTAGAGCGCGACGGCACCGGTGCTCGCCTCGGCCACGTGCAGGAAGGGACGTTCGTCCCGGGACGGTATGCGTGCGGCGAGCGCGCCCACCAGGCGGGCGCCGTGGCCCCGGCCGCGCGCCTCGGGAGCCGTGCAGACGGCGCTGATCTCGGTCCGTCCGGGCGGCCGGAGCCTCCCCCGGCCTTCGGCCGGGGGTACCCCATCTCGCTGCGCTCGCCCGCCATCGCCACCAGCCTTCCGCCGCCGCGGACGCCGCGGTAGGTGCCCAGCTCACGGCTGCGCGGCCGGAACGGCCCCGGCCGGGGCCGTGCGACCAGGTCGAGGACCTCGGGCAGGTCGTCCGCACCCAGTTCGACCACGTCTGCGTCGATCGCGGCAGTCCCCTGGCCGGGCCGGCCGCCGCCGGTCCAGATCATCTGCCGGCCTTCGAGGACGAGGACCGGCTCCCAGTCCCGCGGTGGGGCCGCCGGGCCGCTGAACAGGTCGGCGAACGCTCCTCGGCCGAGCAGCCGGGCGAGAACCGCGTGGTGACCGCGCAGCGACTCGCCCACCGGGTCGTCGAGTGCGACGGCACCGCCGCTCGTCATCGTTGCCATGCCCCTCTCCGAAAACGTATCCGGTCGGCCAGGGTCGCATCGTTCCCGGGCCGCACGTGGTACCGCGGTACGACCCGGCTGGTGCGTCAGTTCCCGGCACCACCGAATCGGGGCGTTTCGGTCCAGGCCGGCCTGGTGCTGCCGCTGCTGTGCCGGCGGCGCCGGCCACCGGCGGCCTTCGGCGTCATCGCCGCCGTCTTCGTCCCCAGTGGTCCCCGGGTGCCGCGCTGCGCGCGGACCTGGGCCACCGGTCTCCCGGCGGCGTGAGTGCCGCCGGGAGACGGACCGGCCCCGCGAGGCGGGGGTCAGCCGGTTGGTCCCGCCGGGGTCGTGGTGGTCCTGAAGCCCTCGGTCTTGTTGGCCCGGAGCGCGAACTCGTTGGTGAACGTCTTGCCGAGATCCACCGAGCCCTTCACACTGCCGACCAGCTTCTCGGTCGCCAGGGAGGTCTTGGGACCGCCGGCCGGCATGATGCCGTCCGGGAGGAACTGACCCTTGTCCTCGGTCAGAGCCTTGATGTAATCGGCCTTGGTGACCAGCTGGTTGGACACGAACGACGCCGGCAGCTTGTTCGCGATGTCGGCCGCGCTGTGGGTGTGGATCCAGTGCATGGTGGCGACGAGCGCGTCGACGACCTTCTGCACCGTGTCCTTGTGCGAGTTCACCCAGTCGGTGCGGGCAAGCACACTCGCCGCGGGAAAGGCACCGCCCATCGCGGCCGTGGCGCCCTTCGTGGTGGCCAGGTCGATCGCGGACGTACCCACGCCCTTCTTCTCGATCGCGGCGACCGTCGGCTGTGTCGTCATGACGCAGTCGACCTTGCCGTTCTGCAGCGCGGCGATGGCCGTGGAGCCCGCGCCGACCCCGATGCGGTGGAACTGGCTGGTCTTGACGCCCTTCTTGGCGGCCAGGAACTGGGTGAGGGTGTCGGTGCCCGAACCCAGGTCGGTGACGCCGAGGGTCTTGCCCTTGAAGTCGGCGCCCGAGGTGACGCCCGACTTCTTGGTGCACATCTCGCGCTCGCCGGGCGCGCCGGAGAGCTGGACGACGTCCTCGACCGCCTTGCCCTTGGCCTGGAACTCGATGGTGTGGTTGTACCAGGCGCCGGCCATGTCCACCTGCCCGGAAGCCATGGCCTCCTCGGCGCCGACGCCGCCGTCCTGCTCGGTGCTGAGCTGGACGTCGACGCCGTACTTCTTGTAGAACCCCAGGTCCTGGGCCAGCTGGTAGGGCAGGTAGATCTGCTTGTCGATACCGCCCACCATGAGCTTCACGGTCGACGAGCCGCCGGAACCGCCGCTCGTGGTGCTGGCGCTGGAGTTGCCGGAACAGGCGCTGGCTGCGCCGAGAGCGAGGACGGTCAGGACGGACGCGGCAACGGCGACGGGTCGTCTGGACATGGCTTGGCACATTCCTTTGCTGAGGTGGAGCAGGGGAGAGGGAGAGACGGGGTCAGAGAGCGTTCGACGCCTCGGTGGGGGCCGGCGGGCGCCAGGACAGCAGCCGGTGTTCGAGCTTGCCGATCAGCCACTCGGCGCCGAGCACGATGACCGAGATGACGAGCATCGTGGCGAACACGCCGTTGGGGTCGAAGTTGTTCTGCGCGGTCTTGATGACCAGGCCCAGGCCGCTCTGCGCGCCGAGCACCTCGCCGACCAGCGCGCCGACGATGGCGAAGCCGAAGGCGCTGTGCAGGCTGGCGATGATCCAGGTGAGCGCGGAGGGCAAGGTGACGTGCCGGATGGTCTGCATCTGGGAGGCCCCGAGCACCTTGGTGTTGGCGAGGATGTTGGGGTCGACCTCGCGGACGCCCTGGAAGGCGTTGAAGAAGACGATGAAGAACACCAGCACTGCGGCAAGCAGGATCTTCGGGAGCACGCCGATGCCGAAGGCGACGATGAAGATCGAGCCGAGGACGATCCGCGGGATCGCGTTGACCATCTTGATGTAAGGGCCGAGCACGTCGGAGAGGTAGCGGCTCTGGCCGAGCGCCACACCGAAGACCACTCCGGTGACGGCCCCGACGGCGAAGCCGGCGAGCGCCTCCTGGATCGTCGTCCAGATGTTCGTGTAGAAGGACCCGAACTCGGTGCCGTGCCGGAAGAGGTCGGCCAGTCGTTGGGCGATGCCGGAGGGCTGCCCGAAGAAGAACGGGTCGACGATCCCCCAGGTGGTGAACGCCTGCCAGCCGCCGATGACGAAGACCGCGAGGCCGATGCGGCCCGCCCACACCAGGGCGACGCGGCGCCGCAGAGCGCGTTTGGCGGCGGCCCCGGCCGAGAACTGTGCGCTGCCCTTGACGGGAGCGGGGGAAACAGCGGACGTCGTGCTCATGCCGTACCTCCTGCGGTGCGTGCGTAGGCGCGCTCCACCTCCTCGCGCAGCGAGTCCCAGATCTGATGCTGAAGTTCGATGAAGCGGGGCTGGAAGCGGATCTCCTGGACGGAGCCGCGCGGGCGGGGCAGGTCGATGTCGAAGACCGCCTTGACCGAGCCGGGGCTGGACGTCATGACGACGACCCGGTCGGCGAGGGCCACGGCCTCGTCGAGGTCGTGGGTGATGAAGATGACCGACGGTCGGATCTGCTCCCACAGCCCGAGCAGTTCCGTCGACATGATCGCCTTGGTCTGTACGTCAAGTGCGCCGAACGGCTCGTCCATGATCAGGATCCGGGGCTCATTGATCAGCGCCGCGGCCATCGCCACGCGCTTGCGCATACCGCCGGAGAGTTGGTGCGGATAGCGGTCCTCGAACCCCGTGAGCCCCACCCTGCGCAGCCAGTCGCGCGCCGAGGCCTGTGCCTGCTGCTTGGGCACCCGGCGAAAGACGGGTCCCATCAGCACATTTCCGAGGACGGTCTTCCAGGGGAGCAGCGCGTCCGCCTGGAACATGAAGCTGACGCCGTCGGTCACGCCGTTCACCTCACGGCCGCCGACC
The DNA here is from genome assembly GCF_053597535.1 of Streptomyces sp. NPDC001348. Lineage (NCBI taxonomy): Bacteria > Bacillati > Actinomycetota > Actinomycetes > Kitasatosporales > Streptomycetaceae > Streptomyces > Streptomyces sp. NPDC001348. The sequence continues at coordinate 53,251 of NZ_JBSFIK010000035.1, read as the reverse complement.
TTGACCGATCCCTCGCTGGGCCGGTCGAGCCCGGACACCATGCCCAGTGTCGTGGACTTCCCGCAGCCGGTCGGGCCCACCACCGCACAGAACTGGCCGGGCTCCACGGTGAACGAAACGTCCTGCAGTGCCGTGAACACCTCACCCGCGGGAGTCAGAAAACGTTTGGTGAGCCCGGAAATCTCGACTCGCGCGCTGTCCTGGCCGGCTTTCTCGGCGACCGGTCCCAACGCCGCATCGTTTCGCGAAGCCATCTGAGGCCGTCTCCTTCCTGATCTCGGAGGTCGAGGAAGGCAGACGCTAGAGGCCGCCGGACGTTACGTCGCTGTTTCATCCGTATCCCGCGTTAGCCGTGTTAGACAGGGTTCTGCTCGTTCTGCTCAGCGGACCGGGGGTGGGCAGACGGCCGATGGCAGGGGCACAATCACGCCACCACGGGTACGGCGCAGGAGCCGTGCCCGGCAGCCGTACGACAGGCGAGAGACACCTGTGAAACCCATCCGTATCCCGATCGGCCGCGGCGGGAAGGGGAGGCTCTCCGCGCGGATCCTCGCGAACCAGCTGGTCATCCTGGCGCTGACCGGACTGATCGGGTTCGTGCTGTTCGCTGTCGCGCAGCGGGGCGAGATCGACCGTGCCTACGAGCAGCGGGCGCTGGACATCGCGCGGACCACGGCCGCCGAACCGCAGATCCGGCAGGCCATGACGTACGGCGGCGGGGGTGACGTGGTGCAGCAGGTCGCCGAGCGGATCCGCAAGGCGTCGGGCGCGTCGTACGTGGTGGTGCTCGACCTGCGCGGCGTCCGTCACTCCCACCCCGACCCGGCGCTGGTCGGCGAGCCGACGGGTGACCGGATCGCAGTGCTGGACGGCAGGACGCACGTCGGCACCGACCAGGGCGCGACCGGACGCTCCGCGAACGGCAAGGCTCCGCTGTACGGGCCCACCGGCACGCTGGTCGGCGAGGTGTCCGCGGGGATCCCCGAGCACTATGTGCTGGGCGAGCTGTGGCGTGAACTGCCCACCTTCGGCCTGTACAGCGCCATGGCCGTCGCGCTCGGCTCGACGGCCGCGTTCCTGCTGGCCAAACGGCTCAAGCGGACGACGTTCGGACTGGAGCTGGAGGAGATCGCCGGGCTGCTGCAGGATCGGGAGGCGATGCTGCACGGCATCCGCGAGGGAGTCGTCGCCTTCGACCCCGACGGCAGGATCACGCTGGTCAACGACGAGGCCCGCGCACTGCTCGGCCTCGGTACCGCGCTCGGCAGCACGCTGGCTCAGGTACTGCCCGACGGACGGCTCCGCCGCGCCCTGGACGGCACCCTGGCGGGCAGCGACATCAGCGTGCTCACCGACGACCACTGTCTGGTCGTCAACCGGATGCCGGTCGCCCTGCACGGACGGGAGCTGGGTGCTGTGGTCACCGTGCGCGACCGCACCGAGATGATCGGGCTGCTGCGCGAACTGGACTCGGTGCGCGGGCTGACGGATGCGCTGCGCGCACAGCAGCACGAGTTCACCAACCGGATGCACACGGTGGCCGGGCTGCTGGACATCGGCGACCTCGACGCCGCCTACGAGTTCGCCGTCGAGACGGCCGGCGCCGAGCAGGCGCTGACCGAATCCGTACGGGAACGGATCGGCAACCCGCTGCTCGTGGGACTGATCGTCGCCAAGATCACGGTGGCCGCGGAACGCGGGGTGCGGATCGTCCTCAGCGAGGACTCCGCCCTCGGCGAGGACCCGCCGCATCTGCGCCGACTGCTGACCATCGTCGGCAACCTGCTGGACAACGCGATCGAGGCGTCCGCGACCGGACCGGCGCCCTCGGATGGCGCGAAGGTCTGCCTGTCGCTGATCGAAGCCGTCGACGCGGTGCGGGTGGAGGTGTCCGACACCGGTCCGGGCATCCCGACGGGCACCGCCGAGTCGATCTTCGAGGACGGCTGGTCGACCCGTCCGGACCGCGGCACCGCCCGGCGCGGCCTCGGCCTTGCCCTCGTCCACCGGCTGGTGCAGCGGCACGGCGGCACCATCACCGTCAGCGAAGGGCCCGGTGCCGTCTTCACCGTGCTGCTGCCGGTCCCCGATACCGCGCCCGGTTCGCAGGGCGCCCTCTTCACGACGGCCCCACCCGTGCTGGACGGCGTGGCAGGAGGTGATCGCTGGTGATCCGGACCCTCGTGGTGGAGGACGACTTCCGGGTGAGCCGCATCCACTGCGACTACGTGTCGCGCGTCCGGGGCTTCAAGGTGGCCGGCCAGGCGACGACCGTGGCCGAGGCGCTGGACGCGGTGCGCGTCCTCCACCCCGACCTGTTGCTGCTCGACATCTTCCTGCCGGACGGCAGCGGACTGGAGGTGCTGCGCCGGCTCAGCGGCGACGTGGGTGGAGACCGCCCCGACGCCATCATGATCACCGCCGACCGGGACATCACCTCGGTACGGATCGCGATGAAACTCGGCGCCGTCGGGTACCTGGTCAAGCCCTTCGGCGCGCCCGACCTCGCCGAGCGGCTCACCGCCTACCGGGAGCTCCAGCACCGCATGGATGCCCTGGGCACGGTCCCCGAGACCGAACAGGCCGACGTGGACGCCCTGTTCAGCGCCGCCCGACCGCCGGCCGTGCCCCGCGTCCCCGCCAAGGGCCACTCCGCGCCGACACTCGCCCTGCTGCACCAGACCCTGCGCACCGCGCACGACGCTCTGTCGGCCGCGGAGGCCGCCCGACGCACCGGAGTCTCCCGCGCCACTGCTCAGCGTTACCTCTCCTACCTGGTCAAGGAGGGCATGGTCCGCCTCGAACTTCGCTACGGGGCCACCGGTCGCCCCGAGCACCTCTACCGCATCGCGCAGTGACCGGGCAGGTTCCACCGAGCGCAGGCCAGCACCGAATCTACGCGCACCGCTGCCCGTCGCTCTGGTGGGCTAGGGTCGCCTCGTGGCGGACGAAGCGGCTCCGTCGCATGCGATGGGTCGGCCCGCGGCAGACGGCGACCGCGGCGCAGTCGGTCGCTGTGTCCCCGACCTGTCCCCTCGGTGGACGATCCGGGTAAAAGTGCGGTTCAGAAGCCTCTTGGGGGTACTGTGCGATTGAGAGTGGAGTTCACCACCGAGCCCTTCGACCTGGACGAGACACCCGCGCACGCGCTGGTGGCCCGGGAGGTCGTCGAGACGGCCGAGCTGGACGCCGTGGACGTCGGTCCCTTCGGCAACACGGTGGAAGGGGGCGCGGACGCCGTCCTCGCGGCCGTGGACACGCTGCTGCGCAGGACCATGGAGGCCGGCGCCACCCGGATCTCGCTCCAGGTCAACGTGATCGGAGAGCGTGACGTGATCGGGAAGAGCGCCACGTGAGCGGGGACGAGCCGTTCATCACGGCCGTGAAGCCGCTGGTCGACGCGATGGGCGGGGAACTGCTGCCACCGGACGAGGCCGGCCCCGACGACGTGGTGCTCGCCTGGGAGGGCGTCGACGTCGTCGCCGTACGCCTGCCCCAGCTGGCCGACTCCCTCGACCACATCCTGGCCGCCATGGAGCGCAAGCAGGGCAGGCCGCTGGCCGACCTCGACCGCAAGGCCAAGCAGGAGGTCGTACGGACACTCGAGGCGCGCGGCGCCTTCTCGGTGCGGCACGGCGTGGAGACCGTCGCGAGCGCGCTCGGGGTGAGCCGCTTCACGGTCTACAACTACCTCAACCGCCACTGAGCGGCGGCCTCGTAACCCCGAATTTTCAACAAACTGTTGACGCGATGACTGCGGGGGGCGTTAGCTGTCGACAGCCCGTTCCGCACGTAGGCCCCTCGCTGCCACGGAGGCCCCGGTGACTTCCACTTCCATGCCCCCGGGCCTGGCCCGGTTCAACGCCCTGGAGGAGCACGCCGCCTTCGCCGCCCTCCACGAGGTGTGCGCCGCCACCGCATGGGCCACGACACTGCTCGCGGCCCGCCCCTACGCCAGGGCCGAGGACCTCTATGCCGCCGGCGACGCCGCCACGGCCGGGCTGACCGCCGCGGACCTGGAGGAGGCGATGGCCGGGCATCCGCCGATCGGCCGTCCGAAGCCGGGCGATCCGGTCTCAGCCGGGGAACAGAGCGGCATGGAGGACGCCGCGAAGGAGCTGAAGGCGGAGATGCTCGAACTGAACCTGGCCTACCAGGACAGGTTCGGCCACGTCTTCCTCATCTGCGCCACCGGCCGGACCGGCGAGCAGATGCGGGACGCGGTCAAGGAGCGGATCGGCAACTCGCCGGAGCAGGAGCGGGAGATCGTCCGCGCCGAACTGGGCAGGATCAACCGCATCCGACTGGCCCGACTCGTCGAAGGGGACTTCTGATCCCATGAGCACCAGCACCACGGCCTCCGTGTCCACGCACATCCTGGACACCTCCGCCGGCCGCCCCGCCGCGGGCGTCGCCGTCCACCTCGCCGCCCGCGCGGACCGCGACGCGCGGTGGCAGGCGCTCGGGGGGTCCGTGACCGACGCGGACGGGAGGTGCAAGGACCTTCCGGCGCCGCCGGAGGGGACCAGCCACGTACGGCTCGACTTCGCCGTGGAACCGTACCTGGAGAAGAAGTCCGACGGCGGGCAGGCGGTGTTCTTTCCGGAGGTGGTCGTCACCTTCGCCGTGCGGGCCGGCGAGCACTACCACGTACCGCTGCTGCTCAACCCGTTCGGTTACTCCGTGTACCGAGGGAGCTAGCCCGATGCCCTTCCTGGGACAGAACCAGTACGGCAAGGCCGAGAACCGGGTCGTGAGGATCACGCGGGACGGCGCCACCCACCACATCAAGGACCTCAACGTCTCGGTGTCGCTGAGCGGCGACATGGACGCGGTCCACTACTCCGGCTCGAACGCCAACGTCCTGCCGACCGACACCACCAAGAACACGGTGTACGCGTTCGCCAAGGAGCACGGCATCGAGTCCGCCGAGCAGTTCGGCATCCATCTCGCCCGCCACTTCGTCACCTCGCAGGACCCCATCCACCGCGCGCGCATCCGCATCGAGGAGTACGCCTGGGAGCGCATCGAGCACTCCGGGAAGGGCGCGCACTCCTTCGTCCGCAGCGGCCAGGAGACCCGGCTGACGCAGATCACCTACGACGGCGCGGCGTGGGAGGTGGTCTCCGGGCTGAAGGACCTGACCGTGCTGAACTCCACCGACTCCGAGTTCTGGGGTTTCGTGAAGGACAAGTACACGACGCTTCCCGAGGCGCACGACCGCGTCCTCGCCACCGAGGTGTCCGGCCGCTGGCGGTACCACTGGACCGACGACGAGCAGCAGGCGCCCGACTGGGACGAGTCCTACGAGCAGACCAGGCAGCACCTGCTCCGGGCCTTCGCCGAGACCTACTCCCTCTCGCTGCAGCAGACCCTCTACGCCATGGCCGCGCGCATCATCGACAACCGGGCCGAGATCGACGAGGTCCGCTTCTCGCTGCCGAACAAGCACCACTTCCTCGTCGACCTCGCGCCGTTCGGTCTGGAGAACGACACCGCCGACGGAGCGGTGTACTTCGCCGCCGACCGCCCCTACGGGCTGATCGAGGCCACCGTCCTCAGGGACGGCTGCGCGGCGAAGATCCCGACGGACCTCACGAACCTCTGAAGGACCTGACCATGGCAGCAGCCCAGCGCGTCGTCATCGAGAACGCCGCGATCGCGACCGTCGACGCCCAGGACACCGAGTACGCCGAGGGACACCTCGTCCTCGCCGGCAACCGCATCGAGTCGCTCGGTGCGGGCCGGGCCCCCGAGGGCCTGCAGGACGTCACACGCCGCATCGACGCCACCGGGCACCTGGTCACCCCCGGCCTGGTCAACACCCACCACCACTTCTACCAGTGGATCACCCGGGGCCTGGCCACGGACCACAACCTCTTCGACTGGCTGGTCGCGCTGTACCCGACGTGGGCGCGCATCGACGAGCCGATGGTGTACGCCGCGGCCCAGGGCTCACTGGCGATGATGGCCCGCGGCGGTGTCACCACCGCCATGGACCACCACTACGTCTTCCCGAAGGACTCCGGCGACCTGTCCGGCGCGATCATCCGCGCCGCCCGTGAGACGGGCGTCCGCCTCACCCTCGCCCGCGGCTCCATGGACCTCGGCGAGAAGGACGGTGGCCTGCCCCCGGACTTCGCCGTCGAGACCCTGGAAGGTGCCCTCACCGCGACGGAGGAGACCGTCAGGCAGCACCACGACGCCTCCTCCGACGCGATGACCCAGGTCGCCGTCGCCCCGTGCTCGCCCTTCTCCGTCTCCACCGAACTGCTGAAGGAGGGCGCCGAACTGGCCCGCCGCCTCGGCGTACGGCTGCACACCCACGGCTCGGAGACCGTCGAGGAGGAGAGGTTCTGTCACGAACGGTTCGGCATGGGCCCCACCGACTACCTCGAGTCCACCGGCTGGCTCGGCGAGGACGTGTGGATGGCGCACTGCGTCCATATGAACGACTCCGACATCGCCGCCTTCGCCCGCACCGGCACCGGGGTAGCCCACTGCCCCTCCTCCAACGCCCGCCTCGCCGCCGGTATCGCCCGGGTCCCGGACATGCTCGCGGCCGGTGTCCCGGTCGGTCTCGGTGTGGACGGCACCGCCTCCAACGAGTCCGGCGAGCTGCACACCGAACTGCGTAACGCCCTCCTCGTCAACCGCCTCGGCCCGCACCGCGAGGCCGCCCTGACCGCCCGGCAGGCGCTGCGCCTCGGCACGTACGGCGGCGCCCAGGTGCTCGGCCGGGCCGTCGAGACCGGGTCCCTGGAGCCGGGCAAACTCGCCGACCTGGTGCTGTGGCGGCTCGACACCCTTGCCCACGCCTCGATCGCCGACCCCGTGACCGCACTGGTCCTCGGCGCCGCCGCCCCGGTCACCGCGTCGTTCGTGAACGGCCGCCAGATCGTCGAGAACGGCCGTCTGCTCACCGTGGACGAGGACGCGATCGCCCGCTCCACACGTCAGGAGGCCCGGCGGCTGGCGCGGATCGCCGCCGGGGGCTGATGGTGACGCACCGTGCATCCGACGGTGCCGCCGAAGGCGGAGTACGACCGACGCCGGTCGCACGGGAGCCGCACGAGACGCTGCAGGGGCCGACCGACTGGGCCGAGCACAACCGGGTGTACATCGCCGAGTCGCGGGCGACCTACGACGCCGAGCACCAACCGGAGCTGCTCGACGCGTAGGCGGTGCGGGGTATCGGTGTCCCTAGAGGCCGAACAGGCTCAGGTCCGCGGCCAGTTCCTTGAAGATCTCCCGCGGGTCCGTGACCAGCTTGCGCTCCTTGAGGTCCAGCAGTCCACCGACCCCGACGACCTCGGCGGCCACCGTGCCGTCGGTCTTGCGTATCTCCTGCCGGACCCGGAAGGTCTTGCCGCCGGTCCACTCGAACTCGCACGTCACGTCGACCTCGTCACCGGCGAGCAGTTCTCTGCGGTAGCGCAGGGTGGTCTCCAGCGCCACCGGACCCACACCACGGCCGATCAGCCGGGCCTGGCTGATTCCGGCAGCCTGCAGCAGCGTCCAGCGGGCGTGCTCCGCGTAGTTGAGGTACACCGCCTGGTTGAGGTGACCCTGTACGTCGGTCTCGTAGCCGCGGACGGTCACACGGACGGAAAACGGTTCGGCCACTGCTTTCCCTTCTCGCGTTCGGATTTCCGGTCGACTGATCTTGGCATGCGGGTCACGTCCGTCGTGGCGATGCCAGCAGATACCGGACCCTCGTCCTGGGCTCCGTGTACTCCCCGGCCTGCCAGCCCGCCCGCTCCAGAGTGGCCGCGCAGGCGCGCAGCGCCTCCTCGTCCGGCGCGTACACGGCGACCGCCTCCGGCTGCGGGGTCCCGCGCACCCGGTAGCCGTCGCTGTCCCGGCCCGCCGGCCGGTGCCCGGCCGCCTCCAGGGCGAGCGCGGCGGCCCGCACCAGATGCGTACGCTCCCAGGAGCACGGCCGGTCCGTGGCACCGTCCGGGTTGGTCATCCGGCGCAGCTCGACGAGCCCCTGCCACGCGCTGTGCACCTCGCGCGTACGGGACGGCCCTGCGGCCTCCTCGTCGTCCCCTCCGACGCGGGCCGCGAAAACCCCACCACCCGCAGGCTGCGCCACCGGCTCGCCGCTCTCCTCCGGCACCGCCTCCCGTATCCGGTGCCCGGCCGGCGTCAGGAAGTGGTCGTGCGGCGGCCGCGGATGCCGGAAGGCCAGCCCCCGCGCGACCAGGGCAGCGAGCTGCGCCTCCGTCCCCTTGAGCCGCCCGGTGACGGGGTCGGCGGCATCGATCACCCGCCGCTGTGCGACGGTCGGTGAACGGCTCACGGCGTGCTCCTCCCCGATGGTCGGCCCACTTCGAAGCCTACGACCGGGCGCTGACAACAGCGGCAGGGCTCTGCGGTCACCCGATCGGGGGGATTGACCCGCCGGCACCCGTATCGTCCGTTCCACGGCTGTACGGTCGGTGCGTCGCCCCAGTGCGGCGCAGCAATTCGCGTACCGCGCGGCCCTGTTGGTGCTATCGGGGCGGTGCCGGTTGGCCACAGCCGACCTGCCTGGAGGGGCTTTGAGCGGGGCGACCGCGTGAAGGTCAGGGACGTGCATCACTCCTATCGCCGGCGCACGGTGCTGCGCGGGGTCGACTTCGACCTGCCGCACGGCGCGCTGGTCGGAATCGTCGGCGAGAACGGTGCGGGCAAGTCGACCCTGCTCAGGATCCTCTCCGGGGAGCTGCGCCCCCGTCGCGGCAGCGTCCGGCACAGCGGCCGCTTCGGGTACTGCCCGCAGCACGCCGTCCTCAACGACGCCTTCACCGTCCGGCAGCACCTGGAGTTCTTCAAGACCGCGTTCGGCCTGGCCGACCTGGGCCACGCCGAGGAGGCGATGGACGTCCTGGGATTCGCCGAGTACGCCGACGTGCGCGCCGGGGTGCTCAGCGGCGGGACACGGCAGAAGCTGAACCTGACCCTGGCCCTCATGCACCACCCGCAGGTGCTGCTGCTGGACGAGCCCTACCAGGGTTTCGACTGGGACACCTACCAGCGGTTCTGGGAACTCGCCGCCCGGCTGCGCGATGCCGGGTGCTCGGTCCTCGTCGTCTCACACCTCGCCTACGACGCCGAACGGCTGGACGAGCTGTGGCGGCTGAAGGACGGGACGCTCCGGCCCGCGGAGGGCGCGGCATGAGCAGACACCTGAGGCTGTTCGCCACCGCGACGCGGTACGCGGTGACCGAGCATGTGCGCAACCGGTTCGCGATGGTGCTGGTCGCCGTGTTCATCCCGCTGTGGACGCTGCTGGCGTACCTGGTCATGCCCGACACCCCGGCCCGGATGCGGCTGCGGGCCACCGGAGAGCTGCTCGCTCCGCGAGGCAACGAGATCACCGAGATCAGCGGTGCGCTCAACGCCGTCACCCTGATCACCGGGTTCATGATGTTCGCCGCGACGTTCTCCGGTCACGACTTCGACCGCCGCCTGGCCATGGCCGGCTATCCCCGCGCCCATCTCGTCCTGGCCAAGGTCGCCGCCCTTGCCATGGCCGCCGCCGCCGTGTCCGCCTACGCCACCGCCGTCACCTGCCTGATCTGGACACCACGCCAGCCCGTCCTGCTCGCCGTCGCCCTGTTCGGCGCCGCCCTGACCTACGGCGTCCTCGGCGTCGGCTTCGGCGCCGTGATGCACCGGGAGGTCGAGGGAATGTTCGCCATCCTGATGACGAGCATCATCGACCTCGGCCTGCAGAACCCGATCACCAGCTCGGGGAGCGAGAGCCCCGTCACCCGGTACCTGCCCTCCTACGGCGCCATGCAGGCCAGCACCGCCGCCGGTTTCTCCGCCGCGGACGTGCCCGGCCACGTCGCCGCCCAGCTCAGCTGGTTCGCCGGAGCCGGTCTCGTCGCCCTCCTCGCCTTCCGCCGCCGCACCCGCAACGCGCTGCTCCCGGCGACCCGGCCGCACTTTCCGGGACCACGCCGAGCCGACGGAGAGCCAGCGGCCGACACCGGCACCAAGGCGGCAAGTTGACGCTGCGCAGCACCCGTCCTCGCCGCCCGGTACGTGCCTTCAGCTGGAGTCCCTCAGACATGCCCCGAATCCGTGAAACCGTGTCCGAAGACCGCACGGACACCGACCTGCGGGCCGCCTACCGCCTGTGCCGTCGCAGGGCACGCAGGCAGGATCCCGAGACGTACGCTCTCATCCGCATGCTGCCATCCGCGCTGCGGCCGGCCGGCGCAGCCCTCTGGGCCGCGTTGTCCGCGATCGACGATCTGATCGACGACCGGGATGCGTCGGCAGCCGAACGGACCGCCCGGGCCGAGGACTGGATCGCGGCGCTGGAGGCCGATCTGGTCTCCGGCACGAGCACCGACCCGGTTCGTCTCACCCTGGTGGACACCGCCACCCGCTGGAACCTGGACCTGTCCGCTCTCCGGGACGGGATGCTCGTGTCCCTCGACGACGCCCACCGCCGGCACTTCGACGACTGGGACCAGTGGCGGGCCTGGAGCCGCGGTCATGTCCTGCCCACGTTCGACCTGGTGCGAAGTCTCCTCGGCCGGGCAGGCGTGCCGGTGGCCTTCCGGCTGGACCGGCAGGGGAGTTACGAGTTGTTCCTCGACGGCGCCCGTCTCGTCGAAACCCTCGCCGACCTGGCGGCCGACCTGGACGAGGGCGGGCTCCTGCTTCCTCGCGAGTTCACGGAGCGGTTCCCCGGGGCCGAGGACGACCTGCGGCACCGCCGGTGGACCGAGACCGCGGCGGCGCTGGTCACCGAACTGACCGGCATCGCCCGCCGCTGGGTGACCCAGCCCGGCCTGACCCACGGAATGCACCCGGGACCCGCCACCCTGGTCAAGACACTGGCCGATCTGCTGCTCGCCCAGCTCGACGCCGTCGACACGGCAGGGCCGGCCCTGCTCCGCTCCCAGGCGCGACCCTCGCCCGCGACGCGTGCACGCATCCTCGTCGCCGCGCGCATCCGGTCGGCCCTGGCCTGGAGCCTGACCCCGGTCACCGTTCCCCCCACCCCACGACGGCCCAAGGCGACCGGATCCCGCCCCACGGCGCCCCCGGTTCCTGGCGCGACGACCTTCCGGCAGCCGCCCGGCCACCCCAGCGGCTGCCGGCCCCCGCAGATCAGTGTCGAAGCCATGCCGACCCACGTCGCGATCATCATGGACGGCAACGGCCGCTGGGCCGAACACCGTGGCCTGCCCCGCTCCGAAGGCCATCGGGCCGGCGTCGCCGTCCTGCACGACATCGTCCACGGCGCTCTGGAGATCGGCCTGTCCCACCTGACCGTGTACGCGTTCTCCACGGAGAACTGGAGACGCGACACGGACGAGGTCACGGGCCTCCTGAACGCCCTGCAGAAGGAGTTGGACGACGACCCCTTCCGTGACCTGGACGTGTGCCTGCGCTGGTCCGGTCACCCCGAGAAACTGCCGGCAGACCTCGTCGAGGCCCTGCGGCACAAGGAGGCCACCACCCGCACTCGTACCGGCCTGACCTGCACCCTGTGCTTCAACTACGGAGGCCGGGACGAACTCACCCGCGCCGCCGCGGCCCTCGCCCGAGCGGTGCGGGCCGGCGACCTGGACCCCGACCTCATCGGCGAGGACGACGTCGCACGCCACCTGCCCCACCCCGACCTGCCGAGCGTCGACCTGCTCTGGCGCACCGGAGGCGAGCAGCGCACCTCCAACTTCCTTCCCTGGCAAGCCGCCTACGCCGAACTCCACTTCACGTCCGACTACTGGCCGGACGTCGACCGGCGGGACCTGTGGCGGGCCATCACCGAATACGGCAACCGCCAGCGCCGGTACGGAACAGCGGGGCCGATGTCGGCTTCAGCCACCGGGACGGGCGCGGGGCCGCTTCCACGAGGGTGCACACGGGCTGCCACGCCACCGCGTGCTGCACCACCCGCGGTGTGAACCCTGCTGCGCTGCACAGGCCGATGATCTGGTCCCAGTGGCGGACCGACTCTGCGGGGCAGCAGCACGAAGGGCGAGTGCGCCGACTGTGCGAGCCGAACGGTCCGTGGTGTGGGGCGGACACACAGGTCCGCGCCCCGTGGACCGAGGCAAGCCGGGTTCCAGGATGCTGGTGCGTGCGACCGTTGATCTGGAGTCGACTCGCAGGTTCTCCTGACGGAGGTGTCAGTGTTCTCTGGTTCAACCGACCAGTTTGAAGCGTCATTCACTTTCAGGTACGGATGGTGTCGCCTGACACTGAGCGTAGGCGGAGAGTCCGCCGTCCACCGGGCTACAGACATCGAGGACGACTTCTTCGCCGACCTCGTGCGGGCGGTAGCGCATATCGCCTCCGGCGCTGCCGTGGCTACGGTCCTGTGGGGTGACGAGCCGGGAGGGGTGTTCCTCGACTTCGGCAGATCAGGCCCCGACCATGCCTCCATCGCCGTACACGAGCTGCGCCTTCCGAATTGGATCACGCCGGCTGACCCGCCATGGATGCCGGTCCGCGGCAACGCCTTGACAGCGGCCCGGATTCCGATGCTGACGTTCCTGACCGCATTCATGGAAGCATTCGCGAACGTCCGGGATTCGGCACCCGGGGGACCGATCCCGGGCTGGTGCGGAGGTGTTCCGGGGGCAGAGTTCGAGGCGCTCCGTCGTGAGGTTCACCGGCGACGCTCCGAGTAGGGAAATCTGCGTCCCTAGCATATCGACAATTGCATGAGGGGGAATTCCACCGTGCGCATTGAAGCGCTTTTGCGTCGGCCCATGACGAGCGACACGCGGTCCTCAGCGGCTCGACCTTTGGGGAACGGATCGGCTACGCCCGTGCCGTGATCGACGGCTACTGGGTGCACGCGAACGAACGCGCCGAGCCCCGGTGTGGGATCTCAAGGATCGCGGGCCCGGTAGCTGCGCGGGCGGACCCGCTGGGTCCGCCCCGGGGACTTGAACGCCTTACGCCTCCGGCCGGATGTTCCAACCCGCGATCACCGGCCGCCCGTGCTCCGTGCTCAGCCGGCCTAGCGTCCCTGTGGCCAGTTGGAACAGCGCCCCGTCCTGAGGTGGCAGCCCCAGCCGGCGGGCGGTGAGCACCCGCAGGAAGTGGCCGTGCGCCACGAGCAGTACGTCCGCGTCGGCGGCGTCCACCTTGGCCAGCATCCGATCGGCGCGCTCCCCGACCTGCTCCGGGGTCTCACCGGGATGCTCGGGCGGCCCCGGCGCGACCCCGTCGGTGAACAGGAACCAGCCGGGCCGGGTGCGCTGGATCTCCGGGGTGGTCACACCCTCGTAGCCGCCGTAGTCCCACTCCCGCAGATCGGCATCGACGCGGGCGTCATCCACCCCGATGAGTTCGGCAGTCTCCCGCGCCCGCCGCGACGGACTGACGAACGCCACCCCGATCCGCTGCTCCCGCACCAACGGCGCCAGCCGCCGGCTCTCCTCCCGCCCCTGCTCGGTCAGGGGCACGTCCGTCCACCCGGTGTGCCGCCCGGACCGCGACCACTCGGTCTCCCCGTGCCGGACGAGAAAGAGATCACCCACGTCCGCGCCCTTCCCGCTCGCCTGTCAGCACGGTGCCACAGGCCACCCGCGACCCGCAGGACCGACTGGGCCAGACGGCTGCCGCAACTGGGTAAAGTCGCAGGTCGTGAGCGACGACTGGCGTGACGACCGGATCGGCAGCGCCCTGCGCGGAGAGAACCCCACGGTGCTGCGGCGCCTGGACGCGGGCTTTGCCGTGATCGGCGACGTCCAGTTCCTGCCCGGGTACACGGTGCTGCTGGCGGACGACCCGGCGGTGCGGCGCCTGTCGGACCTGCCCAGGCACCGGCGCCTGGACTTCCTGGCCGACATGGACCGCCTCGGCGAGGCCGTCGAGCGGGCCTGCCGACGACTGGACCCCGCCTTCCGGCGGGTGAACCTGGAGATCCTAGGCAACACCGACGACTTCCTGCACGCGCACGTGTGGCCGCGTTACGACTGGGAGCCGGCCGACCTGGTCGGACTTCCGGTGTGGCTGTACCCGCGCGGGACGTGGAGCGACGAGCGCCACCGGCTCGGCCCCCGCCACGACACACTGCGTACGGCCATCGGCGAGGAACTGGACCGGCGCGCCCACGGGGCCTGATGCGCCGCTGCGTTCGGGGGCGTCCGCCTGCGAGACTGGCCGGATGCCAGAAGTCGTCTTCAGCAGCGTCGCCCCCGTCGTCCCGGTCCGGAACCTTGATGCCGCTCTTGATCGGTACCGCCGTCTGGGCTTCACGGCGCACGCCTACGAGGGTCCCGATCGATACGGCTTCGCCGAGCGGGGCTCGGTGTCGGTCCACCTCTCGGAGTGGCCGGAGCACGACCCGCACCGCACGGGAGCGGTCATCTACCTCTACGTGAGTGACGCCGACGCCGTCTACCGGGAGTGGAGGACCTCCGGCGTCGAGGGCCGCTTCGTCGAGCCGACGGACACGCCTTACGGCATCCGCGAGTTCGCGTACGTGGACGCCGACGGCACGGCGCACCGCGTGGGGTCACCACTGGCAGGCTGAGGGTCAGTGATCGGTGGCGTACGAGACGAAGGCGGCCCACCCTCGTGTTCCGAACGTCAGCTGGGGGCCCTGCTTGTGCTTCGAGTCCCGTACGTGGATGGTGCCGGGGGCGGTTGCGACCTCGACGCATGCGGGCCCGTCGTCGGTGCTGTAGCTGCTCTTGAACCATTCCAACTCGGAGCCGTGACCGGCCGAGGGCTTCACGCTCATGTCTCTCCAAGGACTTTCTCGATGAAGGCCAGGGACTCTCGCGGCGGAAGGGCTTGGGCTCGGATGACTCCGTAGCGCAGCTCCAGGATCTGGACCTCCTTGACTTCAGAGATCAGCCGGCTGGTCCGCTGTACCTCGTTGTGCCCCACCGTGGTGCCCTCCTTGAGCCGCAGCAGGTGGAAAGGTCCGCCGAGACCGGCGTTGTCCTCGCGATCCATGGGGAGCACCTGGATCTCCACGTTCCGCTTTTGCCCGATGTCCAACAGCCGTTCGAGCTGTCGGCGCAACACCATTCTGCCCCCGACCCGCCTCCGTAGGGCAGCCTCATCATGCACGAAGCTGAAAGCAGGGATCATCTGCTTTCCGTCGATGATCGTCTGCCGCGCCAGTCGCGCAGCGACAAGCTGCTCCACCTCCTCTTCGGAGAAGGCGGGCCGTCGTGAGCCGAACACGGCCCTCAGATACTCCTCCGTCTGCAGGAGGCCGTTGACGACGGAGTTGTCGTAGGCGCAGATCTCAACCGCCTCCCCCTCCAACTTCGCCAGGTCCCGAACCTTCTTCGGGTACCGGGCCTCCTCCACGTCCTTCTTCAGCCCGGCGATCATCCCGTCCGCGTCCAGCACCCGGTCGGCCGCCTCCAGGAACTGCGCCCTCGGCGCCCGGCGCCCCCGCTCGACCGAGGACACCTGCTCCTCGCTGTACCCGATGGCCGTGCCCAACTCGGCCTGGGTGAGTGCCTTCCGCTCCCGGCACATCTTGACGACCTTGCCGACCGTCCGCAGTACGGCCGCCGACTCCTCGTCCTCGCCGCCGTGTGACTCCATGCGCCCACCTCCACGTGCCGCCGGTAACCAACGCCCCACCGGCCCGCGGCGTCACGCGTCACCCTCCGGACAGGCCCGGACAGCGACCGGACAGTGACGCTGCGTACTGTCGTCGTTGCTGTTCAGAGTAGATACAGCCGACCACGCTGGGTGACATGAATGCCGATACCGCCACCACGACGGATGAACCCACCGCCCCCACGGACCACTTCACCATCCGGCTCTCGGCCACCCCCAAGGGCGCACGTCTCGCCCGCCACCTCACGGCCGAGCAACTCGACAGGTGGGGCCGGCCCTACAGCTCCGAGGCCAACCGCACGGCGACACTGCTCGTGGCCGAACTCGCCACCAACGCGGTGCTGTACGGCCGGCTGCCGGGCCGGGACTTCCGCCTGCGTCTGACCCTCTACGCGCAAGGCCCCACGCTCCGTATCGAAGTGACCGACGCCCGCGCCGACCGACTCCCACCCGCCCCCGGCGGTCTCCCGCCGGTCTCACCTGAAGGAGAGTCCGGCCGGGGCCTCCTCCTCGTCGAGGCGCTGTCCACCCACTGGGGCACGACCTGCCGGGACCCGTACACCAAGACGGTCTGGTGCGAGGTCGCCCTGGGGTGAGCGCCGGCGCCGTCGGCCTGCTACGGGCGGTTGTGGTCGGACGCCGCCAGGCCGCTGAGCAGTTCCTCCCGGGACGGGTTCTCCAGGTGGGTCAGGAACACCCACAGGTGCCCGGAGGGGTCCCGCAGGATCGCCGTACGGTCGCCGTGGAACTGGTCGGCGGGTGCCTGGACCAGTTCGGCGCCCGCCGTCACCGCCCGCTTCGCCAGCTCGTCGACGTCCGGGACGAACACGTGCAGCGCGACCGAGGTGCCCCCCAGTGCGCCCGGGGCGGTGAACGGCCCCTCCGAGACGTCGCCGAGCATCAGCACGGACTCACCGATCCGGATCTCGGCGTGCATGATCCCGCCCCGCGGATGGGCGAGCCGGAACTCCTCGACCGCCCCGAAGGCGGCGGTGTAGAACGCGATGGCGGCGTCCGCGTCGGACACCATGATGTGTGGCACCACCGAACGGCGGTAGCGCTCGGGAATGATCTCTGTCATGGCCCCGACCGTAGGATCTCAAGCGCGGTTGAGGTCAACCGCGGGTCCGGAACCACGGCTCCGTCACTGCCGGTACCCGCTCAGGAACCGCCCGATCCGCCCGATCGCCGCCTCCAGATCGTCCGCGTACGGCAGGGTGAGGATGCGGAAGTGGTCGGGGGCGGGCCAGTTGAAGCCGGTGCCCTGGACGACCTGGATCTTCTCCCGCAGCAGCAGGTCCAGGACGAACTTCTCGTCGTCGTGGATGGGGTGCATCTTGGGGTCGATGCGGGCGAAGGCGTAGAGCGCGCCCTTGGGCTTCACGCAGGAGACGCCCGGGATCTCGTTGAGCTTCTCCCAGGCCACGTTGCGCTGCTCGTACAGCCTTCCGCCCGGCACGGTCAGTTCGCGGATGGACTGGCGGCCGCCGAGCGCGGCCTGGATGGCGTACTGCGCGGGCGCGTTGGCGCACAGCCGCATGGAGGCCAGCATGGTGAGGCCCTCCAGGTAGTCCTTCGCGTGCTGCTTCGGGCCGGTGACCACGAGCCAGCCGGAGCGGAAGCCCGCGACCCGGTAGGTCTTCGACAGACCGCAGAAGGTGAGGACGACCAGGTCGGGGGCGAGTGCGGCGGCAGAGTGGTGCACGGCGTCGTCGTAGAGGATCTGGTCGTAGATCTCGTCGGCGAAAACCATCAGGCCGTGCCGGCGGGCGAGGTCGAGGATGCCCTCGATGATCTCCTTCGGGTAGACCGCGCCGGTGGGGTTGTTGGGGTTGATGATGACGACGGCCTTGGTGCGGTCGGTGATCTTCGCCGCCATGTCGTCCAGGTCCGGGTACCAGTCCGCCTGTTCGTCGCAGAGGTAGTGCACCGCCTTGCCGCCGGCCAGGGTGGTGACCGCCGTCCAGAGGGGGAAGTCCGGCGCCGGGACGAGGATCTCGTCGCCGTCCTCCACCAGCGCCTGTACGGCCATCGACACCAGCTCGGAGACGCCGTTGCCGAGGAACACGTCGTCGACGCCGACCTCCAGCCCCAGCGCCTGGTAGCGCCCGGCGACCGCCCGGCGGGCGGAGAGGACGCCACGCGAGTCCGTGTAGCCGTGCGCCTGCGGGAGCATCCGGATCATGTCCTGGAGGATCTCCTCCGGCGCCTCGAACCCGAAGGCGGCGGGGTTGCCGGTGTTCAGGCGCAGCACGCTGTGCCCGGCCTTCTCCAGCGCGTCGGCGTGCTCGATCACCGGGCCGCGGATCTCGTAGCAGACCTCGCTGAGCTTGTTCGACTGCCGGAACTCCATGCGCGCTCGCCCCTCCGGTTCGGTGTGTTGCTTGGTTTTACCAAGTTCGAGCTTGGAAAGTCCAACGACATGTCTAGACTGCGGGGCATGTCACCTCGCCGAAGCTACGACCAGTACTGCTCCGCCGCCCGCGCCCTCGACCTCGTGGGCGACCGCTGGACCCTGCTGATCGTCCGGGAGCTGCTCGCCGGTCCCCGCCGCTACACGGACCTGCACGCCGACCTGCCCGGCGTGAGCACGGACGTACTCGCCTCGCGGTTGAGGGACATGGAGCGGGACGGGCTCGCCACACGGCGCCGGCTGCCCCCGCCGGGGGCCGCCTACGTGTACGAACTCACCCGGCGGGGGCGGGACTTGCTGCCGGTGCTGCAGGCGCTGGGCGCGTGGGGCGGCCCCGAGCTGGGGGAGCGCGGGCCCACCGACGCGGTGCGCGCCCACTGGTTCGCGCTGCCGCTGCTGCGGGAGCTCGAGGGGGAGTCCGGGCTCGTCGAAGTCCGGCTGGACGAAGGGGTTTTCCACCTGTACCCCGGTGCCGGCGACGGGCCGGTGTACGGCGACGGACCGGCCCCCGGTGAGCCCGACGCCCGGCTCGTGGCGGACGCCGGGACGTGCACGGCTCTCGCCCGCGGCGAGCTGGGGCTGCGGGAGGCGGTGCGGGACGGGCGGGTCGAGGTGACCGGGGACGGCGCGGTGGCCAAGGCGCTGCGGGAGGTGTGAGAAAAGGGGGGAGGGCCCGCCGGCCGGCGGGCCCTCCTGAGTGGATCAGGCGTTCGGCGGTACCCCTGGGGGCCGTCCCGAGCCGCGGGTCAGCGCGTACCCGCCGATACCGGCGAGCGCGGCCAGCACACCGCCCACCGCGGTCCACACCCAGCGGTCGGACCACCAGCCGGAGGACCAGCCGTCGTCCGGTTCGACGGCGGACAGCACCGCCGACTTCGCCGAACCGTCCTCGTCGTCGCCCGACTTGGCGGCGATACCGGGGACCAGCGGCTTCCCCAGCGAGCCGTCCACCGCGGCCGAGCCGCCGATGTCCTTGGAGTCGACGCGGACCTCGGCGTGCACGGGCTTGCCGAGGTCGGAGGAGCTCAGGCCGAGTACCGTCAGCCGGATGTAGTACGTCCCCGGCAGCGGGTCGTTCGCCCACGGCTCCGACCAGGCGCGGACCGTGCGCATGACGCAGGTCAGGTCCACGGAGGAGGCGCCCTGCGCGGCGGCGCGGGTCTGGGCGCCGTACTGGCAGGACTGGCGGCGGCGCAGACCGTCGTACACGTCGATCTGCCAGGTCTGCGCGGCCTGCGTGCCGGGCAGCTTCACCGTCGCCTTCACGGTGGGGCGCAGGCCGGAGTCGGCCGGGAACGACCAGTACAGGTAGTCGCCGGTGGAGCCGTCGGCGGTGGCCCGCTCACCCTGGTCGATCTCGGTCGCCGTACGGAACGAGGTGCCCGCCCGGGTGGGCGCCTTGCCGTCGTCCGAGGCGCTCGGGGACGGCGAGGAGTCGGCGACGGCAGGGCCCGCGGCCAGTCCGAGAGTGGCCCCGAGGACCATCAGCGCGGCACTCAGCACACGTGTGATGCGCATCAGTTGGTCCTCCAGACCGCGACCCGCCAGCGCGACAGCCAGCCCCACAGCAGACCGGCGACGAAGCCGGTCAGCACCAGCGCGCCCAGTAGCCACCAGCCACGGCCGAGACCGAAGGAGGCCACGTCACTCGCCTTGTCCGGACCGTCCACGACGTCGACGGTCAGCTCCAGCGGCATACCGGGCGTGGTCTTCACCCCGGCGGGCGCCGAGAAGGAGTTGGTGACCTGAAGGCACACGGTCTCGGCCGGAGCGTCCTCGTCGTCGCTCTCCGGTCGCGGGTAGCGCAGACCCGTCGAGATCATGTCCGTACGGCCGTTGCCCGCGGCCTCACCGCGCACGATCTCGCGGCCGTGCACCGTGACCGCCCGCAGCAGCACGCCGTAGTCGGGGTTGGTCGCCCGGTCGTCGGCCACGCTCACCGAGGCACGCAGTTCCTTGCCGGGGTCGACGGCCACCTTGTACCAGCGCTGCTGCCCGAACTCCTCGCGGTCCGTGTAGAGGCCGGACTTCAACGAGGGCGCGTTCGCGCACTGCGTCGCGCCCTCGGTGGCCACCGGCGTCACCACCGGGTCGGCCGCCCGGTCCACCAACTGGCCGACGCGATCACTGAGTTCTTCCTTGTGCCGCACATCGGTGTAGGTGCCGCCGGTGGCGTCCGCGATGCAGCTGAGCTGGTCGCGGGTCTTGGCGTCGGGCACCAGGCCCAGGGTGTCGATGGTCAGCCCGATGCCCTTGGCGGCTATCTCGCGGGCCACCTCGCACGGGTCCAGCGGCTGGCAGGTGTCCTCACCGTCGCTGATCAGGACGATCCGGCGGGTACCGGCACCGCCGTCGAGGTCGCCGGCGGCCTTCAGCAGTGCGGGACCGATGGGGGTCCAGCCGGTCGGCGTCAGCGTGGCGACCGCGGTCTTCGCCTCGGTGCGGTCCAGCGTGCTGACCGGGTAGAGCTGCGCGGTGTCCTTGCAGCCCGTCTTCCGGTCATTGCCACGGTAGTTGGCGCCGAGGGTGCGGATGCCGAGCTGAACCTCCTCGGGCGTCGCGTCGAGCACCTCGTTGAACGCCTGCTTCGCCGCCGCCATCCGCGACCCGCCGTCGATGTCCCGCGCACGCATGGAACCGCTGACGTCCAGCACGAGTTCCACCTTGGGAGCGGCCTTGTCGTCCGTCTCGTCGGCCACCGCCCCGGCGGGGAACGCGAGCCCCGCCGTCAGCGCGGCGAGCAGGGCGCAGATCCCCGCCGCCAGCCGTTGTCTTCTGATCATCGGCGGATCTTATTGATCTCGGGTGCCGTGCTCCAAAACGAGCGGGTTGGGCAGGGCCCCCCACTTGTCACCGGGGACCTCGGGTGACAGCCGCATGGCCGTCAGGGCTTTGGCGGGCAGCGGTGCTTCGCGCAGGGCCGTCAGGTCCGGGCCGGGCGGCAGATCCGGCAGGGCCGCTTCCAGGGCCGAGGCGAGCGCCGGACCGGAACCGGCCGTCTGGGCCAGGGCGCCGGCCACCAGGGAGCCGAACACCTTGCGGCGCAGGGCCGTCTCGTCGTCGGTGACCAGACGGCCGGTCAGGTCCGGGGGCCGGATGCCGTGCCGGGCCAGCCGGGCCGGGCTGATCCGGATGTCGGCGAGGTCGCGGTAGACCAGCCGGCGAGGGCTGCCGTCGGACGACAGGACGACCAGGAGGTTCTGGCCGTGGGCCTCCAGGGCCACGCCCAGCTCCAGCAGGCGCAGCCCCACCCGGAGGACGAGGCGGGCGAAGCCGGCCAGCCAGGCGGGGGAGCGGGGCAGCTCGGTGGTGGCGAGCGCGGCCACCGGCAGGACCCGCTCGTCCGCGGCCGCGTACTCACCCGGTGACTCGCGGAGCACCGCCGCGAGGTCCGGAGAGCCGGCGGTCACCGCGCCCAGGGTCCGTGTGACGTGCAGCAGCCCGTCCGCACGGGCCGCCAGCTTCTCCGCGAACGCCGACAGCGTCTGCGACACCTCCACCGAGTACACCGAGATGTCCCGCACCGAGGACGTCAGCCGGGCGCTCAGCGCGGTCTTCACGTGCACCGCGCCGGGCAGCGCCAGCGTGCGCAGCGACATCAGGGGACGGGCGTCCGACCAGGCGTCGCAGGGGCGTTTCAGCACGTGCGCCGCCTGCCACGGGTGCACCGGGACCAGCAGCCGCTCCCCGTCCCGCAGCCCGTCCGGCCACGCCCCCGTCACCAGGCAATCCCCCGCCGGGACCGGTACCGTCCCCAGCTCCACCACCGGCCGGTGCTCCGGCCCGTAGGCGAGCTGCTCGGCCACGGAGAAACCCGGCCTGGACCGGCAGTTGGGGTGGAAGGGATGCCCGTCGACGACCCGCTGCTCCCACTCCCAGTCCGTCCCCGGCCACTCCTGCGGGTGATCCTGCGCCCCCGCCCGTGAGAGCGCCAGCGACACGGCACTGTTGTCCAGCTCGGCGGCGAAGGCGGTGGCGTGCGGCACCGCCAGGTCCGTCATCAGGCGGGCCGCGTCGTCGTACGCCGCACCGTCCAGGTGGACGACGGCGGCGTACGCGCCGGTCGTGTACGGGTCCGCGTACGGGCCGCGCAGCACCCGCCCGTCCGCGAGCCGCAGCGCCACACCCTCCGTGCCGCCCGCCCGGCGGGTGATCCAGGGCAGCGGCTCGTGCGCGAGCGCCCGCCACAGCCGGGTCAGCACCGCCGCGCGCGCACCCGGCAGCGCCGCCGTGTACCGGGGCACCAGCTCCGGCCGGACGGCGGCCAGCTCCTCGGCCACCTCGGCCTCGACGGTGGGGAAGCCCGCAGGGCCGTCCTCGGAGGGGCGGTGGCGGAAGACGGGCGGGCGGTACACGGTCGGCTCCTCGGGTACGGGACAGGACGGGCAGGAACGCCGGGGACGACAGACATACTGGTCGCGATCGGCTCCCCGGACCAGGACAGGCCCCGGGCCCCGCACGAAGAACGAATGGATCGCGTGGACCACATGCACCCCAGTGCCGACGTGTACGCGTCCGCACCCCTGCTCAACTGCCTGCTGCGGGAGGTCGGCGAACCGGTCGCCGATCCGGTCGACGTGACCGGGGAGCGGCGGGTGTACCGGCTGCCCGGCACCGGCCGCCTGCTGCGGGTGCGCGGTGAGCGGCGGCCCGCCGAGCCGGAGGTGCGCAACGAGGGCGCCTGGCGGCGCGTCGGCCACGCCGAGCTGGTCAAACTGGTCGCCGAGGAACTGCGCCGGCACACCGGACTGACCAACGACGACCTGCCCACCGAGATGATCGACAGCCGGGAGGCGGTCGCCGCGCTGCTCGCCGCGCGCGCCCGGACGACGCCGCCCACCGACCCGTACCTGCGCTCGGAACAGTCCCTCATCACAGGCCATCCTCACCACCCCGCGCCCAAGGCGCGCGGCGGGGGCCCCGTCACCGCCTGGCTGCCCTACGCGCCGGAGGCGCACGCCCGGTTCCCCCTGGTACTGCTGGGTGTGCGCGAGGACCAGGTGGCCGAGGAGGGCGACACCTCCCCGCTCGACGCCCTCGGCACGGCCCCGCCCGGCTACCGGCTGCTGCCCGCCCACCCCTGGCAGCTCGACCTCACCGGCCCCGGCCTCGAACCGGCCTTCGCCGACGGCCGCCTGGTCAAGCTGGGTACGGCACCGTTCCCGGTCTGGCCGACGGCCGCGGTGCGCACCGTCTACGAGCCGCGCCGCGACCTGAACCTGAAGTTCAGCCTGGACGTGCGCATCACCAACGACATCCGCCGCCTGTGGCGCCACGACCTGGTGAGACTGCGCCGCGCCGACACGGCCGTGACACACGCCTTCACCGAATGGAGCGGTCGGGCGGCCTGGCTGAGCGACCGCGGCTACCGCACCGCCGCCTTCGCCTTCGAGGAACTCGCCGTCCTGGTCCGCGACGGTTTCCGCGGCCATCTGCTGCCCGGCGCGACCCCGCTGCTCGCCGCCGGGCTCGTCGAGGGCTTCGACGGCAACCCCCTGGCCCGCGCCGCCGACCCGGCGGCCTGGTGGGAGGCGTACCTGCACCAGGTCGTCCCCCCGGCGCTGGCGGCCTTCGACGGCCACGGCGTGGTGCTGGAGGCACACCTGCAGAACACCCTGGTCGCCGTCGACGCCTCCGGGACTCCCGTCCAGGCGCTGTTCCGGGACGCCGAGGGCGTGAAACTGCTGCCGGACGTACCCCGCGCGGCCGGCTGGGAACGGCTGGTGTACTGCCTCGTCGTCAACCACCTCACCGAGATCGCCGCCGCCCTGGCCGAGCACCACCCGGGCCTGGACCCGTGGCCCGCGGCCCGCCGCGCCCTCGCCGCCCACGACCTCCCGGAGATCCCCGCGCTGCTCGCCTCGCCCACCCTGCCCGGCAAGACGAACCTGCTGCTGCGCTGGACCGGCGCGGACGGCGCGGACGCCCGCTACCTGCCGCTGCCCAACCCGCTGGCCCGTACATGATCTGAACTACCCTGGCCGGTGTGCTGCGCGACGTGACTGCCGTTCGATACGTGACCCCGCTGCGCTCCGGCGGTTCCGTCCCCGGAGTCGTCGAGGCCGACGACCTGGGCACCTACGTCGTGAAGTTCACCGGCTCCGCGCAGGGGCGCAAGGCGCTGGTCGCCGAGGTGATCGTGGGAGAACTGGCCCGCGCCCTGGGCCTGCGCTTCCCCGAACTCGTCCTCGTCCACTTCGATCCGGAGATCGCCTCCCACGAACCCCATCAGGAGGTACGGGAACTGCACGGCGCCAGCGCCGGAACCAACCTGGGGATGGACTACCTGCCGGGCGCCAGGGACTTCACCCCGGAGGTCGCCGAGACCTTCCCGGTGGACCCGGTCGAGGCGGGCAGGATCGTCTGGCTGGACGCCCTGACCGTGAACGTCGACCGTACGGTGCACAGCTCCAACCTGATGGTCTGGCCGACCTTCGGGACGGTCCCGCCGCGCCTGTGGCTCATCGACCACGGCGCCGCGCTCATCTTCCACCACCGCTGGGGTGCCTCCGACCCCGCGAAGGCGTACGACTTCCGCCATCACGCGCTCGGCCGCTACGCCCCCGACCTGCGGGCCGCCGACTCGGAGCTGGCCGGAAAGGTCACCCGGGAACTGCTGCGGGGCATCGTGGCCGAGGTGCCGGACGCCTGGCTGGCCGGCGAGGAGGGCTTCGCCACGCCGGACGACGTCCGGGCGGCGTACGTGGACTACCTCCACGCGCGCGTGGAGGCCTCAGCGGCCTGGCTGCCGACCGGCTTCCCCACCCGGGCGGAACTCGCCGCCGAGGACGCGCTGCGGGCGCGGCGCACCCGGCAGGGCCGGCCGAGCTGGCTCAAGCAGGTCCCCGACCTGCACGGCAAGCCGGCCGCGGAACAGGACTGGTCGGCACACCTGGGATAGCCGCCGCCGGAAGCCGGGCACGGGCGTGCGTGACGGCCGGCCGGCCCTTGGGTCAGCCCTCCAGCTGCTCGTACGCCGGCAGCGTCAGGAAGTCCGCGTAGTCCTCGTCGAGGGCGACCTTCAGCAGCAGGTCGTGGGCCTGCTGCCAGTGCCCGGCCGCGAAGGCCTCCGCGCCGATCTCCCCCCGGACACGGTCCAGTTCCTCGGCGGCGACCTTCCGCACCAGCTCCGCCGTGGCCCTCACCGTCGTCCCGTCGTGCTCGAACTCGACGCCCGCGTTGACCCACTGCCAGATCTGCGAG
Organism: Streptomyces sp. NPDC001348; assembly: GCF_053597535.1. Classification (NCBI taxonomy): domain Bacteria; kingdom Bacillati; phylum Actinomycetota; class Actinomycetes; order Kitasatosporales; family Streptomycetaceae; genus Streptomyces; species Streptomyces sp. NPDC001348. Next base: position 28,080 of record NZ_JBSFIK010000035.1, on the reverse strand, counting down.
CGGGAGATCTCGGCGGTGGCCGCGTCCTCCATGAGGTCGAAGATGGCGACGGCGCCGAGACCGCGCAGCCACGCCTCGATGTAACGGATCCCGACCTGGACCGCGTTGACGAGGCCGTCGTACGTGGGCTTCGCGTCCAGGGAGTCGATCGCGATCAGGTCGGCCGCCTCGACATGGACGTCCTCGCGCAGCCGGTCCTTCTGGTTCGGCCTGTCGCCGAGCACCTTGTCGAAGGACTCCAGGGCGATCGGGACCAGGTCGGGGTGGGCGACCCAGGAGCCGTCGAATCCGTCGTTCGCCTCGCGGTCCTTGTCGGCGCGGACCTTCTCGAAGGCGACCTTGTTGACCTCCGGGTCCCGGCGCGAGGGGATGAACGCCGCCATGCCGCCGATCGCGTGCGCGCCGCGCCGGTGGCAGGTGCGGACGAGGAGTTCGGTGTACGCCCGCATGAACGGGGCCGTCATCGTGACCGCGCCCCGGTCCGGCAGGACGAACGCGGGCCCGCCGTCACGGAAGTTCTTGACGATGGAGAACAGGTAGTCCCAGCGGCCCGCGTTCAAGCCCGAGGCGTGGTCGCGCAGTTCGTAGAGGATCTCCTCCATCTCGTACGCGGCCGTGATCGTCTCGATCAGGACGGTGGCGCGGACGGTGCCCTGCGGGATGCCGGTGTAATCCTGGGCGAAGACGAACACCTCGTTCCACAGCCGGGCCTCCAGGTGCGACTCGGTCTTCGGCAGGTAGAAGTAGGGGCCCTTGCCGAGGTCGAGGAGGCGCCGGGCGTTGTGGAAGAAGTACAGCCCGAAGTCGACGAACGCGCCGGGGATCCGGCGGCCGTCGCCGTCGACGAGGTGACGCTCGTCCAGGTGCCAGCCGCGCGGGCGCACCACGACGGTCGCCAGTTCCTCGTCGGGGCGCAGCGCGTACGACTTGCCGGACCCGGGGTCGGTGAAGTCGATGTTCCGGGTGTGGGCGTCGATCAGGTTGAGCTGGCCGAGGACCACGTTCTCCCAGGTGGGGGCGGAGGCGTCCTCGAAGTCGGCGAGCCAGACCCGGGCCCCGGAGTTGAGCGCGTTGACGGTCATCCTGCGGTCGGTGGGGCCGGTGATCTCCACCCGGCGGTCTTCGAGGGCGGGTGGGGCCGGGGCCACCCGCCAGGAGTCGTCCGCGCGGATCGCGGCGGTCTCGGGCAGGAAGTCGAGCGTGCAGGTGCGGGCGATCTCGGCGCGGCGCTCGGCGCGGCGGGCGAGGAGCTCGTCGCGGCGCGGGGTGAACCGCCGGTGCAGTTCGGCCACGAAGTCGAGCGCCGCACCGGTCAGGACCTCCTCCTGCCGGGGCAGGGGTGCGGCGTCGACGACGACCGGCCCGGACGGCGCTGCTGCGGACATGAGTTGTCACTTCCCTCGGGTGGAACCTGCTGAAACGACGGACGACCCTTCTGGGAAGTGGATACTAGTTTCCTCATCGTGGAACTTCAATGATCCGTTGATCGTTCGAGGCGCGCGAGGTCGGCCTCCGTGTCGATGTCGAACGGCCGCGCCACGTCCCCGCACTCGACGAGCCTGACGACCCCGCCGTGCTGCCGCAGATACGCGCGCGCCCCCTGGTCGCCCGTCGCGGTCGCCATGACGCCCGCCCAGTGCGCGGCGCCGAGCAGTACGGGGTGACCGCGCGCACCGTCGTACGCCGCCGAGACGAGCGAGGTCTCGCCCCGGTAGGCGCCGAGCACCCGCGCGACCGCCTCCGGCCCGATGCCCGGCTGGTCGACGAGGCAGACCAGCGCGGCCCCCGTGCCGGTGCCGGCCAGCGAGTCCAGCCCCGCCCGCAGCGACGTGCCCATGCCCTCCTCCCATGCCGGGTTGTCGACGAGCACGCATCCGGGCAGCTCCGCCCGTTGCCGTACGACGTCCGCGCCGGCCCCCAGGACCACGTGCACGCGTGCGCAGCCTGCCGCGCGCAGGACGCCGGTCGCGTGCTCCACCAGGAGCCCGCCCCGGTGTTCGAGCAGTGCCTTGGGCCGTCCGCCCAGCCGTCTTCCGCCGCCCGCGGCCAGCAGCAGCCCGGCGACCCGGTCGTGGTTCTCCGTCATGCGTCCTGGATACCCGACAGCGAAGAGGGCGGCCGGTTTCCAAGGGCTGAATTTCGGTCCGCATGCTGGCGCGGTCCGCACCGGGTGGCGTTTACTGGCCCGCGTCCAGTGCCACGGGGGGCGTGTGCCGGAGCCATGGGGAGTGCGGGCGCACGGCGGAGCGCGAGGGGGAGGGCTGTGTTGCGGAGCTTGGGGCAGAGGCCGGTGACCGGCAGCGACGAGGATCCGAGAGTGGCGGGACTGCGGACCGCGGTGTCCCGTCTGCAGCGTGAACTCGCCGCCCATCCCGCGGAGTTCCCCGACCGGGCGATCGCCGAGGACGAACTCGCCGCGCTGGCCGCGATGGCGTCCGGCGGTGTGCCGGAGATACCGCGGCTGCGCCGCTCCCTGTTACTGATCGCGAGTGCGGTCGGCTCCGTCAGCGCCCTCTCGCGAGGGCTGTCGGAGGTCCGGGACGCCGTGGACCTGTTCGGCGAGGCGCCACGCGGCTGACGTCCGGGTCCCGCTCAGGACGACAGGGACCGGGACAGCTCCGCCGCGACCTGCCGCAGCACCGGCACGATCCGCTCCGTGGCCGCCTCGGTGACCCGGCCGGCCGGGCCGGAGATGGAGACGGCGGTGGCGGTGGGGGAGCCGGGGACGGAGACCGCGAGGCAGCGGACCCCCATCTCCTGCTCGTTGTCGTCGACCGCGTAGCCCTGGCGGCGCACGTCCGCCAGGGCGGCCAGGAAGCCCTCCGGCGTGGTGATGGTCCGCTCCGTGGCGGCCGGCATGCCGGTGCGGCCCAGCAGGGCGCGCACCTCGTCGTCCGGGACATCGGCGAGCAGGGCCTTGCCCACGCCCGTCGAGTGCGGCAGGACGCGTCGGCCCACTTCGGTGAACATGCGCATCGAGTGCTTCGACGGCACCTGCGCCACGTACACGATCTCGTCCCCGTCGAGCAGCGCCATGTTCGCCGTCTCGCCGGTCTCCTCGACCAGACGGGCGAGGTGCGGGCGGGCCCAGGTGCCGAGCAGCCGGGAGGCCGACTCGCCCAGCCGGATCAGGCGCGGCCCCAGGACGTAGCGCCGGTTCGCCTGCTGGCGTACGTACCCGCAGGCCACGAGCGTCCGCATGAGGCGGTGGATGGTGGGCAGCGGCAGCCCGCTGCTCGCCGAGAGTTCGCTGAGGCCCACCTCGCCGCCCGCGTCCGCCATCCGCTCGAGCAGGTCGAAGGCGCGCTCGAGGGACTGGACCCCGCCGCTCGCGGACTTGGCGGAGCCGGTGGTGCTGGCGCTGGACGGCGGCACGGGGTGGTCCCTTCGGGCGGCTTCGAACGGCATTCTGTATGCCGGAAGATTAATTCCGTGTTGCGGAACAGTCCAGACCGGCCGGGCCGGTGGCGCCGGGCAGCAGTGTGCCTCTTGACTGGGACGGAAGGGGAGTGAAGACTCCTTCAACAGAAAGTTGAAGACCGTTACGTGGGCGTACATCCCGTTTCACCGGGGGTGTACGGCGACGGAGAGGGGGCCGGGTGCCCGAGGCCGAACTGGTGCTGCGCTCGACACGCGTGGTCACCCCGGAGGGAACGCGTGCGGCCTCCGTCGCCGTCGCCCGGGGCACGATCACGGCCGTGCTGCCCCACGACGAGCCCCTGCCCGAGGGTGCCGTCCTGGAGGACTTCGGCGACGACGTCCTGCTCCCCGGCCTCGTCGACACCCACGTTCACGTCAACGATCCCGGCCGCGCCGAGTGGGAGGGCTTCTGGACCGCCACGCGCGCGGCGGCGGCCGGCGGCATCACCACCCTCGTCGACATGCCGCTCAACTCCCTCCCGCCGACCACGACGGTCGACCACCTCCGCACGAAGCGGCGCGCCGCCGCCGGCAGAACACACGTCGACGTCGGATTCTGGGGCGGCGCCCTGCCCGGCAACGTCAACGACCTGCGTTCGCTGCACGAGGCCGGCGTCCTCGGTTTCAAGGCCTTCCTGTCCCCGTCCGGCGTCGACGAGTTCCCCCACCTCGACCAGGAGGGGCTCACCCGGTCGCTGGCCGAGATCGCCGGGTTCGGGGGCCTGCTCGTCGTGCACGCCGAGGACCCGCACCACCTGGACGCCGCCCCGCAGCGGGGCGGCCCCCGGTACGCCGACTTCCTCGCCTCCCGGCCGCGCCACGCCGAGGACACGGCCGTCGCGAGCCTGATCGACCAGGCTCGGCACCTGAACGCGCGCGTGCACGTCCTGCACCTGTCCTCCGGCGACGCACTGCCGCTGATCGCCGCCGCCAAGGCCGACGGCGTCCGCGTCACGGCCGAGACGTGCCCCCACTACCTCACCCTGACCGCCGAGGAGGTCCCCGACGGCGCGAGCGAGTTCAAGTGCTGCCCGCCCATCCGTGAGGCCGCGAACCAGGACCTGCTGTGGCGGGCGCTGGCCGACGGCACCGTCGACTGCGTGGTGACCGACCACTCGCCGTCCACCGCCGACCTGAAGACCGGCGACTTCGCCACCGCCTGGGGCGGCATCTCCGGACTCCAGCTGAGCCTGGCGGCCGTGTGGACCGCGGCGCGCGGGCGCGGTCACGGCCTGGAGGACGTCGTCCGCTGGATGTCGACGCGCACGGCGGCCCTCGTGGGCCTCGGCCGGAAGGGGGCCATCGAGCCCGGCCGCGACGCCGACTTCGCCGTTCTCGCCCCCGACGAGACGTTCACCGTGGACCCCGCGGCGCTGCAGCACCGCAACCGTGTCACGGCGTACACCGGCCGGACGTTGCACGGCGTGGTGAAGTCCACCTGGCTGCGGGGCCGACGCATCTACCAGGACGGCGAGTTCACCGAGCCGAAGGGCCTGCTGCTGACCCGTCCCCGCTGACTCCCGCCCGCACCGGCGGCCGGCACCGAAAGGAACCCCTGATCAACGTGACGGCGACTGCCACCTTCACCGGCGACGCGAGCCCCTACCGGGGCGGTGACCCGTACGCGGACTACCGCACCGCCGACTTCCCGTTCACCCACCACGCCGATCTCGCCGACCGGCGGCTCGGCGCCGGTGTCATCGCCGCCAACGACGAGTTCTTCGCCCAGCGGGAGAACCTCCTGCTGCCCGGACGGGCCGAGTTCGACCCCGAACGCTTCGGGCACAAGGGCAAGATCATGGACGGCTGGGAGACCCGCCGCCGCCGCGGCGCCTCGGCCGAGCAGCCCTGGCCCACCGCTGAGGACCACGACTGGGCGCTGGTCCGCCTCGGCGTGCCCGGCGTGGTTCGCGGCATCGTCGTCGACACGGCCCACTTCCGGGGCAACTACCCGCAGGCGGTGTCGATCGAGGGCACCTCGGTGCCCGGCTCCCCGTCCCCGGAGCACCTGCTGTCCGCCGACGTGAAGTGGACGACGCTCGTCCCGCGCACCCCCGTGGGCGGTCACGCGGCGAACGGCTTCCCCGTGTCCGTGGAACAGCGCGTCACACATCTGCGGGTCAACCAGCACCCCGACGGCGGCATCGCCCGACTGCGCGTGTACGGCGAGGTCGTCCCGGACCCGAAGTGGCTGGAGGTCCTCGGCACCTTCGACGTGGTCGCTCTGGAGAACGGCGGCCGGGTCGAGGAAGCCTCCGACCTCTTCTACTCCCCGGCCGCCAACACCATCCGGCCCGGCCGCTCCCACAAGATGGACGACGGCTGGGAGACCCGCCGCCGCCGCGACCGCGGCCACGACTGGATCCGCTACCGGCTGGCCGCCCAGGCACAGGTCCGGGCCGTCGAGATCGACACGGCGTATCTGAAGGGCAACAGCGCGGGCTGGGCATCCGTCTCCCTCAGGGACGGAGAGAAGGGCGACTGGCACGAAGCACTGCCCCGCACCCGCCTCCAGCCCGACGCCAACCACCGCTTCGTCCTCCCGGCCGCCGCGGTCGCCACGCACGCGCGCGTGGACATATACCCGGACGGAGGGATCTCCCGTCTGCGGCTGTTCGGCTCGCTGACCGGGCCCGGCGCGGCATGGCTGGCGGCGCGCCACCAGGAGCTGGGCGGCTGACCTCCGCCACCGTGAACGTCCGCCGGCTTCGGCTGCCCGCACCGGGTCCGGGAGCCGCTCGCCCGAGACGGTCAGGCCGCGTGCCCGCCGTCGACGGCGAACTCGGCACCCGTGACATAGGGCGCCCCGGCCAGATGGGCGACCGTCGCCGCCACCTCCTCCGCGCGCCCGAACCGGCCCAGCGCCGTCATCGCCGACTGGGCGGCCGCGTACGGCCCGTCCGCCGGGTTCATGTCGGTGTCGATCGGCCCCGGATGGACGATGTTCGCCGTGATGCCGCGCGGCCCCAGCTCCCGCGCCAGGGCCTTGGTCAGCCCGATCAGCGCCGACTTGCTCATCGCGTACAGCGTCCCGCCGGGGCCGGGCACCCGCTGCGACATGCACGTCCCGATCGTGATGATCCGGCCCCCGGCCGCCATGCGCGCGGCGGCCGCCCGGGAGGTCAGGAACACCCCGCGCACATTGACGGCCAGCACTCGGTCCACGTCGGCGAGCGACAGACCGTCCAGCGGTCCGAGCACGCCGATGCCCGCGTTGTTCACCAGGATGTCCGGCCCGCCGAGCTCCCGCGCCGTACGCTCCACCGCGTCCGCCGCCTCCTCGGCGTCCGCCGCGTCCGCGCGCAGGGCGACCGCCCGGCGCCCCAGTGCCTCGACGGTCCGTACGACGTCGGCCGCCGCCTCCTTGCCGTTCACATAGGTCACGGCGACGTCCGCGCCCTGCCGGGCGAGCCGCAGGGCCGTGGCCGCACCGATGCCCCGGCTGCCGCCGGTCACCAGGGCCACCTTGCCGTTCAGGGTTTCGTACTGTGTGGTCTCGGATGTCATGGGTCCATCCCAGCGGCCCCGCGGGGGAACCGCTGGCGGTGAACGGACACCGATCTCGCGTGGCCGGAACTCTCTCCTCCACCTCCCGCGTTCTCCCGTCGTGACCCTTCAGCAAGAAATCGTCGGCAACGCCATGCAGATGGCGGTCGTCAACCTCAGCCCCGGCCAGACCGTGTACTGCGAGGCGGGGAAGTTCCTGTTCAAAACGGCCAACGTCACCATGGAGACCCGTCTGAGCGGACCGTCGGACAACGGCGGCCGGTCCCAGGCCGGCGGAAGCGGCGGGATGGGCGGCATGCTGCGCCAGGCCATGGGCACCGCGATGCAGGTCGGCCAGCGCATGCTGGCCGGCGAGTCGCTGGCGTTCCAGTACTTCACCGCCCAGGGCGGAGAGGGCACCGTCGGCTTCGCGGGCGTGCTGCCCGGCGAGATGCGCGCCCTGGAACTCGACGGGACGCGCGCGTGGTTCGCGGAGAAGGACGCCTTCGTCGCCGCCGAGTCCACCGTCGACTTCGGCATCGCCTTCCAGGGCGGACGGACCGGGACGAGCGGCGGCGAGGGCTTCGTGCTGGAGAAGTTCACCGGGTACGGAACGGTGATCATCGCCGGCGCGGGCAACTTCATCGACCTCGACCCGGCCGACTTCGGCGGCCGCATCGAGGTCGACACCGGCTGTGTCGTCGCCTTCGAGGAGGGCATCCGGTACGGCGTCCAGCGCGTCGGCGGCCTCAACCGTCAGGGGATCATGAACGCCGTCTTCGGCGGCGAGGGACTGTCCCTGGCCACCCTGGAGGGCAGCGGCCGGGTCATCCTGCAGTCTCTGACCATCGAGGGCCTCGCCAACGCCCTGAAGAAGGCGCAGGGCGGCGACAAGCAGGGCCCGACCGGCGGACTGTTCTCGACGAACGCGGGCTGAGCCCCGGACGGCGCAGCGAGGAGTCGCGGGCCCCGGCGGGGTCCGAGGTGATGACAGCGGACCCCGCCCCAGGAAGAAGGCACCCGACACGGGGCCCGGCGACGCACTGGTGACGGTGCCACCCGACCGAACCATCCCAGAAGGGGCAAAAGCCTTGACCACTGCCGTCGGAACAGTCGAGGGATCTCCCCTCTGGTCGCATCCGGAGCTAGGGCTGCACGCCCTCGTGGACGCGACCGGCACGGTCGGGCTGGGCCGTCCGGACCAGGACCGGGCGGGCCTGGTGCCCCTCGTCGAAGCGACCGCCACCGGCCACGGACGCCTGTGGTCGGGGGAGCGCTTCATCGAGACCGCCATCGGCGACCGCCTGACCTACCGGGACCATGCGACGGTCCGGAACGGCGGCATGGAGCGTACGACGATCCGGCTGGCGGACGCCGTGACCGGCCTGGCCGCCGATGTCGTCCTCGACGTCCGCCCCGGGGCCGGCTTCCTGCGCTCGCGGGTGCGCCTGGCCAACGAGGGCAGCACCCCGCTCCGGCTGGAGAGCGTGACCACCCTGACCCTCGGCGGCATCACCGACGAGGACGGCGGCCTCGACGGCCTCACCCTGCACTGGGCGGACAACGACTGGCTGGCCGAATGCCGCTGGCGCCGGGCCGCCTTCCGCGACCAGGTCGTCCCGCTGAACAGGTCCGCCCACGGGCACGAGGGGCGCGGCTGCTTCGAGCGCCACTCGCAGGGCAGCTGGTCGACCGGCAGCCACCTGCCCGTCGGCGCGCTGACCGACCGGGACGGCCGTGCCTGGCTCTGGCAGATCGAGTCCAGCGCGGGGTGGCGCTTCGAGACCGGCGAACGCGAAGGCGCGGCCTACGTAGCCCTGTTCGGTCCCGACGACGCCCACCACCAGTGGCACCACACCCTCGCACCCGGCGAGGAGTTCCACACGGTCCCCGCGGTCCTCGTCCGGGCCGAGGAGGGCGGCCTCGACGCCGCCTTCGGCGAACTCACCGGCTACCGCAGGCGGATCCGCCGCGAGCACCCCGACCACCGGACGCTCCCGGTGATCTACAACGACTACATGAACACCCTCATGGGTGACCCGACCACCGAGAAGCTGATGCCGCTCGTCGCCGCGGCGGCAGCGGCCGGCGCCGAGGTCTTCGTCGTCGACGCGGGCTGGTACGACGACGACGCCCAGGGCTGGTGGGACGCCGTCGGCGCCTGGGAGCCCGCCCCGGGCCGGTTCCCCGGCGGCATCCAGGAGGTCCTGGACGCCATCGGGCGACACGGCATGACCCCCGGACTGTGGCTCGAGCCCGAAGTCGTCGGCGTACGCAGTCCGCTGGCCCGCACCCTGCCGCCCGAGGCGTTCTTCCGGCGCGGCGGCATCCGCGTCACCGAGCACGGCCGGCACCACCTGGACCTGCGCCACCCCGCGGCGCGCGCCCACCTCGACGCGGTCGTGGACCGGCTGGTGGGCGAATGGGGCGTCGGCTACCTCAAGCTCGACTACAACATCAACATCGGCCCCGGCACGCAGAACGGTCCCGAAAGTCCCGGCGCCGGACTGCTCGGACACCACCGTGCCCACCTCGACTGGATGTCGGCCCTGCTGGACCGGCACCCCGGCCTGGTCCTGGAGAACTGCGGGTCCGGCGGCCTGCGCATGGACTACGCACAACTGGCCGTGGCCCAGCTCCAGTCCACCAGCGACCAGCAGGACCCCCTGCGCTACCCGCCCATCGCCGCCGCGGCCGCCACCGCCGTGACCCCCGAGCAGGCGGCCGTGTGGGCCTACCCCCAGCCCGACGACAGCCCCGACCGGATCGCCTTCACGCTCACCGGGGCCCTGCTGGGCCGGATCCACCTCTCCGGATTCCTCGACCGTATGAACGACGACCAGCTGGCCCTCGTACGCTCGGCGATCCGCGTGTACAAGGACATCCGGGCGGACATCCCCGGCGCACACCCCTTCTGGCCGCTCGGCCTGCCGGCCTGGGAGGACGACTGGATCGCGCACGGACTGCGGGGAGAGGGGGCCACGCTCCTCACCGTGTGGCGACGCGGGCCCGGCGCCGGACACCGCACGCTCACCGTCCCCCACCTGCGCGGCGTTCCGCTGCGCCCGCTCGTGCTCCACCCGGATACAGCCGACGCGGAAACGGAGTGGAACGCGGCCGAGGGGGAGCTCACCGTCAGCCTTCCGCGCCCCGGCACGGCCGTGCTCCTGCGGCTGGTCCCGCACATGTGACCGCCCGCACCGGGGCGCCGGCGGAGCCGCACCGAGGTGTCACCACGACACGGGCTCCCGCACGCCCGGTATCTCCGCCAGCCGCACCGGCCGGTGCTCGCGGCGGGACAGTTCGCACGCCTCGGCCACCCGTAGCGCCTGCAGTGCCTCGCGGCCGTCGCAGGGGTTGGCGCGCTCGCCGCGGACGACGTCGACGAAGGCGCACAGCTCGGCCTCGTACGCGGGGCCGAAGCGTTCCAGGAAGCCGGTCCACGGCCGGTCCGCGGCCGGCGGCCCGGTCGGCTCGGTGGAGGCGATGGGCGTACGGTCGTCCAGGCCGACGACGATCTGGTCGAGTTCCCCGGCCAGCTCCATGCGGACGTCGTAGCCGGCGCCGTTCAGCCGCGTCGCCGTCACCGTGGCGAGCGTGCCGTCGTCGAGCGTGAGCAGCGCGGCGCCCGTGTCCACGTCCCCCGCCGCACGGAACATCGCGGGCCCCGCGTCGGACCCGGTCGCGTACACGTCGACGACCTCCCGGCCCGTCACCCAGCGCAGCGCGTCGAAGTCGTGGATCAGCGTGTCCCGGTACAGCCCGCCGGACAGCGGCAGCCAGTCGGCAGGGGGCGGGGACTGATCGGAGGTCAGCGCCCGTACCGTGTGCAGCCGCCCGAGCCGCCCCGAGCGGACCGCCTCGCGGGCGCCGGCGTAGCCCGAGTCGAACCGCCGCTGGAAACCCATCTGCAGGACCGTGCCCGCCGCCTCGACCTCGGCCAGCGCCTGCAGCGTGCCCGGCAGGTCGAGCGCGATCGGCTTCTCGCAGAAGACCGGCAGCCCCGACCGTGCTGCCCGACCGATCAGTTCGGCGTGCGCCGAGGTCGCCGTCGTGATCACCACGGCGTCCACGCCCCACCGGAAGATCTCGTCCATCCCCGGCGCGGCGGTCTCGCCGAGGCGGTGCGCGAGCTCCTGGGCCCGCGCCGGCTCCGCGTCCGTGAGGATCAGGGAGCCGACCTCGCGATGACGGCTGAGCGTCCTCGCGTGGATGGTGCCTATACGGCCCGTACCGATGACCCCGATGCGCATGAGAACAAAGTGAGGGGCGACACCGTACGCTGTCAATGTGTATGTCCGGACAACCGGACTACACAACTTCCCGTCAACCATCCACGGGGCTACGCTCTGCCCGTGCCGAAACCAGATGTGGACCCCACCGTGTCGCTCGACCTCAGTGTGGACCGGAGTTCGCCGGTGCCCTTGTACTTCCAGCTGTCCCAGCAGCTGGAGGCCGCGATCGAGCACGGAGCGCTCACCCCCGGCAGCCTGCTCGGCAACGAGATCGAGCTCGCCGCACGGCTCGGCCTGTCCCGGCCCACCGTCCGCCAGGCGATCCAGTCCCTCGTCGACAAGGGCCTCCTCGTCCGCCGCCGCGGCGTCGGCACACAGGTCGTGCACAGCCAGGTCAAACGCCCGCTCGAGCTCAGCAGCCTCTACGACGACCTGGAGGCGGCCGGGCAGCGACCCGCGACGAAGGTGCTGACCAACACCGTCGTCCCGGCGTCCGCCGAGGTGGCGGCGGCGCTCGGCGTCGTCGAGGGCAGCGAGGTGCACCGCGTCGAGCGGCTGCGCCTGGCCCACGGGGAGCCGATGGCGTACCTGATCAACCACCTGCCGCCCGGCCTGCTCGACCTGGACACCGCACAGCTGGAGGCGACGGGCCTGTACCGCCTGATGCGGTCCGCCGGGATCACCCTGCACAGCGCCCGGCAGTCCATCGGTGCCCGGGGTGCCACGGCCGAGGAGGCCGGGCGGCTGGCCGAGACGGAGGGGGCCCCGCTGCTCACGATGCAGCGCACCACCTTCGACGACACCGGCCGCGCGGTCGAGTTCGGCGACCACACCTACCGCCCCACGCGCTACTCCTTCGAGTTCCAGCTGCTCGTACGGCCTTGACGTCCCGGCGGCCGCACAGGTCCCGATGTCCGGACAATGTGACCGGCGGCCCCCGGCGACCGCGGCGCTCACGGCTCGGACGGCCGTACGCGGGGCGAGTGCCGCTCCCGAGCGCGGGCGGGGCCGGTCGCCGGCACTCCCGCACGGGAAGCGGCCGGGCGTCCCCGTCGCTCCCCAGTACGGCACGGCACGCGCGCGTGAGGCAGAATCGGCGGCGATGAGCACCTACCGCGACCTCACCGCCCCCATCGGCTCCCGCCGAGCCACCGTCCTGCGCACGGCCGGTACGCGGGAACGCCGGTCACTCCTGACCGCGCCCCGAGTGCCCACGGTCGGCATCGACATCGGCGGCACCAAGGTCATGGCGGGCGTCGTGGACGCCGACGGCAACATCCTGGAGAAGGTCCGCACCGAGACCCCGGACAAGTCCAAGAGCCCGAAGGTCGTCGAGGACACCATCGCCGAGCTGGTCCTGGACCTGTCCGACCGGCACGACGTGCACGCGGTCGGCATCGGCGCCGCCGGCTGGGTCGACGCCGACCGCAACCGCGTCCTGTTCGCCCCCCACCTGTCGTGGCGGAACGAGCCCCTGCGCGACCGCCTGTCGGGACGGCTCTCGGTGCCGGTCCTCGTGGACAACGACGCCAACACCGCCGCCTGGGCCGAGTGGCGCTTCGGCGCCGGCCGCGGCGAGGACCACCTGGTCATGATCACGCTGGGCACCGGCATCGGCGGCGCGATCCTGGAGGACGGTCAGGTCAAGCGCGGCAAGTACGGCGTCGCCGGTGAGTTCGGCCACATGCAGGTCGTGCCCTCCGGCCACCGCTGCCCGTGCGGCAACCGCGGCTGCTGGGAGCAGTACAGCTCCGGCAACGCGCTGGTCCGCGAGGCGCGCGAGCTGGCCGCCGCCGACTCCCCGGTGGCCTACGGGATCATCGAGCACGTCAAGGGGAACATCGGCGACATCACCGGCCCGATGATCACCGAGCTGGCCCGCGAGGGCGACGCGATGTGCATCGAGCTGCTGCAGGACATCGGCCAGTGGCTCGGCGTGGGCATCGCCAACCTGGCCGCCGCCCTCGATCCCTCCTGCTTCGTGATCGGCGGCGGCGTCAGCGCCGCCGACGACCTGCTGATCGGCCCGGCCCGGGACGCCTTCAAGCGCCACCTCACCGGCCGCGGCTACCGTCCCGAGGCCCGCATCACCCGCGCCCAGCTCGGCCCGGAAGCCGGCATGGTCGGCGCCGCCGACCTGGCCCGCCTGGTCGCCCGGCGCTTCCGCCGCGCCAAGCGGCGCAGGGTCGAGCGGTACGAGCGCTACGAGCGGTACGCCCAGGCCCGCCGCACCCGGGACACCGCGTGACCGCGTCGCTGCCCCGCCAGGCCGCGCCCCCGGACGAGCCGCACCGCCCGCCCGAGGACCCGGGCCACAGGATCGGACGCAGGGCGCTCACCCTGCTGATCATCGTCCTGCTCATCGGCGTCCCGGCCGGTTACCTGGTGATCTCCGCCAACCAGAGCCGGGACAGCGGCAAGGACAAGGAGCAGAAGTACTCGGCGACCGGCCTCACCGCCGGCTGGCCGTCGAAGGTGCAGCGCCGCCTCTACCGGGTGCCCGTCCCGCACCCGGCCGACCGGATCGCCTACTACGAGACGAACAACTGGAAGACCAGCCGTCTCTACGTGCAGTTCCGCACCAACAGCGCCGGTCTGGACAGCTTCCTCGAAGGCATGCGGGTGAGCCGGGACGACCTGAAGAAGGGCGACATCAGCATCGGCGCCCGCGACCGGAAGATCACCGGCTGGACCTTCAAGGGCCCCGGCCCCTGGTGGGGCCTCACCCACAAGCAGAAGAACCCCGCACCCACCCAGGACGTGATCGTGAACCTGTCCGATCCGAACCTCCCGATGGTGTACGTCGTCTCCCGCACCGTTCCCTGACCGGCCGGCCCGAGCCGGTGCCGGGACCGATTGTCGGACCCCGCCCGTACAGTCGAAGACGACTGATCCGACACAGGGGCGGGAGGTGGCAGAACGTATGAGCGGCACGGCTGCGGTGGCCGGGCACGCCGGGAGCGGGGAACGCGTCCCGCTGCGGCTCGCGGCCGTCTACCTGCCCGCGCCCCTCCCGCGCGAAGGCCGGATCGCCTTCTGGGACCCGGGTGACGACGCGCCCCCGCCCACGGAGCCCCGGGACACGGCGGATGCGCGACGCGACGAGCTCACGGTCGTCCGGCGGCACGGCTCGGCCGTGCGCCGCAGGCAGGTGCCCGCTCTGTCCCTGCCGCTCGACCAGGCACTCCCGCTGCTGGTGCGGGCCCGCCACGATCCGGCCGCCCACCCGGCCACGGCCTGCTGGGGAGCCGCCGCCCTGCACGCCCTCGGACTCGCCGCCCGCGGCCGCCTGCTGCCCGGGCTGACCCCCGCCGGACACGACGCCTGGCGCGCCGGCCCCCTGGAACCCGACGACCTCGCCCATCTGCGCGCCGTGGCCGCGGCGCTGCCCGCCGAGGGCCACGCCGTGCCGCTGCCCGGTCCGGGCCCGCTGCGGCTGCCCGAGCCGGAGGCGCTGATGCGCTCCTTCCTGGACGCCGTCGCGGACACCCTGCCCCGCACCCCGGCCGCGCCCCACACCTCCGGCAGACCCTTCGCCGCCCGCGAACCGCAGTCTCTGCCCCACGCCCACGACTGGGCCGCGGAGGTCGCCGCTGGCATGGACGCGGGCGTGCGGATCTCACTGCGCCTGGACCTGTCGGCGTACGACCTCTTCGACGGCGACGCCGGCCAGACGGGTGCGCGTGGCGCGGGCGCGGCGATCGTCCAGGTGCACAGCCTCGCCGACCCGACACTGGTGGCCGACGCGACCGCCCTGTGGGCGGGGGAGGCCGACGGCGCGTTCGGGCCACGCGCGCGCGTGGACGCGGCTCTCGCGGTCCGCCGCGCCGCCCGGGTCTGGCCGCCGCTGGACCGGCTCGCCGAGCGGGAGGTGCCCGACGTGCTCGCCCTGTCCGAGGACGAGCTCGGCGAACTGCTCGGCATGGCGGCGACCAGGCTCGCCGCGGCCGGGGTCGCCGTGCACTGGCCCAGGGACCTCGCGCAGGACCTGAGCGCCGCCGCCGTGGTCCGGCCCGCACCGGGCTCGGCGACCGACGGCACCGGGTTCTTCGAGAGCGGGGAACTGCTGCAGTTCCGCTGGCAGCTGGCGCTGGGCGGCGACCCGCTCACCGAGAGCGAGATGGACGCCCTCGCTCAGGCCCACCGCCCGGTCGTCCGGCTGCGCGACCGCTGGGTGCTCGTCGACCCCGCCCTGGTCCGCCGGGCCCGCAAACGTGAACTGGGTCTGCTCGACCCGGTCGACGCCCTGTCCGTGGCGCTCACCGGCAGCGCCGAGGTCGACGGCGAGACCGTCGAGGCCGTGCCCGTCGGCGCGCTCGCCGCCCTGCGCGACCGCCTCACGGCCGGAATCCGGCCCGCCGAGCCGCCCGCGGGCCTCGACGCCACGCTCCGCGACTACCAGCTCCGCGGCCTCGCCTGGCTCGAGCTGATGACCTCCCTCGGGCTCGGCGGCTGCCTCGCCGACGACATGGGCCTGGGCAAGACCATCACGGTGATCGCCCTCCACCTGAAACGGGCCCGCACCGAGCCCACCCTCGTGGTCTGCCCCGCCTCCCTGCTCGGCAACTGGCAGCGTGAGATCGCCCGGTTCGCGCCCGGCGTCCCCGTCCGCCGCTTCCACGGTCCGGACCGCACCCTGGACGGCCTCGACGCCCTCGGCGGAGGGTTCGTCCTCACCACGTACGGCACCATGCGCTCCACGGCACCGGGCCTGGCCGAACAGTCCTGGGGCATGGTCGTCGCGGACGAGGCCCAGCACGTCAAGAACCCGTACTCGGCGACCGCCAAGGCGCTGCGCACCATCCCGTCCCCCGCGCGCGTGGCGCTGACCGGCACCCCCGTGGAGAACAACCTCTCCGAACTCTGGGCCCTGCTCGACTGGACCACCCCCGGCCTCCTGGGCCCCCTGAAGGCCTTCCGGGCCCGGCACGCACGCGCGGTGGAGAACGGCAAGGACGGCGAGAACGGGGAGGCCGTCGCCCGCCTCGCCCGGCTCGTCCGTCCCTTCCTGCTGCGGCGCAAGAAGTCCGACCCGGGGATCGTGCCGGAGCTGCCGCCCAAGACGGAGACGGACCACCCGGTACCGCTCACCCGCGAACAGGCCGCGCTGTACGAGGCGGTGGTGCGGGAGTCGATGCTGGCGATCGAGACCGCGGGCGGGATCGCGCGCCGGGGCCTGGTGCTGAAACTGCTGGGCGCCCTGAAGCAGATCTGCGACCACCCCGCGCTCTACCTCAAGGAGGAGACGCACACCGAGGGGGCGGCCAGGCGGTCCGGCAAACTGGCGCTGCTGGACGAGCTGCTGGACACCCTGCTCGCCGAGGACGGCTCGGCGCTGGTCTTCACCCAGTACGTGGGCATGGCCCGTCTCATCACCGCCCACCTCGCCGCCCGCGCGGTCCCGGTCGACCTCCTGCACGGAGGCACACCGGTCCCCGAGCGGGAACGCATGGTGGACCGGTTCCAGAGCGGGGAGACACCGGTCCTCGTCCTCTCCCTCAAGGCCGCGGGGACCGGCCTGAACCTCACCCGCGCCGGCCACGTCATCCACTTCGACCGCTGGTGGAACCCGGCCGTCGAGGAGCAGGCCACCGACCGCGCCTACCGCATCGGCCAGACCCAGCCCGTCCAGGTCCACCGCCTGGTCACCGAGGGCACGGTCGAGGACCGCGTCGCCGAGATGCTCCAGGCCAAACGCGCACTGGCCGACGCGATCCTGGGCTCCGGGGAGGCCGCCCTGACCGAACTGACCGACCGTGAACTGTCCGACCTGGTGTCCCTGAGGAGGCCGTCGTGACGGACGGAGCGGTACGCCCGGCCGACGCCGCACGCCGGGCCCTGCGGGAGGCGCGGGAGGCGCGGGAGCGGGATCAGCGGGGGAGCGAGGCCGAGGACGGGGCGGTGACCGGGGGCGGTCCCGTGCCCGTGCCCGCCGGGGACACGGGCCGCGAGGAGACGCGGACGCTCGGCCCCACTGCCCGGCAGGCCGCCCGGGACGACGAGCCGTCGCCGGAGGAGGCGGCCCCGCGGGAGGAGCAGTCGCCGCAGGACGTGGCCCCGCGGGAGAAGCAGTCGCCGCAGGACGTGGCCCGGCGGGCGGACCCGGTGCCCGCGTCCGACGCGGCGAGGCCCGGTGACGCCGCCCGCGCGGCGCTCCGGTCGGCCGTCGCCGCCCGGCGGGGAGCGGGTCCGGCCGTCGAATGCGGCGACGGACCCGCCGGGCGTGCCGCCGCGGCCGGATCGCCGCAGGGGACGGCACCGGACCCCGCGGACCCCCCTGCCCCGCGGGTGGCACCCGAGAGCCGTGGTCCGGCCGTGCCGGGCGGACGCCCGGGAGACGTCGCCCGCAAGGCGCTGCGGGCCGCTCGCCGCGCGACCCGGGAGACGGAGCCCGCGATCGGCACCGAGCCCGCCGACCGGCCGGCCCAGGCCCCCGGTGCGGCTCCCCGGCAGGTCGAACGGCGCGGGGCGGCCCGGGACATGAGCGACTTCCTCGCGACCGCCTTCCGGATGCCCGCGATGCCGGACGAGCCGCGCGAGAGGGCCGGCGCCGGTGACCCGGCGACGCGGGACAGCGCGCCCGGCCCGCCGGACGGTTCACCGACCGCACCCCGTGACACCCCCGCCCCGTCGGCCCCTTCCCCCTCGGAACCTCCGGTACCGCCCCTCCCACCCGTCCCCCGCACCATGGCCACCCCGCACCGCGACCACGACCTGCGCCGCACCTTCCCCGCCTTCCCGCCCCGCTCCCCGCAGGACGCCCGCTTCGCCGGGACCTGGTGGGGCAACGCCTGGGTCGAAGCCCTGGAACAGGGCGCGCTCGACCCGAAGCGGCTGGCGCGGGGGCGCGGCTACGCCGAGCAGGGACACGTGGACGCGATCACCGTGACGCCGGGCCTCGTCCTCGCGTACGTACGCGGCAGCCGTCCACGGCCCTACCGCGTGCAGGTCCGGCTGCGCACCCTGGCGGAGGCCGACTGGGAGCGGTTCCTGGACGCGGCCGCCGACCGGCCGGGCCACATCGCCGCCCTGCTCGACAAGGAACTGCCGCACTCCCTCGCCGACTGCGGCGTCCCCCTGCTGCCCGGCCCCGGCGACCTGGCCCCCCACTGCAGCTGTCCCGACTCCGGCCACCCCTGCAAGCACGCGGCGGCGCTCTGCTACCAGACGGCCCGGCTGCTCGACGCCGACCCCTTCGTGCTGCTCCTGCTGCGCGGCCGGGGCGAGCGCGACCTGCTGGACGCGCTTTCCCGCCGCAGCGCCGCCCGGGCGGCCCGCACCGCCCGGGAACGGCAGCCGACGTCCTTCGCCGGCGTGCGCGCCACCGAGGCCCTCGCCCCACGCGCACTCCCGCCGCTGCCGCGGCCGATGCCCGCGCCGCCGCATCCGCAGCAGCCCCCGGTCTACCCGGCGGCGCCGGGCGGCCCCGACCCGTTCGCGCTGGACCAGCTGGCGACCGACGCCGCCGCCCGCGCCCACGCCCTCCTGACCACCGGCCATGACCCGGTCGGCGAACTGACCCTCTGGCAGGACGCGGTGCGCCAGGCGGCCGCCCGGCCCGGCTCCGGGCTGACCGCCGCCACCCGCACGCTCTACTCCGCACTGGCCTCCGCCGTCGGCCGCACCCCGGCCGACCTGGCGCGCGCGGTCGCCGCCTGGCGGCAGGGCGGGCCGGCGGGACTCACCGTCCTGGAGGAGCCCTGGGACCCGCCGGCGGGACGCTTCGACCGGGCCCGCCCGCTTCTGCTCGCCGCCGACCTCCCGGCCTTCCGGCCCTGGCGCAACCACCTCACCCACCCGCGGGGACACACCCAACTCCGGTTCGGCCGGGACGGATTGTGGTACGCGTACGAGTCGGAGCCGGGCCGTGACGACTGGTGGCCGCGCGGCACCCCCGACCTGGACCCCGTCGGCGCGCTGACGGGCCTCGGCACGTCGCACGGCATGTGAGCCGCGTCCCGGGGCTGTCGCCGGACACCGCGGGAGGCGGTACGGCCCGCACCGGGCACGACCACGGCGGGCACGACGACGAGACGGTCCCGGCCTTCACCTGGCCGGGACCGTCGGGTGCGTCGGAGGAGAGCGGCGCCTACACGGCCGCCCCGGCGGCCCCCGCACGCGCCCTGCGGCGGCGCAGTGCGAACGCGGTGGTCGTCGCGCCCGCGGTCAGCAGGCCGGCGCCGATGCCGAGCGGCAGGACCGGGGAAGCGGGGCTGCTGTCGGCGACGTTCTGCGCCTTGAGGTCCTGGACGTACGCCGGGTACGGGGCGTTGCCGGCGGCGGACGTCGCCGTCCGGGCGTAGTGGTGCGGGATCGGCTTCACGGACCTGACCGAGCCGTCCGCGTTGAGCAGCACCTGCTTGTTGTTGGGGTGCCGGAAGTCGAACAGGCCGTTCAGGCTGCCCGCCCGCTGGTCGAAGGAGGCGTCACCGATGCGGCCGGTGCCCCAGTTGTTCTCGATGAACTTCGTGATCGACGCCTGCTCGGTCGCGGTGTGGTCGATCGAGTTCACCTTGCTGTAGGGGGAGATCACCAGCAGGGGCTGCCGGGTACCCGGACCGCAGCGGTCCGCGTAGCCGCCCGCGGCGGCCGGGCCGGACTGGCAGTAGGGGCTGTCCAGCGCCTTGCCGTTGGAGCCGGTCGTGGTGTCCTTGGAGCCGTTGAGCACCCGCGAGGTGACGTGGTCGTACCAGCCGTCGGAGTCGTCGTAGGCGACGACGACCGCGGTGGACTTCCACTCCGGGGACTTCTGCAGCGCGTTGATCTCCTTGACCAGGAAGTGCTGCTCGTCGGTCGGGTCGGAGTACGCGGCGTGGCCGTCCTGGTACTCGGCGGCCTTGAGGAAACTGACGGCCGGAAGGTTGCCGTCCTTGAGGGCGGCGTCGAAGTCCGTCAGGTCGTAGTTGTGGTTGGCGCGGCCGCTGTGCCCGATCTCGGCGATGTTCCTCGGCGCGAGGTGGTGCGGGTTGGACGTTGACCTGTAGTACTGGAACGGGGAGTGGTGCGGGCTGTAGTCGACGACCGCGGCGCCGCCGACGTTGGTGTGCGTGGCGCCGCCGCACTTGGCGTAGTCGCCGCTCTTGCCGTCCCAGGCGGTGGACGGCCTGAAGCCGCCCTGGAACCAGCCCCAGCTCACGTGCTTGGCGTTGAGCAGGTCACCGATGTTCCTGCCCTGCATCGCGGCGAGGGCGCTGGTGCTCGTGTGGTCCTTGTCCGAGCAGTCGTCGTAGGCGGGGTCCGGGTCGTTGACGACCGTGCCGACGCCCTTGGCGTCCGGCGAGAGGACGGTGTACGGGTCCGGGGTCGTCGTCTGCTTCGGGTTCTCCGTACCGGAGGCCGGGTCGACGGAGACGACGCCGTGGGTCTGACCGGAGATCAGGTTGAGCGCGCCCGGCGTCGAGGGGCCGTAGACGGAGCTGAACGAACGGTCGCTCATCGAGTAGTGCTGGGCGTAGTTCCACAGGCCGGTGACGGTGTTGCCGTCGTAGTAGTCCATCACCAGACCGGGCTCGCCGAAGAGCCCGGTGCACTTGCTGACCTCGGTGTTCTCGACGTACTTGTCGGCCTTGCCGCCGTCGGCCGCGTACTGCTCGGGCCCGTAGGAGTGGTTCTGGTCGCAGGTCATCGCCTGCGACGGGGTGAGCCGCTTGGGCGTGTACAGGTTCGGGTTCTTCGTCAGCAGCCCGGCGCCCAGCAGGTTGTCGGCCTTCGGGGTGTGCCGCGCGGCCTTGAACTTCGTGCCGTCGCTGTTGGCGGCCTTGGGGTAGGTGGCGAAGTAGTGGTCGAACGAGACGTTCTCCTGGTAGATGACCACCAGGTGCTTGATCGGCGTCGCGGTGTGCGTTCCGTGGCCGCCGTCCGCCGTGGCCGCCGACGCGGGAACGGCGCCGCCCGCCGCAGTGAGGGCCGCCGCGCCGAGCAGGGCGCCCACGCGCGTCAGAGCGCGCCGCGCGTCCCAGGTTCTTGCTGTGCCGATCATGCCGTCTCGCCTTCCGAGAGCACCGGGTTCCGCTGCCAGGCCGATTCGTGGCCATGACATCGATGACTGATTCTGGGCGGTGCCGGAGGCCGGGCGGAGGAGCGGCAATGACGGGTGAGCGAACGGATGGTCAGCGGATTCTCATCAGATCTTGACCTTCTTTTGGTCGGCTCGGTCGGCGTCCATGGTCGTGATCAGGTCAGCAGGGCGCGTCCCAGCCAGTCGGTGGCGTCCCGCACACCGGGCAGCGCGAAGAAGTAGCCGCCGCCGAACGGGGAGACGTAGTCGACCAGCGGTTCACCGGCCAGCCGCTTCTGCACGGCCTCGAACTGCCGGGCCAGATCCTGCTGGTAGCTGCAGAACAGCAGACCCATGTCGAGGTTGCCGTTGCTGTCCATGCCCCGGTCGTAGTTGTAACCGCGGCGCAGGATGCGCTGGTCGGCCGTGGCGGCGGTACGCGGGTTGGCGCGCCGGATGTGGCTGTCCAGGGGAATGACGTCGCCCTTGGGATCCTGGGCGTACTGCGGCGTGTCCTTCTCATGGCGGCCGTCCAGGGGTGCGCCGGTGTCGCGGGCGCGGCCGAACATCCGCTCCTGCTCGGTGAGCGAGACCCGGTCCCAGAACTCCACCAGCATGCGGATCAGCCGTACGACCTGGTAGCTGCCGCCGGTCGCCCAGTCAGGCTCGTCGGCGTCCGCGCCCACCCACACCAGGCGGTCCGTCTCACGCGCGCTGGTGACGTCCGGGTTGGCGATGCCGTCCTTGAAGCCGAAGTGGTTGCGCGGGGCGCCGGACGGGCGGGGCGGGCTGATGAAGCCGTCCATCCGCCAGCGCACCTGTATGCCGCCGCGGGTGTGCCGGGTGATGTCGCGCAGCGCGTGCAGCACCGTGTCCACGTCGGCCGCGCACAACTGAACGCTCAGGTCGCCGTGACACCAGGCGGCGTCCAGGTCGTCGTCGGGGAACGACGGCATGGTGGTCAGCCGCCGGGGCCTGCGGGCGGTGAGGCCGTAGCGGTCGTCGAAGAGGGAGGCGCCGACGCCGACCGTCACGGTCAGCCCGTCGGCGGGCACATCGGGGCCCAGCGTGCCCGAGTCGGCCGGCGGGGCGGTGATGCCCGGCTCGTCCGGGCTGCCGCCGGCGGTGAGGAACCGGGCCCGGGCGGTGAGCGTGCGCAGCAACTCGGCCAGTTCGGCGCGGTTCTCGGCGGTGGTGTCGAAGGACACGAACGACGTGGCCCGGGGGGCGGGGGTGGTGATGCCCGCCTGGTGCGGGCCGTGGAAGGGCACGCGCGCCGGCGCACCGGACGGCGCGGAGGCGGAGGCGGTGCCGCGGTCGGCGGCCACCAGGCCGGCCCCGGCGACGGCCGCCGCGCTCGCCAGGAAGCCCCGGCGTCCGACTTCGCTCACGTGCTTCACGAGTTTCTCCGTACGTCCATGAGGGAGGCCACGCCGGCGAGCCGCTCCACCAGTTCACCGAGGTCCGCGTCGACCTTCTCCCGCTGGGCCGGGGTCAGCCGGTCCAGGGGAGTCCAGCGACCGTCGTGGCCGAAGCCGTCGAGGCCCTGCCGGGTGCGGTCCAGCCAGGAGTCGAGCCCGGCCAGACCGGTGTAGCGGGTCTTCAGCAGCGGACGCAGAAAGCCGAGCAGGGTGCGGGTCCCGTCGAGGTTGGCGCGGGCGGTGGCCAGGTTGGTGCCGCTTCCGTAGTCGGTGCGGCCGGTCAGCTCGAACTGCAGGGTGTTCTCCAGGATCTCGTGCGCGCGCAGGCCGACGTCGGCCGGGTCCATCCGCTCGCCGCGCCAGCTGTCGCGCAGCGCTCGTACGGTCCTGGCGAGCTGGTCGGCCGGGCCGCGCAGACTGCTCGCCGGCTCGCCGTGCCACAGGCCGTGCTCGACCCGGTGGAACCCGGTGAAGTGCTTGTCGCGCACCCCGCCGGACAGCCCCGCCGTGGTTCCGTTGATCTTCCCGTCGGCGTCGCCGAAGGTGCCGTACGCGGCGCCCATCCGCTCGTACACCAGATGTGCGGGCAGCCACGCGGCACGGGCGGCGGCCAGGTCGCCGCGGTCGACGTCGGCGCGCAGGACGTCCGTCTTCCGGACCAGCTCGACCGTCCGGGCCTGGACCCACTTCTGGTAGGCGAGCGTCGGCGGGATGAGGTCCTGCTGGCTCACCGGCACGGCGGCCGGGCCGCTCCTCACCTTCGCGCCGGTGACCCGGACCGTCGGACCGGTGACGGCGTCCGCGTCGTCGGGCAGGCACTTGAAGGCGTACGGGCCGTTGCCCAGGGTCACCCGCAGCGGGCGTTCGGTGCCCGGGGCGAGCCCCTCGACCTCGCCGTAGACGGCGCCCGACTTCGGGTCGGTCAGAAACACCTCGGCCGCCGAGCCGGAGAGGTTGTGCAGGTCGAACACCTGGCGGCCGGGCCGGGGGTGGTCCCAGCCGCGTCCGCAGCCGGTGGACCCGACCTCGACGGAGGTGTGCCGCAGACCGTCGGCCGTCGTCGTCCGTCGGCCGCCGCCGGATGCACCCGCGGCCAGCAGGCCGGCTCCCACCGCGACGGCGGCCACCAGGGCGCCGACCGCGAGCAGCGCGGTACGCCGCCGGCCGGCGGGACCGGGCGAGGGGCGGGCCGGTGTCGAGCCGGGAACGGCGTCGCGTGCGGTTTCGGGCACGCCGGGCCTCCAGACAGTCGTACGAACGAGGCGCCGATGATCCTAGGCGGGCCGGAAGGCGGTGCGGGGCCACCGGCCGCTCTCTGACCGAACACGGGTCCAGAATTCGCCCGCGGTTCACCCGCGAGCCCACCGGCCGCGATCCGCGGCGGGCGGCACCGGCCGCCGACACTTGCTCGGACCTTGCTTTGCGGGCCGAGCTGGACGAGGTGATCTGATGCCGGTCGCCGTCGACATCGACGTGATGCCGGCCAGGCGGAAGATGTCCGTGGGCGAGCTCGCGGACCGCGTGGGGATCGAGCCGGCCAGTCTGGCGGTACTCAAGAACGGCCGTGCCAAGGCGGTCCGCTTCGCGACGCTCGCCGCGCTCTGCGAGGTGCTCGAGTGCCGGCCGGGAGACCTGCTGCGCTGGGAGGCCGAGGACACCACGGGCGGATGACGTGTCCCGGCGGGCGTGCGGTGTCTGCCGGCGGGCGTGCGGTGTCTGCCGGCGGAGGCGACGGTGCGGCGGCTACCGCCGGAAGTCCATCTCCTCCAGACGTGTCTGCACGGTGCGGCCGCTCTCCCATGCGTTGGCGCCCGGTGCCACGTCCGGGACCGGGATGTCCGCCCGGTTCCGCCGCTTGTGGGAGGTCGAGATGCCCAGCCTCTCGTCGCGGGCCCGGACCAGTTCCTCGGCGGCCTGTCCGTCTTCGGTGAAGCCCATCATCAACTGCGGTATGCCGTAGGGGAAGTCGTCGCGGTCGCACTGCCACGTGTGGAAGGTCTTCCCGTAGGTCGTCACCAGGTCCTCGAAGTAGGCGTGTTCCGCGATGTCGGGGATTCCCGGGGCGGTGAGGATGCCGGACTTCACCTCGTGGTGGTGGCTGTGCCACAGCCGCTTCTCGTCCTCGGGCAGGCCGCGGAAACGCTCCTCGCCGACGATGTACTCGATGCCGATCAGGCGGGCGTCGGGCGCGTTGCGGTCGAAGATCACGCATTGGTGCAGGTCGTGCCGGAGGTGGATGCAGAAGTGCGTCGCCTCGACCTGCCGGCCCATGTCGTCGGCGTACATGTGGAAGCCGTTGAGGTAGGTGCTCATCGCGTCGAGCGGGTACTTCGGCTGCATGGCACCGGCCGCCAGGTCCAGCGCGCGGTGCTTGAGCGGATGCCCCTTGCCGACCTTGCTCGTCGTGGCCGCCTTGCGGCCGAACAGGAGTCCCGCGGCAGCCGTCACCCCCGCTGCGACAACGATGCCGATGGTCGCGGCCGGCCCCCGGCCGAAGCCGCCCGAGCGGTGTGTGCCGTGTGTGAGTGCCATGGGCGGTGGGTTCCCTGCGTGCGCGGGGCGTAACGGCGCGAGAAAGGACGTCGAATGTTTCGACGTCGCCTGCGAATCATGCGAAGGGTATTGACGCCGTTCACCGGTTCCCTATCATCCAGGTTGCTCGATACCCCGACTCCCGTTCGTGGTTCCGAACGAACCAGGCCGCTCCACTCGCACAGCAGGGCACCTCCGGATCACTCCCACCGCAAGGCCCGAGCCGCAAGGAGTATGCCGTACATGCATATGTCATGGCCTCATCAGCCTTTTTCGCGGCGTCGCGCGCTGGCGGCCGCCACCGGTCTCGCCGTCGGCGCCGTCCCCCTGACGGCGGGTGCCTCCCGCGCCGCGGCCGCTCCCGCCCGAGGGCCGGCCCTCGCCGCCGGGGACTACACGAACCCGGTGATCTGGCAGGACTTCGCGGACATCGACGTCATCCGGGTCGGAGACACCTACTACGCCTCGGCCTCGACCATGCACTACTCGCCGGGCGCGCCCGTCCTGCGCTCGTACGACCTGGTGCACTGGGAGATCGCCGGCCACTCGGTGCCGGTCCTGGACTTCGGCGCCAAGTACGACCTGAACGGGGCCCGAGGCTATGTCAGGGGGATCTGGGCGTCGTCCCTGGCCTATCGTCCGAGCAACAGGACGTTCTACTGGCTGGGGCAGATCGACTTCGCCCGGACGTACGTCTACACCGCGACGGCCGTCGAGGGGCCGTGGAACCGGCTGACGACGATCGGCACGTCCTACTACGACGCGGGACTACTGGTCGACAGCGACGACACCCTGTACGTGGCGTACGGCAACACCACGATCAACGTGGCCCAGCTCTCGCCGGACGGCCGTACCCAGGTCCGCACACAGCAGGTGTTCACGGCCCCGTCGAGCGTCGGCACCCTGGAGGGCTCCCGCTTCTACAAGATCAACGGGCAGTACTACATCTTCGTGACCCGCCCCGCGAACGGGCAGTACATCCTGAAGTCCTCGGGCGGCCCCTTCGGTCCGTACACGATGCGGCAGGTGCTCCTCGACCTGCGCGGCCCGGTCCCCGGCGGTGGCGTCCCGCACCAGGGCGGTCTGGTGCAGACGCAGAACGGCGCCTGGTACTACCTGGCGTTCGTCGACGCCTACCCCGGCGGCCGGGTGCCCGCGCTGGCACCGGTCACCTGGACCGCGGACGGCTGGCCCGTCGTCCAGCTGGTGAACGGCGCGTGGGGCACCTCCTATCCCAGCCCGGCCGTGCCGTCGCCGCCCCGCCAGGTCACCCCCATGACCGGCGTCGACACCTTCGACGGCACGTCCCTCAAGCCGAGGTGGGAGTGGAACCACAACCCGGACAACACCAAGTGGTCGGTCGACAACGGCCTGACCCTGTGGACCGCGACGGTCACCAACGACCTGTACTGGGCCCGCAACACCCTCACGCACCGCATCCAGGGCCCCACCTCGACCGCCACGGTCCAGCTCGACCACTCCGCGATGCGCGACGGCGACCGGGCCGGACTCGCACTGCTGCGTGACTCCTCCGCCTGGATCGGCCTCAAGCGCGATGGCGGAGCCACCCGCGTCGTCATGGTCGGCGGGCTGACCATGGACGGCAGCTGGAACACCACCGGCACCGGCCAGGAGCTCGCGGGCGCGAACATCACGGGCAGCCGTGTCTGGCTGCGCGCGAACGCGGACATCCGCCCGGGCGCGGCACGCCCGGGGACCTTCTCCTACAGCACCGACGGCACCACCTTCACCCGCCTCGGACCCGACTTCTCCATGGGCAACGACTGGCGGTTCTTCATGGGCTACCGGTTCGCCCTCTTCAACCACGCCACCCAGGCGCTCGGTGGTTCGGTCCGCGTCACGCGGTTCGAACTCTCCACGCCCTGAACCGACGACAGTCCGGACAGCCTCCGACGGGCCGACCGGAACCGCTTACCCAAGGACTGCGAGGTCCCCATGCGCAGACGAAGTCTCCACCGCGGACATCCGTCCGTGGTGCTCGCCACTGCGGTCGCGGCCCTGGTCGTGCTGGCGGCGACGCTGGTTGCCGGCCCGGCCCGGGCGGCCACCGACGGCGCCGTGCGCGGCATCGGTTCCGGCCGGTGTCTCGACGTGCCGAACAGCAGCCAGACCGACGGCACCTACCTGCAGATCCGGGACTGCTCGGGCGGGGCCAACCAGCAGTGGACGCTGACGGACAGCAACCAGCTGACCGTGTACGGCAACAAGTGCCTGGACGTTCCGGGCCACGCCACCGCGGCCGGCACCCGGGTGCAGATCTGGACCTGCACCGGCGGTGCGAACCAGCAGTGGCGGGTGAACTCCGACGGCACCATCGTCGGCGTGGAGTCCGGGCTGTGTCTGGACGTCACGGGCGCCGCCACCGCCAACGGCACGGCGGTGGAGATCTGGACGTGCAACGGCGGCAGCAACCAGCAGTGGAGCGGCCTGTCCGGGACACCGACCCCGCCGGGTGGCGGCGAGTGCTCTCTTCCGTCGACGTACCGGTGGACGTCCACGGGTGCGTTGGCGCAGCCGGCGAACGGGTGGGTGTCGCTGAAGGACTTCACCAACGTGGTGTACAACGGCAAGCACCTGGTCTACGCGTCGAACGTGTCGGGATCGTCCTACGGCTCGATGGCTTTCACGCCTTTC
Organism: Streptomyces sp. NPDC001348; assembly: GCF_053597535.1. Lineage (NCBI taxonomy): Bacteria > Bacillati > Actinomycetota > Actinomycetes > Kitasatosporales > Streptomycetaceae > Streptomyces > Streptomyces sp. NPDC001348. Next base: position 334 of record NZ_JBSFIK010000035.1, on the reverse strand, counting down.
ACGAACTGGTCGGACATGGTCTCGGCCGGCCAGACCGGGATGAACCAGGCCACGGTGGCGCCCACGCTGTTCTACTTCGCGCCCAAGAACATCTGGGTGCTGGCGTCCCAGTGGGGTCAGTGGCCCTTCTTCTACCGCACCTCCAGCGACCCCACCAACCCCAACGGCTGGTCCGCGCCGCAGGCGCTGTTCACCGGCAGCATCCCGGGCGCCGCCCCGATCGACCAGACCCTGATCGCCGACGGCCAGAACATGTACCTGTTCTTCGCCGGTGACAACGGCAAGATCTACCGGGCGAGCATGCCGATCGGGAACTTCCCGGGCAGCTTCGGCT
>NZ_JBSFIK010000034.1:56058-104103 GCF_053597535.1 Streptomyces sp. NPDC001348 | reverse complement strand
TTGGCGAAGGAACGCTCGTCGATGACCGCGCCGATGAAGTGGGAGAAGTCGGTGACGTCGCCCATGGCGATGCCGTCGACCTCGGCGGCGAACTCCTCCTTGAAACCGGAGTTCCAGATGGACGCCGGGATGTACGCCCGGGAGGTCGCCGAGCACTTCTGGCCCTGGTACTCGAAGGCACCGCGGGTCAGGGCGGTCTTGAGGACGGCGCGGTCGGCGCTCGGGTGGGCGACCACGAAGTCCTTGCCGCCGGTCTCGCCGACCAGCCGCGGGTAGGAGCGGTACTTCTCGATGTTGTTGCCGACCGTCTTCCACAGGTACTGGAAGGTCTTGGTCGAGCCGGTGAAGTGGATGCCGGCGAGGTCCCGGTGCTCCAGGGCGACCTCCGAGACCGCGATGCCGTCGCCGGTGACGAGGTTGATGACGCCCTTGGGCAGCCCGGCCTCCTCCAGCAGCCGCATGAGCAGCACGGCGGCGTGGGTCTGGGTCGGGGACGGCTTCCACACCACGACGTTGCCCATCAGCGCGGGCGCGGTGGGCAGGTTGCCCGCGATCGCGGTGAAGTTGAAGGGCGTGATCGCGTAGACGAAGCCCTCGAGCGGGCGGTGGTCGAGGCGGTTCCAGACGCCCGGGGCGTTGGCCGGGGGCTGCTCGGCGAGGATCTGGCGGGCGTAGGACACGTTGAAGCGCCAGAAGTCGATCAGCTCGCAGGGAGTGTCGATCTCTGCCTGCTGGGCCGTCTTGGACTGGCCGAGCATGGTGGAGGCGGCGAGCGTCTCCCGCCACGGGCCCGACAGCAGCTCGGCGGCGCGCAGGAAGATCGCCGCACGGTCGTCGAAGGACAGCGCACGCCAGGCGGGCGCGGCGGCCAGCGCCGCGTCGATGGCGTCCTGCGCGTCCTGCTGGGTGGCGTTGCGGTAGGTACCGAGGACGGCCTTGTGGTTGTGCGGCTGGACGACCTGGAAGGCCTCGCCGCCGCCCATCCGCTGCTCACCGCCGATGGTGCAGGGCAGGTCGATCGGGTTGTCGGCCAGCTCCTTCAGCTTGGCCTCCAGCCGGGCGCGCTCGGGCGTGCCGGGGGCGTAGCCGTGCACCGGCTCGTTGACGGGGGTGGGGACCTGGGTCACAGCGTCCATGAGATCCGTAACTCCTTGAGGTGAGCGGTGTTGCGGGCGGGGTGCGGGCTCAGCCCTTGGTGATCATGCTGCGCACGAAGAAGCGCAGGTTGGCCGGCTTCTCCGCCAGGCGCCGCATGAAGTAGCCGTACCAGTCGGTGCCGTAGGCGGTGTAGACGCGCATGCGGTGACCCTCGGCGGCCAGCCGCAGGTGTTCGTCGCTGCGGATGCCATAGAGCATCTGGAACTCGTACTCGTCCATTTTGCGCCCGGCGCGGTGGGCGAGTTCCTGGGCGATGCTGATCAGACGCGGGTCGTGGGAGCCGACCATCGGGTACCCCTCGCCGTCCATCAGGATCCTCAAGGTCCGGACGTACGCCTTGTCGATCTCGTTCTTCTGCTGGTGGGCGACCTCGGCGGGCTCCTTGTAGGCGCCCTTGACCAGGCGGACGCGGCTGCCGCTCGCGGCGAGGCGGCGGGCGTCGGCCTCGGTGCGGAAGAGGTAGGCCTGGATGACGCAGCCGGTCTGCGGGAAGTCCTTCCGCAGTTCCTCGTGGATGGCGAACATCGAGTCGAGGGTGGTGTGGTCCTCGGCGTCCAGGGTGACGGTCGTGCCGATGGCGGCGGCGGCCTCGACGACGGGGCGGACGTTTGCGAGGGCCAGCTCGTGGCCGTTCTCCAGCGCCTGGCCGAACATGGACAGCTTGACGGACATCTCGACCTTCTCGCCGAGCTCCAGCTCCTCGAGGCGGCCGATCAGCGTCAGGTAGGCGTCCCGGGCGGCGGTGGCCTGCTCGGGGGTGGTGATGTCCTCGCCGACCACGTCCATGGTCAGCTCCAGGCCCTCAGCGGTGAGGTCCTCGATGATCGGGACGACGTCGTCCACCGTCTCACCGGCGATGAAGCGGTCGACGACCTGCTTGGTCACCGGGGCCGCCGAGATCAGGCGTCGCATCCGGTCGCTGCGCGACGCGGCGAGAATCACGGGACCCAGCACGGGGCACCTCCACAACAAGGCCAAAGAAGGCCGACACCCGACATCGGGTACGGCACGGAGAACCACCGTGAAACCTAAGGATCCCCCCGATCGTCGGCCATCGACAGCTGTCACGCATCCGCGCCCGGGATCTCAGACAGATGTATGAAGGCGGCGCGGATATGCGGGACAATGCCCGGGTGATGTCCGATGCCGCACCTTTCAAGAACGTGGGTGACTACCAGGAGCTGGTCGACGAGATATCGGAGCTCCTGGGCGTGCCGGCGACACTGGAGAACCGCGACTTCGAGCTGATCGCCTTCGGCGCGTACGACAGCGAGGGCGAGCTGGACGCCTCCGCGCTGGACCCGGTGCGCACCCGCTCGATCCTGACCCGGCGCTCCACGGCGGCGGTCCGGAGATGGTTCGAGGGCTTCGGAATCACGCGGGCGACCGGCCCGGTACGCATCCCGCCGACCCCGGAGGCGGGGGTGTACCGGGGGCGCATCTGCCTCCCCGTACGCCATCGGGGTGTCGTCCTCGGGTACGTCTGGCTGCTGGACGACGACCCTGGTCCCAGCGAGCGGCAGCTGACCGCGGCGATGGGGGTCGCGGACCGGATCGGGGCGCTGCTCGCGGACGAGGCGCAGCACGGTGCGGACCTGACCCGGGAACTGCGGTCGGTGCTCACGGCGGAGCGGGGCTGGCCGCGGGACATGGCGGTGGCGGAGCTGCGCACGGCCCTCGGTGCTCGCGCGGACGGTCCGCACACGGTGGTGTGCGTGGCACCCTGGCCGTCCGCCGACCCGGGTGACGCGCCCTCGGTCCGTACGCTGCCGGGGGCGACCGCGCTGTGCACGGTGCCGTGGGGGCTGGCCGCGCAGTCGCTGGCACTGCTGGTGCGGTTGCGGTCGACGCACACCATGACTCCGGCCGTGTCGGCGGCGGGGCGGCTGCTGGAAAGGGGCGGGGACGGGACCGGGGCCGGGGCCGGCGCGGTCGCCGCCGGGATCGCCGCGGCCCGGATGGGGCTCGCCGAGCTGGGGGCCGCCTGGCAGGAGGCGTCCGCGGCGGCCCGTGCGGCCCTGGCGGAACCCCGGTTCGGGCCGGTCGCCGAGTGGGCGCAGATCGGCCCGTACCGTCTGCTGACCTCGCTGCCGCCCGAGACCGCCCACGATCCGGTGGTGGCCCCCTTGCTCACGCCCGCCCACCAGGAGCTGGCCCGTACCGCCGAGGTCTACCTCGACTGCGCGGGCCAGGCCGGCCGCACCGCCGCCGAGCTGGGCATCCACCGCCAGACCCTGTACTACCGGCTGTCCCGGGTGGAGCAGCTGACGGGACTGGACCTCGACGACGGGGAGGACCGGCTGCTGCTGCACATGGCGCTGAAGGGGGCGCGGCTCTAGGGGCGCGTCGCGGTGGCGGCCTCGATGACCTGGCGCAGCCCCTCGGTGAGGGCGTCCTCGTCGGGCGCGGTCCTGGGGTCGAAGGTCCACTGGGCGATGAGGCCGGTCATCAGCGTGAGGTAGAACCGGCCGAGGGTGTCCGCGGTCCCGTCGGACACCTCCTCCTCCGGTACGCCCATGAGCAGCGCGACGAGACCCCGGCCGCCCTCCCGCTGGGCGCGGGACAAGTGGTCGCGGACCTCGGGCAGTTGGACGGTCATGACCTCCATGCTGAGCCGCCACACGGAGCCGGGCGCGCGCATGCTGTCGACGATTCCCCGCCACACCGCCCGGAACCGCTCGAGCGAGCCGGGGGCTCCGTCGACGCCGTCCTCCCCGGCCCGGCCGAAGCCGTCGGACATGCCCTCCACCAGCGAGACGTAGGCCTGCGCGAGCAGCGCGTCCTTCGAGCCGTAGTGGTAGCCGATCGAGGCCAGGTTGGTCCCCGACTCCTTGACGATGTCGCGCGCCGTGGTGCGCGCGAAGCCCTTCTCCAGCAGGCAGCGCTTGGCGCCTTCGAGCAGATCCTCACGGTGTCCCATGCGGACCACCCTACTCCGCGATCCATACAGCCGTCCTAGACGCATGAATTACACAAGCGTTCTAGACAAGCGTTTAATACGCGCGTACATTCCTTGGCATGACGAACTCGACGAGCGCCACCCCGACCGCCCTCGCCGGGCGCCGTGAATGGACCGCCCTCGGCGTGCTGATGCTGCCGCTGCTGCTGGTCTCGATGGACGTGTCCGTCCTCTACTTCGCGACCCCCGCGATCAACGCGGACCTGCGGCCGACCGGCACCCAGCAGCTGTGGATCTTCGACATCTACGGCTTCGTCCTGGCCGGCCTGCTGATGACGATGGGCTCGCTCGGCGACCGCATCGGCCGCCGCCGGCTCCTCCTGATGGGCGCCGCCGCCTTCGGCACCGCCTCGGTGCTCGCGGCCTACGCCGACAGCGCCGAGACCCTGATCGCCGCCCGCGCGGTGCTCGGCATCGGCGGGGCGACCCTGATGCCGTCGACCATGGCCCTGCTGCGCACCATGTTCACCGACCCCGGCCAGCGCGCGAAGGCCATCGGCCTGTGGTCCGGCGTGATGACGGGCGGGATCGCGCTCGGCTCGGTGATGAGCGGCATCCTCGTCGAGCACTTCTGGTGGGGGTCGGTCTTCCTGGTCAACCTGCCCGCAATGCTGCTCCTGCTGGTCCTCGGCCCGGTCCTGCTCCCCGAGTCCCGCAGCGCGAACCCCGGCCGCTTCGACTGGGTGAGCGTCCCGCTGTCGATGGCCGCCGTGCTCCCCGTGATCTACGGCCTCAAGGAGATCCCGTCGGAGGGCTGGCACATCCGGTACGTCGTGTCGGTCGCCGTCGGCCTGCTGTTCGCCGCGCTCTTCGTCCGCCGGCAGCGCACCAACGCCTCACCGCTGATCTCCCCGGCCCTGTTCCGGGCCCGCGGCTTCACCCCGTCGATCGTGCTCACCCTGGTCTCCGCCTTCGGGATGATGGGCTCGGCCCTCTTCACCACCCAGTACCTGCAGTCGGTCCTCGGCAAGAGCCCCCTCGAGGCCGCGCTGTGGAGCCTGCTCCCCTCGGTCCTCATCGGCGTCGCCGGACCGGTCACCACCCAGCTCGTCCAGAAGGGCGTCGACCGGGGGTACGTCGTCGCCGCCGGCTTCGCCGTCACCGCGGCCGGCTACGGCATGCTCGCCCTGACCGGCACCGACTCCCTGTGGCTCACCCTGGCCGCCGCCGGCGTCCTCGCCTCCGGGGTCGTCATGGTGATGTCCCAGCTGTCCGACCTCGCCATGAGCACCGCCCCGGTCGAGCAGGCGGGCGCGGCCTCCTCCGTCATGGAGACCGGCACCGAGTTCGGCGGCGCCCTCGGCATGGCGGTCCTCGGCTCCATCGGCACGGCCGTCTACCGCCACGACATCCCGGCCTCGGCTCCGGCCGCGGCCCACGAGACCCTGGGCGGCGCCCTCGCCGTCGCCGGCCGGCTCCCCGCCGGGGCGGGCGACGCCCTGACCACGGCCGCACGGGAGGCGTTCACCAACGGGATGCACGCGGCGGCGCTCGGCGGGGCGGTACTGCTGGCGGGCGCGGCCGTGGCGGCCGCGATGACCCTGCGGCGGATCCAGGTGCGGGAGGTTCCGCGGGCCGAGGAGCCGGAGGCAGCGACCGCCTGACGGGGCGGAGCAAGACGAAAGCGCCGGGCGGGCTGGATCACCAGCCCGCCCGGCGCTTTCGTACCGGTGTCGCCCTGCCGGGTCAGACGAGGTTCACGGAGCGGGCCGACGTGGCGCCGATCTCCTCCGCGACCTCGGCCAGCACACCCGAGTCCACCGTGTCGTCGACGGTCAGCACGGCCAGCGCCTCGCCTCCGGCCGCCGCCCGGGCGACCTGCATACCGGCGATGTTGACGCCCGCCTCGCCGAGGATCCGGCCGACGGTGCCGACGACACCCGGCCGGTCCTCGTACCGCAGGACGACCATGTGGTCGGCGAGTGCGAGGTCGACGTCGTAGTCCCCGACGGCGACGATCTTCTGGAGGTGCTTCGGGCCGGCCAGGGTGCCGGAGACCGACACCTCCTCGCCGTCCGCGAGCGTGCCGCGCACGGTGACGACGTTGCGGTGGTCCGCCGCCTCGGAGCTCGTCGTCAGGCGCACCTCGACACCGCGCTCCTGGGCGAACAGCGGGGCGTTGACGTACGACACGGTCTCGTCGACGACGTCCTCGAAGACGCCCTTGAGCGCGGACAGCTCCAGCACCTTCACGTCGTGCTGGGTGATCTCGCCGTACACCTCGACGTCGAGGCGGACCGCGACCTCGCCCGCGAGCGCGGTGAAGATCCGGCCGAGGCGCTCGGCGAGCGGCAGACCCGGCTTGACGTCCTCGGCGATGACACCGCCCTGGACGTTCACCGCGTCCGGCACCAGCTCACCGGCGAGGGCGAGACGCACCGACCTGGCGACGGCGATGCCCGCCTTCTCCTGCGCCTCGTCCGTCGACGCGCCGAGATGGGGGGTGCACACGACCTGGTCGAACTGGAACAGCGGGGAGTCGGTGCAGGGCTCCTTGGCGTACACGTCCAGGCCGGCGCCGGCCACGCGGCCCTCCTTGAGGGCGGAGTACAGCGCCTCCTCGTCGACGATGCCGCCGCGCGCGGCGTTGACGATCCGCACCGACGGCTTGACCTTGCGCAGCGCCTCCTCGCCGATCAGGCCGAGCGTCTCGGGCGTCTTGGGCAGGTGCACGGTGATGAAGTCGGAGACCTCGAGCAGCTCGTCCAGCGACAGCACCTTGACGCCCATCTGCGCGGCGCGGGCGGGCTGGATGTAGGGGTCGTAGGCGACGACCTTCATCCCGAAGGCGGACATGCGCTGCGCGACGAGCGCGCCGATGCGGCCGAGGCCCACGACACCGAGGGTCTTCTCGGCGAGCTCCACGCCCGTGTACTTGCTGCGCTTCCACTCGCCGTTCTTCAGCGCGGCGTTGGCCTGCGGGATGTGGCGGGCGGTGGCGACGAGGAGACCGCAGGCCAGCTCGGCGGCGGTCACGATGTTCGAGGTGGGGGCGTTGACGACCATCACGCCGGCCTTGGTGGCGGCGGAGACGTCCACGTTGTCCAGGCCGACGCCGGCTCGTGCGACGACCTTCAGCTTGTTCGCGGTGGCGATCGCCTCGGCGTCGACCTTGGTGGCGGAGCGGATCAGGATCGCGTCCACGTCGGCGATGGCGGGGAGCAGTTCGGCCCGGTCGGCGCCGTTGCAGTGCCGGATCTCGAAGTCCGGGCCGAGCGCGTCGACGGTGGCGGGCGAAAGCTCTTCAGCGATGAGTACGACGGGTTTCGAGCTCACGTGAGGTCCTCACAAGTCCAATGCGGACGGCCGTCCCGACGGCCGCAGGCGGTGGAGGGGAGCGGCACCGGAAATGCCTCGGGGTCGCTTAGCCGCGGAAGACGCACGACGCTGTGGGCCTGACGCGTGTTGTGCAGCAGTGTAGTGGCGTGACACGGAGCGTCTTACGCCTCTGCGGAAGGATCACCCGTCCGTGGCAGGACGGTATGGCCAACGGGGCCGGAGCAGTCCTGCTCCGGCCCCCGGGGCCTTCCTGGAAGCCTACGCCTCCTCGTTGACCCAGCTCATCAGCTTGCGCAGCTGCTTGCCGGTGGTCTCCAGCAGGTGCTCGGAGTCCTGCTGCTTGTACTCGTTGTACTTCTTCAGGCCGCCGTGGTACTCGTCCATCCAGTTCTGGGCGAAGGAGCCGTCCTGGATCTCGGCGAGGACCTGCTTCATCTCGGCCTTGGTGGCGTCGGTGATGATCCGCGGACCGGTGACGTAGTCGCCCCACTCGGCGGTCTCGGAGATGGACCAGCGCATCTTCTCCAGGCCGCCCTCGTACATGAGGTCGACGATCAGCTTCAGCTCGTGCAGGCACTCGAAGTAGGCGATCTCGGGCTGGTAGCCGGCCTCGGTCAGCGTCTCGAAGCCCGCCTTGACCAGTGCCGCGGTGCCACCGCAGAGCACGGCCTGCTCACCGAACAGGTCGGTCTCGGTCTCCTCGGTGAAGGTCGTCTTGATGACGCCGGCGCGGGTGCCGCCGATGCCCTTGGCGTACGACAGGGCGAGCGCGAAGGCGTTGCCGGAGGCGTCCTGCTCGACGGCGGCGATGCAGGGAACGCCGCGGCCCTCCTCGTACTGGCGGCGCACCAGGTGGCCCGGGCCCTTCGGGGCGACCATGCAGACGTCCACGCCGGCCGGGGGCTTGATGAAGCCGAAGCGGATGTTGAAGCCGTGACCGAAGAACAGCGCGTCGCCGTCGTTCAGGTTCGGGGCGATGTGCTCCTCGTAGACCTGGGACTGGATGGGGTCCGGGACCAGGATCATGATGACGTCGGCCTCGGCGGCGGCCTCGGACGGCGTCACCACGCGCAGACCCTGCTCCTCGGCCTTCGCCTTGGACTGGGAGCCCTCGTGCAGACCGACGCGGACGTCGACACCCGAGTCGCGCAGCGACAGGGCGTGGGCGTGGCCCTGGCTGCCGTATCCGATGACCGCGACCTTGCGGCCCTGGATGATGGACAGGTCGGCGTCAGCGTCGTAGAACAGCTCGGCCACTTTGGGTTCTCTCCTTGGTGTACAGGGTGTGAGTCCCACCGTATGACGGCGGGTCGCAGGGGAGTTTCGGGGTCTCGCGATACGGGCGGCCGGTGTCACCCGACCGCCCGAGCGCGTCCTTACGCCGACCGGTCGAGGGCGCGCAGCGACCGGTCCGTGATCGAGCGGGCGCCCCGTCCGATCGCGATGGTGCCGGACTGGACCAGCTCCTTGATGCCGAACGGTTCCAGCATCTTGAGCATGGCGGTCAGCTTGTCGCTGCTGCCGGTGGCCTCGATGGTCACGGCGTCCGGGGAGACGTCGACGGTCTTGGCGCGGAAGAGCTGGACGATCTCGACGATCTGGGAGCGTGTCTCGTTGTCGGCGCGCACCTTCACCAGGACGAGTTCGCGCTGGACCGCCTGGCCGGGCTCCAGCTCGACGATCTTCAGCACGTTGACCAGCTTGTTGAGCTGCTTGGTCACCTGCTCCAGCGGCAGGTCGTCGACCTGCACCACGATGGTGATGCGGGAGATGTCGGGGTGCTCGGTGACCCCGACGGCGAGCGAGTCGATGTTGAAGCCGCGGCGGGAGAACAGCGCGGCGATCCGGGCGAGGATGCCGGGCGTGTTCTCCACCAGGACGGAGAGCGTGTGCTTGGACATGTCTGGTCTTCCTCTTCGCTCTTCCCGGCTCAGTCGTCTTCGTTGTCGCCGAAGTCGGGGCGGACGTCCCGGGCGGCCATGATCTCGTCGTTGGAGGTGCCGGCGGCGACCATCGGCCACACCATCGCGTCCTCGTGGACGATGAAGTCGACGACGACGGGGCGGTCGTTGACGGAGTTCGCCTCTTCGATGACCTTGTCGAGGTCGTCCGGGGACTCGCAGCGGATCGCGTGGCAGCCCATGGCCTCCGACAGCTTCACGAAGTCGGGGACGCGGGTGCCGGCGCTCGGGCCCTTGGGGTCGTCGCCCGGGCCGGAGTGCAGCACGGTGTTGGAGTACCGCTGGTTGTAGAACAGGGTCTGCCACTGGCGGACCATCCCGAGGGCACCGTTGTTGATGATGGCGACCTTGATCGGGATGTTGTTCAGGGCGCAGGTGGTGAGCTCCTGATTGGTCATCTGGAAGCAGCCGTCGCCGTCGATGGCCCACACGGCCCGCTCGGGCTGTCCGGCCTTGGCGCCCATGGCGGCCGGGACCGCGTAGCCCATCGTGCCCGCGCCGCCGGAGTTCAGCCAGGTGGCGGGCTTGTCGTACTGGATGAAGTGGGCGGCCCACATCTGGTGCTGGCCGACGCCCGCCGCGAAGATCGTGCCCTCCGGCGCGAGCTGCCCGATGCGCTCGATGACCTGCTGCGGGGACAGGGAGCCGTCCTCGGGCTGGTCGTAGCCGAGCGGGTAGGTCTCGCGCCAGCGGTTGAGGTCCTTCCACCAGGCCGCGTACCGGGACTTGGCGGCCTCGCCCTGCGTGCCCTCGCTGTGTTCCTTCTGCACCGCCTGGACCAGGTCGGCGATGACCTCGCGGGCGTCCCCGACGATCGGCACGTCGGCGGCGCGGTTCTTGCCGATCTCGGCGGGGTCGATGTCGGCGTGGACGATCTTGGCGTACGGGGCGAAGCTGTCCAGCTTGCCGGTGACGCGGTCGTCGAAGCGGGCTCCGAGGGCGACGATCAGGTCGGCCTTCTGCAGCGCGGTGACGGCGGCGACCGAACCGTGCATGCCCGGCATCCCCAGGTGCTGCGGGTGGCTGTCGGGGAACGCGCCGAGCGCCATCAGGGTGGTGGTGACGGGCGCTCCGGTGAGCTCGGCGAGGACCTTGAGCTCCGCGGTGGCGTGGGCCTTCTGCACGCCTCCGCCGACATAGAGGACGGGCCGCTTCGCGGAGGTGATCAGCTTGGCCGCCTCACGGATCTGCTTGGCGTGCGGCTTGGTGACGGGCCGGTAGCCGGGCAGGTCCAGGGCCGGCGGCCAGGAGAAGGTGGTCTTCTTCTGGAGGATGTCCTTGGGGATGTCCACCAGGACCGGACCCGGGCGGCCGGTCGAGGCGATGTGGAACGCCTGCGCGATCACCCGGGGGATGTCCTCGCCCCTGGTGACCAGGAAGCTGTGCTTGGTGATCGGCATGGTGATGCCGACGATGTCCGCCTCCTGGAAGGCATCCGTGCCGATGGCGGAGGACACCACCTGACCGGTGATGGCGACCAGCGGCACCGAGTCCATGTTGGCGTCGGCGATCGGGGTGACCAGGTTGGTGGCGCCGGGACCGGAGGTCGCCATGCAGACGCCCACCTTGCCGGTGGCCTGCGCGTAGCCGGTGGCCGCGTGGCCGGCGCCCTGCTCGTGCCGGACCAGGACGTGGCGGACCTTGGTGGAGTCCATCAGCGGGTCGTACGCCGGAAGGATCGTGCCGCCGGGGATACCGAATACCGTGTCGGCCCCGACCTCCTCGAGAGAGCGGATGAGGGACTGCGCGCCCGTGACGTGCTCGACGTGGGCGGACTGTCCTCCGGAACGGGGCCGCGGCTGCGGATGGTGGGCCCCGGTGGCCTGCTCGGTCATCGGCATTCTCTTCTCGATGCTGAGGTTTTTGCGAGGGTTTGTGCGAGGTTGGTGCGGTGTACGGCTGCTGTACGACAGGTGCTGGTGCAACAAAAAACCCCTCGTGCCGGAAGGCAAGCGAGGGGAGCGCGCCGGTGAGGGTCGCTGGGCTTTCCGGATCCTCCTCCGGTGGGTCCCAGCTCAGCCGACGCGCTGTCCAAGTACGAGAATTCGGGTGCGCATGGCACAGACCCTCCCCCCGACGCGCACCATGTGTCAAGTGGGTGGGACGGGCGTCTCATTATGTGAGCGCAGTGCATTGCTGCCTCCGAAGACGGCGGAGACTCCGCCGGTGACACCACTGGTGTACACCCCCGCGGAACCGCCTGCGAACACCGGCGCGGGTTCGGCCGCCGCGTGCGGAACCGGATAGTGGCCGGATCCGAGCGCTCTGCGCAGCCGGTACTCGTCCAGTGGCCCGGAGAAGGCCGTGCCCATGGCGTGCGTGCAGCCCATCGCGCGCAGCGCTCCCACCTGCTCGGGCAGGTCCACGCCCTCGGCCACGGACTGCAGTCCGAGGTCGGTGGCGATACGCAGCAGCCCACTTGTGATCTTGTGCAACCGTGCCGACTCCACGACGCCCTCGACCAGGCTGCGGTCGAGTTTCAGCACGTCGACGGGGAGTCTGCGCAATGCCGTGATCGCCGCGTAGCCGCTGCCGAAGCCGTCCAGCGCGATCCGGACACCGAGCCGACTGAGCGCGGTCAAGCGCCGCTCCAGTTCGTCCAGGCCCACCCGGGGATCGGTGTCGGACAGTTCCAGGACGAGCGAGCCGGACGGCAGCCCGTGACGCGTCAGAAGGGCTTCCACCGAGCCGAGCGGCATGGAGCGGTCCAGCAGCCGCCGGGCGCTCATCCGGACGGACACGGGCACGTTCAGCCCGGTCGCGGCCCGCTCGGCGGCCTGCTCCACGGCCTCCTCGATGACCCAGCGCTCGAGTTCGGAGGTCTTGTCGCTGTCCTCGGCCACCCGCAGGAACTCCGCCGGGGTGAAGAGCACTCCCTGGGAGGAGCGCCAGCGTGCCTGCGCGGAGACCGAGGTGATCCGGCCGTTCTCCAGACACACCACCGGCTGGTGCAGCAGCGCGAACTCACCGTCGTGCAGTGCGGCACGCAGCCGCGTGGCCAGCTCCGCCTTGCGTACGACGTCCTGCTGCATCTGGGGTTTGTACAGCTCGACGCGGCCCTTCCCGGCCGACTTGGCCCGGTACATCGCGAGGTCGGCGTTGCGCAGCAGCTCGCCCGCGCCGAGGCCGGGTTCGGCGAAGGCGACGCCGATGGAGGCGTTGACACGGACGTCGTTGCCGTCGATCAGGTACGGCTGGGAGAGGGTCGTCCTGAGGCGGTCGGCGAGCTCCAGGATGTTCCGCTCCCGGGCGGCGCGGTCGCGGGTGCCGTCACCGACGATCAGGGCCGCGAACTCGTCGCCGCCCAGCCGGGAGGCGGTGTCCCCCTGCCGGACGGCGTCCTGGAGTCTGCGGGCGGCCTGGACGAGCAGTTCGTCCCCCGCCTGGTGCCCGATCGTGTCGTTGACGGCCTTGAAGCCGTCCAGGTCGATGAAGAGGACCGCCGTGCCGCGCAGCCGGTCGCCCCGGTCGGAGGCGCGGCGGCCGGACAGGGCCTGCTGCACACGCTTGGTGAACAGGGAGCGGTTGGGCAGGTCGGTGAGCGGGTCGTGTTCGGCGTTGTGCTGCAACTGCGCCTGCAGCCGCACTCTTTCCGTCACGTCCCGGCTGTTGAAGATGAGGCCCCCGTGGTGGCGGTTGACGGTGGACTCGACGTTCAGCCAGCCGCCGTCACCGGAGCGGAAGCGGCACTCGATGCGGGTGGTGGGTTCCTCGAGCGGACTGGCGGCGAGGAACCGGCGCACCTCGTGCACCACGCAGCCCAGGTCCTCCGGGTGGATGAGATGGGCCAGTTCCGTGCCCACCAGTTCCTCGGCGTGCCGTCCGTAGACCCCGGCGGCGGCCGGGGAGACGTACCGGAGGATGCCGTTGGGCGCGGCGATCATGATGACGTCGCTGGAGCCCTGCACCAGGGAGCGGAAGTGGTTCTCCTTCTGGGCCAGTTCCTGGGTGAGGGTGATGTTGTCGAGCAGCATGATGCCCTGGCGTACGACGAGGGCGAGCACGACGCAGCCGGCGGTGATGAGCACCACGTGGTCGGGGCTGCGGCCGTCGAGGACGTTGTACAGGATGCCCAGCGTGCAGACGGCCGCGGCCAGGTACGGCGTGAGTGCGGCCAGGGATCCGGTGAGGGGCGGGCCCGCCGGGTACCGGCTGTGATCACCCCCCGGCGCGGGCTCGGGCGCGTACGCCGACGCCGCGGGGTGGCCGCCGCGCTGACCGGGCACGTGTTCGTGGATCACGCGGGTGTGCCCGTCCGTGCCACGCCGGTCTCTCTCGGCGTTCTGCGGATCCTGGCGCCGGGGAGCGGCCCACGGGGCGTACGCCAGGAGCAGCGAACCGGCGAACCAGCCCGCGTCGAGCAGCTGGCCCGAGTGGTAGCTGCTGTGCAGCAGCGGCGAGGTGAACAGGGCGTCGCACATCACGGTCAGGGCGAGGGCGCCGATCGCGGTGTTCACCGCGGTCCGGTTGCCCGGTGCGCGCCTGAAGTGCGTCGCGAGCACCATGCTGACGAGGGCGATGTCGAGCAGCGGGTACGCCAGCGACAGGGCGGCGTGCGCCACGCTCGGTCCGTCGAACCGGGCGGCCTGGGCGAGCGCGAGGCTCCACGACAGGGTGAGCAGGGAGCCGCCGATCAGCCAGGCGTCCAGCGCCAGACAGATCCAGCCCGCCTTGTTCGCCGGGCGTTTGGCGAGCACCAGCAGCCCCACGATGGCGGGCGGTGCGAAGCACAGGAAGAACAGGTCGGCGTAGCTGGGGCTGGGCACGGGCTGGTCCAGCACGACCTCGTACCATCCCCAGACCGCGTTGCCCAGGGCCGCCATCGCCGATGACAGGGCGAACAGCAGCCAGGCGGGCCGGAAACGGACCCGTGGGCTGCGGGCGTAGAGGAAGCAGGAGACGGCGGCGGTGCCCGCCGCCGCGGTCAGCCCGAAGTCGCCCATGACCAGCGCGACTGTGTTCGAGCCCCAGTCGAACGCGGAACCGACGGCGTATCCCGCGCACACCAGGGCCAGCACCAGCTGGTGGACGAGGCGTGGGCCGTGGCCGGAGGCCGGAGGCAGGGGCAGCAGCGTCCCCGACGGGCGCTGCGTACGCGGCGGTCCGTCGAGGGTCGTGACGGGCGGGGGGCTCACCGGGCCCTCCCGGTCCGTGCGTGGTGGCCGGTGTGGTGGTCGGTGTGGTGGCCGCGCCTGAGCGTGACCTTGCGCCAGGGTCGCCGTCGGCGGCTCCGCCGCGTCGGATCGTTCGTCCATAGGCCGTGCATCGCCCGTCGCCCCCCTCACAAATTCTGAAATGTCCATCCCCGGCGCCGAACGGTCCGCGGCGCAGCCCCTGTCGGGACGATACACCAGTCTCGTCACTCAGGGACATAGCTTCTCTACGCTCCGTGACGATCTACGGCAACACGCGTACGCACCGCGCCCGCGGGGTCGCGGAGGGTACGCGATCGGGGCTACGCCCCTGCCGAGGAGCCCGTCGTGAGGATCACGTTGCGCAGCGGCTCCCGGTTCACGAAACGGCGCAACTGGTCCGCCAGCAGCCGCTGGGCGCGCGGCAGGAACGCCGAGGTGGGACCGCCCACGTGCGGGCTGATCAGCACGCCCGGCGCACGCCACAGGGGGTGCGCCGGGGGCAGCGGCTCCGGGTCGGTGACGTCCAGGGCGGCGCTGAGCCGTCCGCTGTCCAGCTCCGTGAGCAGCGCCTTCGTGTCGACGACCGGCCCCCGGGCCACATTGACCAGGAGGGCCCCGTCCTTCATCCGGGCCAGGAAGTCGGCGTCGACCAGGCCCCGGGTGGCCTCTGTCAAGGGCGTGGAAAGGACTACGACGTCGGCATCGGGGAGCAGGGAGGGCAGTTCGGTGAGCGGGTGCACCGGACCGCGCGCCGTGGTGCGACTTGAGCGCGCGACGCGCGCCACCCGCGCGAGCTCGAAGGGCGCGAGCCGGTCCTCGATGGCCGCGCCGATGGCTCCGTATCCGACGATGAGGACGTTCTTGTCGGCGAGGGCCGGACGGAACCCGCTCTGCCAGCGTCCCTGCTCTTGCGCCCGGACGAAATCGGGAATCCCCCGCAGCGACGCGAGGATCAGCGTGAGCGCGAGCTCGGCGGTGCTGGCCTCGTGCACACCCCGGGCGTTGCACAGCCGCACGCCCGGCACGATGGACGACAGCCGGGCGGTGATGTCGTCGACTCCCGCGGTGAGCGTCTGGATGACCTGGACGTGTCGCAGGTGCTCCAGCGGGCGCACCTTGACCGACCAGCGCTTCATGTACGGCACCACGTACACGGCGCATTCCGCGGGGTCGCCGGGGAACTCCTGGTCGCCCCCCTCGCCGCCGTCCCAGAAAAGGTAGTTCAGGCCCTCGGGGAGCCCTTCGATCTCGTCCGGCGGGATGGGAAGCCACACGTCAGCAGTCATGGTCCCGAGGCTATGTCAGGCCCGCCGGAGCGCAGAGGTTAGGTTGGGGGCCGGTCAGAGGGAGGTTCACGGCAGGTGGAGCGCAGGACGATCGGCGCGGGGGCGCTCGCGGTGGGGGCCGTCGGACTCGGGTGCATGCCGATGAGCTGGGCGTACAGCGGGTCGCGGCAGCGGGGCGAGGAGTCGGTCAGGGCCGTGCACCGGGCTCTGGACCTGGGTTCGACGCTGCTCGACACGGCCGACATGTACGGGCCCTTCACCAACGAGCTGCTGCTGGGCCGGGTGCTCAAGGAGCGCCGTGCGGATGCTTTCGTGTCGACCAAGGTCGGCCTGCTGGTCGGTGAGCAGCACATCGTGGCCAACGGGCGCCCCGGATACGTGAAGCGGGCGTGCGACGCGTCGCTGCGTCGCCTGCAGACGGACGTGATCGACCTGTACCAGCTCCACCGCGCCGACCCGGAGGTGCCGGTCGAGGAGACGTGGGGCGCGATGGCGGAGCTCGTCCGGGCGGGAAAGGTACGGGCGTTGGGCCTGTGCGCGGTGGGTGCGCGCGCCGGCCGCCGCTCCGGCAGGCGTCTGCACGACGCCACGCTGCGCCAGCTGGAGCGGGTGCAGCAGGTGTTCCCGGTGAGCGCGGTGCAGGCCGAGCTGTCGGTGTGGTCGCCGGAGGCACTGGACGGGCTGCTGCCCTGGTGCGCGGCCCGGGGGGTCGGTTTCCTGGCCGCGATGCCTTTGGGCAACGGTTACCTGACCGGCACGCTGACCCCGGGCGAGGGCTTCGAGCGGGACGACCTCCGCGCCCGTCATCCCCGCTTCACGGCCGAGATGATGGCCGCCAACCAGCCGGTCGTGGTGGGCCTGCGCCGTATCGCCCGCCGGCACGGCGAGGACGTGACCCCCGCCCAGGTGGCCCTCGCGTGGGTACTCGCCCAGGGCCGCCACGTCGTCCCTGTCCCGGGCAGCAAGCGGGAGCGCTGGGTGACGGAGAACGCGTCCGCGGCGGGGCTCCGCCTGACGCCGGAGGACCTGGCGGAGGTCGCGGGACTGCCCCCGGCCCAGGGATCGTGGGACTGACCGTCGGTACCGGGGCGCATCGGGAACCCGGGCCGCGCGGACGGTGTGGGTGAGAGAGAGTGGCGGTGTGGGTGAGAGAGAGTGGCGGTGTGGGTGAGAGAGAGTGAAGGTGCCGCCGGGACCGCCGCTGAAGGGACCAAGATCGTGCAACGTCGAGCTGTGACAGCCGTGTTGGCCGCGGCCGCGCTCCTGCTGGCGGCGGGCTGCTCCGCGGACGGGGGGTCGTCGCCGGGCGGCGGGAGTACGACCGCGGTGGGGACGTCCTCCGGTGCGGCCCCGTCGGCACCTGCGGCCGGGCGGACACCGCCGGCCAAGGGCACGGTGACGGTACTGCGCACGGTCGCCGAGGACCTGAAGAGCCCGTGGGGTCTGGCCCCGCTGCCGGACGGCGGCCTGCTCGTCTCCTCCCGGGACGACGGGACGATCATCCGTGTCGACGAGAAGACGGGCCGGAAGACCGAGCTGGGCAAGGTCTCCGGGGTCTCCCCGGCCGGGGAGGGCGGCCTCCTCGGTATCGCCCTCTCCCCCGGCTACGCCTCCGACCACATGGTCTACGCCTACTTCACCTCGGCATCGGACAACCGCATCGTCCGCATGCTCTACGACGCGCACAAGCCCGCCGGCGAACAGCTCGGCGCCCCCGACACGGTCTTCAAGGGCATCCCCAAGGGCTACATCCACAACGGCGGCCGGATCGCCTTCGGCCCGGACGGCATGCTCTACGCCGGCACGGGCGAGAGCGGCAGGCGGGGCCTGGCCCAGGACCGGAAGTCGCTGGGCGGCAAGATCCTGCGGCTGACCCCGGAGGGCGAGCCGGCCCCGGGCAACCCCTTCCCCGGCTCCCCGGTGTACAGCTACGGCCACCGCAATGTGCAGGGGCTGGCCTGGGACGGCAAACAGCGCCTGTTCGCCTCGGAGTTCGGCCAGGACACCTGGGACGAGCTGAACGCGATCAGGCCCGGCGGCAACTACGGCTGGCCGGACGCCGAAGGCAGGTCGGGCGACTCCCGGTTCCTCGACCCCCTCGCCCAGTGGCACACCGACGACGCCTCCCCCAGCGGCATCGCGTACGTGGACGGCGTCATCTGGATGGCCGGCCTCAAGGGCCGGCGCCTGTGGCGCATCCCGCTGGACGGCACGAAGGCCTCGGCGGACCCGCAGGCCTTCCTCACCGGCAAGTACGGCCGGCTCCGGACGGTGGTGGCGGGCGACGGCAAGCTGTGGCTGGTCACCAGCAACACGGACGGCCGGGGCCACCCCACAAGCGGGGACGACCGGATCCTGGAGTTGCGGGTGAGGTGAGGACGAGGTGCTCAGCGTCCGGGACGCTCAGCCCTCCGGGGAACTCTCCTGAGGTTGTCGCGGCAGCCGGACGACGACCTTTCCGGAGACGAGGTCTATCGGTCCGCGTCCGGGGTCGCCGTCGCCGACGTCCTCCCGGGTCAGCTCCAGCCGGTTCTGCTCGTCGCGGGTGTGTTTGCGGCCGGGCGCGAACAGTTCCTCGAAGACGTTGAACACGCGCTGCCTCCCTCGGCCGACGTCCCTACAGCGTAAGCCTCACCCCGCTGATCGGGACGGGGGCGTTTCAGCCGGGAACAGCCCTTGCCGGTGCGCCAGCGCCGCCGCCTCGCCCCGGCCCGAGACACCGAGCTTGCCCAGGATGTTCGAGACGTGGACGCTCGCCGTCTTCGGGGATATGAACAGCTCCTCGGCTATCTGGCGGTTGGTCCGGCCGGCGGACACCAGGCGCAGGACGTCCCGCTCCCGGCTGGTGAGACCGAGCGCCTCGGCGGGGTCGGCGGCGAGTTCCCGCCGTGCGGCGCGGGCCGGGGTGAGGCGGGCCCGCTGGGCGAGCAGGGCGACGGCCCGGGTCAGCGGACGGGCGCCCAGGTGGTCGGCGACGGCCCCGGCGAGGCGGAGCAGCACCGCGGCCCGGTCCCGCTCGTCGTCGCCGCCGTCGGACAGCAGGGCCTGGGCGAGTCGTAGCCGGACGCGGGCGAGGTCGTAGGGGCGCTGAAGACACTCGAAGGCGGTGACCACGTCCGACCAGGTGTCCGCGGTGTCCTCGGCGGTGGCGCGCAGCAGTTCGGCGCGGGTCCACTTCTCGTGGGCGAGCCAGACGGGTGCGCCGGTGGTGAGCTTTCTGGCGGCCTCGAAGAGGCGGTCGAGGAACTCGGCACGGCCCTCCGCCGCGGCCGGCAGGGTGCGGGCGTCGGCCTCGGCGGTGGCGGCCGCCAGCAGCAGCGGCCAGGCGTAGCGGTGCGTGCCGGGCGGAAAGCCGGGCTCCAGGGCCTGCAGCAGTTCGGCGCGAGCGTCGGGCAGCCGGCCCTCCGCGGCGGCGACGCCGATGGCGATGCGGGCCACGGGCAGGGAGTGCTGGGGTGCGGGGTCGTGGGGGCCGTAGTGGGCGCGGGCGGTGGCGAGACGGCGGCCCGCCTCGGCGGTGTCCCCCCGGCCGAGCGCGAGGTGGGCGAGGCGGAGGGCGCCCAGGCCCTGGGGTTTGGCACCGTGTCCGACGGTGAGCGCACGGGCGGCGGCGTCGGCGGCCTCGTCCCAGTGGCCGAGCACGTACAGCGACTCGGAGAGGTTGCCCCACACCCAGGCCTCGGTGTCCAGCAGGCCGTACTTGCGGGTGTAGGCGATCCCTTCCCGCAGGATCGGGACGGCTTCCCGGGCGCGGCCCACCACGTGCAGTTCGCTGGGCAGGTTCACATAGGCGCGGCCGGCGACCTGTGTGACGCCTTCCTCCAGTGCCTGCTCCTTGACCTGGCGCATCAGGGCGAGCCCGGCCTCGGGGTCACCCGCGTCGACCATGAGGCCGCCGAGGGTGAGGCGGGCGTGCAGCTCGATTTCCCGGGCGCCCACCATCCGCGCGTACTCCACGGCCTGTTCGGCGGCGGCGAGGGCGTCGGGACCGGGCTCGCGCAGCATGGACCAGTTGGCGACCTGGGCGAGGATCTCGGCGTGCACCTCCGACGGCGGCAGTCCGCGGACCAGTTCCTGTGCGGTGGCCAGTTCCTTCCAGCCGTCGCCGCGGGCCTGGGCCTGGACCAGCCGGGAGCACTGTGCCCAGAACCAGGCGGCGCGCAGCGGATCCTCCTCGTCCTCCAGCAGCCGCAGCGCCCGCTTGGCGATCTTCATGGCGCGTTCCCGTTCCCCGCAGAAGCGGCCCGCGACGGCCGCCTCCGCCATGAGGTCGAGATAGGTCAGGGGCGTGGTGGCCGGGTCGCAGCCACAGGGCCGGTAGGCGTCGGTGTGGTCGTTGACGCGCAGGGCGCCGCGTACCTCCTCGGGGGTGGTGTCCCACAGCTCCATCGCCCTCTCCAGCAGGCGCAGCTGCTCGCTGTAGGCGTGCCGGCGGCGAGCGACGACCGAGGCGTCCAGGACGGCGGGCAGGGCCTTGGCCGCGTCGTGGGCGTGGTACCAGTAGCTGGCCAGGCGCATGACGCGGGCGTCGGCGGGGACGAGTGCGGGGTCGGCCTCCAGGGCCTCGGCGTAGCGGCGGTTGATACGGGAGCGTTCGCCGGGCAGCAGGTCGTCGGCGAGGGCCTCGCGGACCAGGGAGTGCCGGAAGCGGTAGCCGTCGCCGGTGGGCGCGGGCTTGAGGATGTTGGCGCCCACGGCGGCGCGCAGTGCCTCGATGAGGTCGTCCTCGGCGAGCCGGGTGACGGCGGCGAGCAGCCGGTGCTCGACGGTGGAGCCGCCTTCGGCGATGATCCGGGCGACCCGCTGGGCGGGTTCGGGCAGTGCCTCGACACGGACCAGGAGCAGGTCGCGCAGGGTGTCGGTGAGGCCGGTGCAGCAGTCCTCGCACGCGGCGGCGGCGAGTTCCTCGACGAAGAACGCGTTGCCGTCGGAGCGTTCGAAGATCTCGTCGACCTGGGCGGGGTCGGGTTCGGTGGCGAGGATACCGGCGATCTGGCGGCCGACCTCGTCGCGGGTGAAGCGGGCGAGTTCGAGTCGGCGGACGGTGCGCAGCCGGTCGAGTTCGGCGAGCAGGGGCCGCAGGGGGTGCCGGCGGTGGATGTCGTCGGACCGGTAGGTGGCGAGGACGACGAGGCGGCCGGTGCGCAGGGTGCGGAAGAGGTAGGCGAGGAGGTGGCGGGTGGAGGCATCGGCCCAGTGCAGGTCCTCGAGGGCGAGGACGACGGTGCGTTCGGCCGCGATGCGTTCCAGGAGTCGGGCCGTGAGTTCGAAAAGGCGGGCCATGCCCTGTTCGTCGTACCGGCTGGCGGTGGCCTCGCCCAGTTCGGGCAGCAGCCGGGCCAGTTCCTCCTCCTGGCCGGCGGCCGCGGCGGCCAGTTCGTCGGGGAGGGCCTGGCGCAGGGCGCGCAGGGCGGTGGAGAAGGGGGCGAAGGGCAGTCCGTCGGCGCCGATCTCCACACAGCCGCCCAGCGCGACGACCGCGCCCCGGCGGCCGGCCGCGGCGGCGAACTCCTCGACGAGCCGTGTCTTGCCGACGCCGGCTTCGCCGCCGATCACCAAGGCCTGCGGCTCCCCCGCGGCGGCACGGGCGAGCGCGTCGTTGAGGACGCCCAGTTCGTCGGTGCGGCCGACGAACACGGGACTTACGGATCTGGTCTCCACGGGCCCGAGCATCGCACGGTGGCCGGGCCCTGCGGGCCGGGTTTTCCACAGCGCCGGTACGTTCGTCGTACGGCCATACGGAAGCGGGCGGCCGGCTTCCGTCCGGCCGCCCGCTTCCGCTCCCGTACTCACGCGGCGCGGGCGAGCCGGTCCCGGCGAGGAACGCGGGTATGGGCCTCGGGCTCGGCGCCACGGCGGACCGCCGCCTCGCGACGAGCGGTGCGTCGTTGCCTGACCACCTCACGGACCAGACGCTCGGCCTCGGCCTGACGGTGCAGCTCGGTGGTACGGGCCTGCTGCAGTTCCAACGCGAACATGATGTCTCCCCTGGTGAAAGGTGCTTTCCCGGATCGCTTCCGGCGATGTCTCCACCTTCGTCTCCCAGGGGGGTGCGCCACATCGGGAGAGTTCCGCATCTTCGGCGGACCCGCGGGGACGGGGCACACGTAAGGGGCCTCAGTCCGTCCGTAAGGCCCTCACGGACGGACTAAGGCCCCTAAGGGGGGTGTCGTTCGCGTGCTCGTTCAGCCTGCGGTGGGCAGGGCGAGCAGCGCGTCGGAGTACTTGAGGACCGCCAGGAGCAGGCCGATGACGCCGAGCGAGACACCCGCCCAGGCGACCGACTTGATCCAGGCGGCCTGCGGCTTCCCGGGGGCGCCGAACGCGGGCCGGGCCAGCACGACGACGCCGGTGATCAGCGCGGCCAGCGCGAACAGGCCGCCCCACAGCGCGGTGGCGTGCCAGGCGTCGCCGTAGACCGCCTTGATCTGCTTGGCCACGGTCGCGCCCGAGGAGGTCTGCAGCTGGCCGATCAGAGTCTCGCGCGCGGCGGCCACGGTGCCGACCCAGCCGCCGGTGAGCCCGACCAGGCCCAGCGCGGCGGAGACCACGGCACCGGCGCCCTGGCCGACACCGGAGGGGCCCGCCTCCTCGCTCACGTGCGCCGGCTCCTTGCCGCCGGTCTCCGTGTTCTCGGCCGTCACCTCGTCGGTGGCGCGCTCCTCGGCCCGCTCGTCGTCGTTCCTGACGACGTCGGCCGTCGCCTCTTCCTTCTTCGCCTCGGCGCCGGTCTCGGTTCCGTCCACTGTCTTCGTTCCCATGCCTCGCACCGTACGGACGCTGTCTGAGAGGTCCCTTAATGATCGTTGTGGGCGGCACGCGCGCGTACCGTACGCCACTCGGGGGCGAGCACGGACCAGATCTCGGTGCTGGTGCGCACGCCCCGGTAGAGGTAGTTTTCCCGGAGCACACCCTCGCGGGTCATCCCCAGCCGTCGTGCCACGTTGATGCTGGGTTCGTTGGCCGACGACACATGCCACTCCACACGGTGCATGCCGCGCTCGTCAAACGCCCAGTCCAGCAGCACTCGCATACCGCGCGTGACGAGACCGCGCCCGGCGGCGGAGGGCTCGACCCAGCAGCCGGCCTCGCACACTCCGCCGGTCGTGTCCCAGACACGGAACAGCAGCCCGCCGACCAGCTTGCCGTCCAGCCACACGCCGTGCAGGCCGCCGGCGTCCGCGGCGCGCTTCTCGGCGTAGGAGCGCAGATAGGCGCGGGCCGAGTCCAGGTCCGTCACCACGTCCGGCAGGCCGACGTGGCGGCCGATGAAGTCCCGCCCCCGGTCGATGTTGGCCATGAGCTCCCCGGCGTGCCAGGTCTCCAGGGGGCGCAGTTCGGCGCCGTCGTCACCCAGGGATATCGCGTACATCGCGGGGCTGCTCCTCGTGAAGTTCCGTCATGACCTCGGTGAGCCTCTCATGTGCGGCACGGAGTCCGGGCGGCTCGATGCTGATGCGCGGCAGACGGCTCTCCAGCCATCGCGGCAGCCACCAGTTGGCGCCGCCGAGCAGGTGCATCAGGGCGGGGACGAGGAGGGTGCGGAGCACGAAGGCGTCCAGCGCGACGGCGGAGGCCAGCGCGATGCCGAACATGGCGATCACGCGGTCGCCGCTGAGCACGAAGGCGAGGAAGACCGAGATCATGATGACCGCGGCGGAGTTGATCACCCGGCTGGTCTCGGCGAGGCCGACCCGGACGGCCCGCCGGTTGTCGCCGGTCTCGAGCCACTCCTCGTACATCCGGCTGACCAGGAAGACCTGGTAGTCCATGGAGAGGCCGAAGAGCACCGACACCATGATCACGGGCAGGAACGGCTCGATGGGGCCCGCCCGGCCGAGGCCCAGCAGCTCGCTGCCCCAGCCCCACTGGAAGACGGCGACGACGACACCGAAGGCGGCGGCCACCGCGGCGATGTTCATCGCGGCGGCCTTCAGCGGTATGCCGAGCGAGCGGAACGCGACGAGGAGCAGCACGCAGCCGAGCCCGATGACGACCCCGACGAACAGGGGCAGCTTGCCGACGATGACGGCGGCGAAGTCGTCGTAGCCGGCGGTCAGCCCGCCGACGCGCACGTCGAGCGAGGTTCCGGCCTCCGCCTGCGGAAGGACATCGGCGCGCAGCCGGTGGACGAGGTCGCTGGTCCGCTGCGACTGGGGGGCCGAGTCGGGGACGACGGTGAGGTAGGCGGTGTCCCCGCCGCCGTCGTAGCGGACCGGGGTCGCGGAGGCCACGCCCTCGGTGGTGCGCAGGACGGTGTCGAGGTTGTCGAGGGCCAGTTTGTCGCCGGCGCCCTCCACCCGCGTCACCAACGTCAGCGGACCGTTGACGCCGGGCCCGAAGCCCGCGGCGAGCAGGTCGTACGCCTGGCGTGTGGTGGACGACTCCGGGTCGTTGCCCTGGTCGGAGCTGCCGAGGCGGAGGGCGAGCGTGGGCAGGGCGAGGAGGACGATGACGGCCACGGCCGCGGAACCGAGCAGCTTGGGGTGACGTTCGACGAAGGCCGACCAGCGGGCGGCGAGCCCGGTGGGCAGCTCCGGCTGCGGCCCGTGCTCGGCCAGCCGCCGCCGTTCGCGCCGGCTCAGGGCCCGCGGGCCGATGAAGGACAGCAGGGCGGGCAGCAGGGTCACGGCCGCCGCGACGGTGAGCACCACGGTCAGCGAGGCGGCGACCGCCACACCGTTGAGGAAGCCCAGCCGCAGCATGAACATGCCCAGCAGGGCGATGCACACCGTGGCACCGGCGAAGACGACCGCACGTCCGGTGGTGGCGACCGCCTCCACGGCGGCGTCCCCGACGGCCAGACCGCGTTTGAGTCCGCGCCGGTGCCGGGTCACGATGAACAGCGCGTAGTCGATGCCGACTCCGAGCCCGATCAGCATGCCCAGCATGGGGGCGAAGTCGGCGACGGTCATGGCGTGTCCGAGCAGCACGATCGCCGCGTAGGCGGTGCCGACGCTCACCAGCGCGGTGGCGATGGGCAGGGCCGAGGCGGCGAGCGAGCCGAAGGCCAGGAACAGCACGACGGCGGCGACGACCACGCCCACCGCTTCCGCGGCATGGCCGCCGGCGGACTTGGTGAGTCCGATCGCGCTGCCGCCCAGCTCCACCCGGAGCCCGTCGGCCTCGGCGGACTTGGCGGCGCGCACCACGGCCCGGGCCTCGGCGCCGCTGACGTCCTCGGCCTGCCGGTCGAAGGCGACGGTGGCGTACGCGGTGTGCCCGTCCGCGCTGATCCGGCCGGTGCCCGGCCCGTCGTAGGGGCTCGTCACGGAGGCCACGCCCGGCAGAGCGGCGATCCTGTCGAGCGCACGGGTCATGGTCTGCTCGACGTCGGCGGCGCGGACCGTGCCGTCGGTGGTGTGCCAGACGATGGTGTCGGCGTCGCCGGCCAGGTCCGGGAAGCCCTGCCGCAACAGCTGGGCGGCGCGCGCCGATTCGGTGCCGGGCACCGCGTAGTCGTTCGAGTAGGCCGAGCCGGCCACTGCTGCGGCCGTGGTCACCCCGCCGAAGGCGAGGAGCCACAGCAGGACGGCTGCCAGGCGGTGCCGGACACACCAACGGGCAAGTGCTGCCACGGACGTGCTCCCAGTGACTGTGTGTGGATCTTTGACCGGGAACGATCGTCCGGGAACGGAGCAGCCCGCAAAGAACTGGTGAACAAGGGGAGGACAACTCTCGCAGGCGAAACCGGCCGTTTGCCGAGTTTCACCGGCTCGCGCAGGCGACTGGGAGACAGATCACAGGACAGTCACGCCAACTCTGTCGCGCGACACCGCACTTCAGTCGAACTGGTCTCCGAGCGCCATGACCATCGTTCCGGCGATCAGCAGCCACAACGACCGCCGGGTACGGCCCTTGGCACCCAGCACCCCGGCGAACGCGCACACGGCGGCACCGGCGGCGTACGCGGTCGGCACGAGGGCCGGGACACCGCTCAGCCGCATCAGGGAAGCGGTCACACCGGCCAGCGTCAGCAGGGCTCCCGTACCGGCGGCCGTCCAACGGGCCCGGCGCGCGTCCTCGACGAAGTCCTCCTCGTCGAAGTCCTCGGCCTGGTCGTCGACCAGGTCCCCGGCCAGGTCCTCGGCGTCGTCCACCTCGACCGTCCCGGGCCGGGTCTCGGAACCGGTGCGTCCGCTCACGGCGGGCGAGCGTAGTACCTGCGCCCGCATGCCCCGGATGCGGGAAGCAGGGGCGACTGCTGTCGAACTCTTGCTCATACCTTCTCGGTACGCAGGATCGGAGGGGCCCGTTCATCGGCGCCGCCCGAGGAACCGCCGGCCGGCCGTCACGGCAGCCGTGGCGGGCGAACGGGAACGGCCCCGGAGGTCCTGCCTCCGGGGCCGTGCGCCGTGGGACTCAGCCCTCGCCGACGCCCAGCTTCTGAAGGATCAGCTCCTTGACGCGGGCCGCGTCGGCCTGCCCCCGGGTCGCCTTCATGACCGCGCCGACCAGGGCGCCGGCCGCGGCCACCTTGCCGCCGCGGATCTTGTCCGCGATGGCCGGGTTGCCGGCGATGGCCTCGTCGACGGCGGTGGTGAGCGCGCCCTCGTCGGAGACGACCTTCAGTCCGCGCTTGTCGACGACCTCGTCCGGGGTGCCCTCGCCCGCGAGGACTCCCTCGATGACCTGACGGGCCAGCTTGTCGTTCAGGTCGCCCTTGGCGACCAGCTCGGTGACCCGGGCCACCTGCGCCGGGGTGATCGCCAGCTCGTCCAGCGCCTTGCCGGACTCGTTGGCGCTGCGCGCGAGCTCGCCCATCCACCACTTGCGGGCGGAGGCGGCGTCGGCACCGGCGTCGATCGTGGCGACGATCGGGTCCAGCGCTCCGGCGTTGAGGATCGCCTGCATGTCGGTGGCGGAGATGCCCCACTCCGCCAGCAGGCGGGTACGGCGGACCAGCGGCAGCTCGGGCAGCGCCGCCCGGATCTCCTCGACCCACTCACGGGAGGGGGCCACCGGAACGAGGTCCGGCTCGGGGAAGTACCGGTAGTCCTCGGCCTCCTCCTTGACCCGGCCCGAGGTCGTCGACCCGGTGTCCTCGTGGAAGTGCCGGGTCTCCTGCACGATCGTGCCGCCGGACGACAGCACGGCCGCGTGCCGCTGGATCTCGAAACGGGCCGCGCGCTCCACGGAGCGCAGCGAGTTGACGTTCTTCGTCTCGGAGCGCGTGCCGAACTTGTCGCCGCCCTTGGGCATCAGCGACAGGTTCACGTCGCAGCGCATCTGGCCCATCTCCATACGGGCCTCGGACACGCCGAGCGCCCGGATGACCTCGCGCAGCTCACGGACGTACGCCTTCGCCACCTCGGGAGCGCGGTCGCCGGCGCCGACGATCGGCTTGGTGACGATCTCGATCAGCGGGATGCCGGCGCGGTTGTAGTCCAGCAGGGAGTGGGACGCGCCGTGGATCCGGCCGGTGGCGCCGCCGACGTGCGTCGACTTGCCGGTGTCCTCCTCCATGTGGGCGCGCTCGATCTCCACGCGGAAGGTCTCGCCGTCCTCCAGCTGCACGTCGAGGTAGCCGTTGAAGGCGATCGGCTCGTCGTACTGGGAGGTCTGGAAGTTCTTCGGCATGTCCGGATAGAAGTAGTTCTTCCGGGCGAAGCGGCACCATTCGGCGATCTCGCAGTTCAGCGCGAGGCCGATCTTGATCGCGGACTCGACGCCGGTCGCGTTGACGACCGGGAGCGCGCCCGGCAGGCCGAGGCAGACGGGGCAGGTCTGGGTGTTCGGGTCGGCGCCGAGCGTCGTCGAACAGCCGCAGAACATCTTGGTCCTGGTGCCGAGTTCGACATGGACCTCGAGGCCCATGACGGGGTCGTACGACGCCAGCGCGTCCTCGTACGACACCAGGTCGGTCGTGGTGGTCACGGTGAAACTTCCCTCTCAGCCCAGCAGGACGTCGTCGTCGCCCAACCGCTTCAGCTCGCGGTAGAGGATGGCGAGGCCGGTGACGATGGCGGCGGCGGACACGGCGGCGTCGACCAGACGGAGCGTGTCGCTCTCGGCGCGGGCCAGCTTGGCCTGCTTGGCGACGCTGACCGCGCCGAACGCGGTGGTGGCCATGGACAGGTACAGGCCGGACTTGGACTTCTTGAAGCCCTTGGCCTTCGACAGTGCCTTGCTCACAGCGACGGAGCCTCCTCCAGCAGCGGGTGCCCCCACTTTTCCACGAACGCGGCCTCGACGGCGGCACCGACCTTGTAGAGCCGGTCGTCCTTGAGCGCCGGCGCGATGATCTGCAGGCCGACCGGGAGGTTGTCCTCCGGGGCGAGACCGCAGGGCAGCGACATGGCCGCGTTGCCCGCCAGGTTGGTGGGGATGGTGCACAGGTCGGCCAGGTACATGGCCATCGGGTCGTCGGCGCGCTCGCCGATCGGGAAGGCGGTGGTGGGCGTGGTCGGCGAGACGATCACGTCGACCTGCTCGAAGGCCTTCTCGAAGTCGCGCGTGATGAGCGTGCGGACCTTCTGGGCGCTGCCGTAGTAGGCGTCGTAGTACCCGCTCGACAGGGCGTACGTGCCGAGCATGATGCGGCGCTTGACCTCGGGGCCGAAGCCCGCCGCACGGGTGAGGGAGGTGACCTCCTCGGCCGAGTGGCCGCCGTCGTCGCCGCTGCGCAGGCCGTAGCGCAGCCCGTCGAAGCGGGCGAGGTTGGAGGAGCACTCGGACGGCGCGATCAGGTAGTACGCCGACAGGGCGAGGTCGAAGGACGGGCAGTCCAGCTCGACGATCTCGGCGCCGAGCTCCCTCAGCAGCTCCACCGACTCGTCGAAGCGCTGGATGACGCCGGCCTGGTAGCCCTCACCGCGGAACTGCTTGACCA
The DNA here is from genome assembly GCF_053597535.1 of Streptomyces sp. NPDC001348. Taxonomy (NCBI): domain Bacteria; kingdom Bacillati; phylum Actinomycetota; class Actinomycetes; order Kitasatosporales; family Streptomycetaceae; genus Streptomyces; species Streptomyces sp. NPDC001348. Next base: position 75,493 of record NZ_JBSFIK010000034.1, on the reverse strand, counting down.
CGCCGACGCGCATGCCGGCCACGCTGCCGTTGCGGGCGGCCTCGACGACCGGCGGGACGGGGGCGTCGATGGAGGTGGAGTCGAGCGGGTCGTGCCCGGCGATCACCTCGTGCAGCAGGGCCGCGTCCAGGACCGTACGGGCGCAGGGGCCGCCCTGGTCGAGGGAGGAGGAGAACGCCACCATGCCGTAGCGGGACACCGCGCCGTAGGTCGGCTTCACGCCGACGGTGCCGGTGACGGCGGCCGGCTGGCGGATGGAGCCGCCGGTGTCGGTGCCGATGGCGAGCGGCGCCTGGAAGGAGGCGAGGGCCGCGGAGGAGCCGCCACCGGAACCGCCGGGGATCCTGGTGAGGTCCCAGGGGTTGCCGGTCGGCCCGAACGCGCTGTTCTCCGTCGACGACCCCATGGCGAACTCGTCCATGTTGGTCTTGCCGAGGATGACGACGTCGGCTGCCTTCAGCCGCTTGGTCAGCGTGGCGTCGTACGGCGGGATCCAGCCCTCGAGGATCTTCGAACCGACGGTCGTGGGCACGCCCTCGGTGGTGAAGATGTCCTTGAGCGCGAGCGGCACGCCGGCCAGCGGGCCGAGCTTCTCGCCTCGCTCACGCTTCTCGTCGACGGCGCGGGCCTGGGCCAGCGCCCCCTCGCGGTCGACGTGCAGGAAGGCGTGCACCTTCTCGTCGACGGCCTCGATACGGGCGAGGTGGGCCTCGGTGACCTCGACGGCCGTGAGCTCGCCGGAGGCGATCCTCGCGGCGGTCTCGGCGGCCGTGAGCCTGATGATGCTGTCGGTCATGTCGGTCACTCCTCCCCCAGGATCTGCGGCACCTTGAAACGCTGCTGCTCCTGGGCAGGGGCGCCGGAGAGCGCCTGCTCGGGGGTGAGCGAGGGACGGACCTCGTCCGGGCGCATGACGTTCGTCAGCGGGAGCGGGTGCGAGGTCGGCGGTACGTCTTGGTCGGCGACCTCACTGACGCGGGCGACCGCGCCGATGATGTCGTCCAGCTGTCCCGCGAAGTGTTCGAGCTCTTCGGGCTTCAGCTCCAGACGCGCCAGCCGGGCGAGGTGGGCGACCTCCTCGCGCGTGATGCCAGGCATGCAGCGTTCCTCTGGGGTGAGTGTGTGTGGTTTGGGGCCGGGGGCCGGCGTCGCATTCCCGCCGTCCGCCCGAAGGGCGGGCCACGCGGCGTCTGGCGCGTGCGATCGCAAGGCGCCGGAGCGCCCTCGTGGCGGAGCCACGTGGGCGATTCGGCAACGCGGCGAGCGTGCGTGCCAGGCGTCGCGGGGCAGGCGGGAATGTGACGCCAGTCCCCAATCCTATGGGGCGGGGCGTGGTGCCCGTGAAACGGTTTGCCGTCAGCGCCTTCCGTCCCAGGCCGCGCTCTACAGGAAGTGGTTGTCGTACAGGTCCTGTACCTCCAGCAGGCTCTCCCGGGGAACTCCGCCGAGCAGCCACTTCAAGGGCAAGGACGCGATCATGGCGGCGGTCGCGGTGCAGGGCTTCGCGGAGCTGACCGCCGAGCTACGGGCGGCGCGTGCGGCCGCCGGGGACGCCCGGGCCGCACTGGCGGCGATCGGCGAGGCCTACACGACGTTCGCCCGGCGCCGCCCGGCCCTCTACGACGCCATGTTCACGCACACCGTGGACCTGCCGTTCGCCACGCCCGGGGCGCCGACGGCGCTGCACGAGGCGTTCGGCGAGCTGGCGCGGGCCGTGGAGCCGATCGCGGCGGACGGCGACGACCCCGGCCTCCTCACGGAGACGTTCTGGGCCGGACTGCACGGGCTGGTCACGCTGATGCGCAGCGGCCGTCTGCCCGAGCACGCCCACGAGACCCGGCTGGCGCTGCTGATCGGCCACTTCACGGCGCGGGCGGACTGACGGGACCGGCGTCGGGCCGAGCGGGACGGTCCGCCGGGAAAACGCACCGGCCGACGGCGAACGGGTGGCCGGGGGGAAAGTCACCTGGCCGGGCGGGAAGGTCACCTGGCCGGGCGGGAAGGTCACCTGGCCGGGCGGGAAAGGCACGTGGCCGGGTGAGAAGGTCACTCGGCAGCCGGCAGAGCCGCCCGCGGGCGCTGCCAGCCCCGCGAGCCGCGGGCCAGCAGCCAGGCCGTCGTCTCCTCCGGCGGCATCGCCGCGGCCACCAGCCAGCCCTGCACTGCATCGCAGCCCAGGTCGCGCAGGCGCTCCCAGGTCTCGTCGTCCTCCACGCCCTCGGCGACGACGAGCAGGCCCAGCGAATGGGCGAGGTCGACCGTGCAGCGGACGATCTCCGCGTCCTCCGTGTCGACGGCCAGCCGGGCCACGAACGAGCGGTCGATCTTGAGCTCGCTGACCGGAAGGCGGCGCAGGTGGACCAGTGAGGAGTAGCCGGTGCCGAAGTCGTCCAGGGACATCTTCACGCCGTGCGCGGTCAGTCCGGCGAGGGTGTCGGCGGCCCGCTGCGGTTCCTCCAGCAGCACATGCTCCGTTATCTCCAGTTGGAGCGCTCCCGCGGGCACTCCGTGCCGGGCCAGCCGCGCGGCCACCGAGCCCGCGAATCCCGGCGTGTGCACGTCACGCGGAGAGACGTTGACGGCCACCGGCACGAAGAGGCCTTGCGCACGCCAGTGGGCGACCTGCCCGAGGGCGGTCTCCAGCACGTACTCCGTCAGATGGGGCATCAGCCCGGAGGACTCGGCGATCGCTATGAACTCGTCCGGCGGCACCTTCCCGCGCTCGGGGTGCACCCAGCGGACCAGGGCCTCCAGTCCGGCCACCTGCCCGTCGAAGCGGACCTTGGGCTGGTAGTGCAGCTGGACCTCGTGCGCGTCCAGCGCCCGGCGCAGGTCGCCGAGCAGGCCCAGCCGGTCGGGGGTGTTGGAGTCCCGCTTGGACTCGTAGACCTCGACGCCCGTACGGTCCCGCTTCGCCTGGTACATCGCCACATCGGCGCGGCGCAGCAGGCCTTCGGCGTCCAGGGCGTGGTCGGGGAACACGGCGACCCCCGCACTGGCCTCCAGGACGAGGGTCAGTCCGTCGAGGTCGAGCGGGGAACTGAGGGCGGTGACGAGGCCGCGGGCCACCCGAGTCGCCGACGTGGTGGAGTCGGCGACGGGCAGTAACACCGCGAACTCGTCGCCGCCGAGCCGGGCGGCCTCCGCGCCGCGCGGCAGCGCGAGGCGCAGTCGGTCCGCTATCTGCAGCAGCAGCCGGTCACCGGCGAGATGACCGAGTGTGTCGTTCACCGACCGGAAGCGGTCCAGGTCGATCAGCATGAGGGCGGCGCGGGCGCCGATCCGCTCCGCGTCGTCGAGGGCCGTCCAGGTCCGCTCCAGGAGCCACTGGCGGTTGGGCAGGCCGGTCAGCGGGTCCCGCAGTTGCTCCTCCGCCCGGGCCCGGGCTATCCACAGCGTGGAGTCGAGCGCGATGAGCGGGATGGCGAACAGCGGTAGCAGCAGCGGCTGGGCGACGGCGACCACGCACACCAGCGGCGCGATGCCGAGCAGTGCCACGGCGACCAGGCCCTGCCTGACCAGGGCGGTGCGGGCCACGGTGGGCAGGCCGCCGCGCGGGGCCTGCAGGTACCACAGCAGGGCGCGGCTGACCGAGAGATAGGCGGCGGCCACGAGCACGACCTCGGGGGCGGTGGTGAGGCTCCAGCTCTCGGGGTCCCACGGCTGTTCGACGGTGGGTACGCGGCCGAGGGCGCCCAGCACCAGGGCGCCGGCGCCGATGCCGATGATGTCCACGGCGCCGTGCAGCAGGCCCTGCCGCCAGCGGTGGCGGCGGGCTATGCCGACCAGGACGACGACGGTGAGGCTGACCATGCCGGCGGGCATCCAGCCGTACAGCAGCAGGACGGCGATGGTGAGGGCGGCGCCGGAGCCGGTGCCGCCCCACCAGCGGGAGCGGCCCAGCATCACCAGGTGGCCGACGATGACACCGGTCAGCACGGCCAGGGACCAGCCGACCGTGCCCGAGGGGAAGAGCGCGTGGTTGCCGGTGAACGCGCGGTAGAAGCCGCCGCTCAGGGCGAGGACGGCGGCCGCGACGACCACCGCGGGCAACGCGGGCCAGGACAGGTGCCGTTCGGGTGGGGCGCCCTGCATCGCGCGGGCGGGCTCGATGGACAGACGTATGCGCTCGTCCGTCGCGGCGGGCGCACCGGCGGCACGCCCCCGCACACCCTGATGCTCCGCGGTCCGCGCGCGACTCCCCAGCCATGCGCCCGCCCTGCGGCGCAGGCGCAGCCGGGAGTCCGGAGCGGCGCTCTCGGTCGGTTCCATTCCCGTCCCTCTCACAGCCGGCGGTGCCCACGCCACGCGGCCCGATGCCCGACAACCATCAGCGGCTCCGCGTTGGAAAGCCCTTTCCCTTGGTCCGCACGGGCAAAGGGATGCCCCGACCGCAGCTGGGCACGGCAGGCGCACACCTCAACAGTAGGCCGCTGAACGCTTCCACGGGCAGCGGTCGTCGACGGTTGCCCGAATGCACCCCGGCCACCCGTATGCATCTGATATGCACCGTTGGAGTGGCCTTCAACCGCTACTCATCGGTCGGAAGCGCGACTTCGGCCGCCGCTTCGGGACCTTGCTCCAGAAGGACGCCGAAACCGTCCTCGTTCAGAACCGGCACCTTGAGCTGCATGGCCTTGTCGTATTTCGACCCCGGGTTGTCACCCACCACGACGAAGGACGTCTTCTTCGACACGGAACCCGTCACCTTCGCGCCCCGGCTCTGCAGCGCGTCCTTGGCCCCGTCCCGAGTGTAGTTCTCGAGGGTGCCGGTGACCACCACGGTGAGCCCTTCCAGCGGACGCGGCCCCTCGTCCTCCCCGGAACTCGCCTCCTCCAGCGGGACTCCGGCGGCCTTCCACTTGCGCACGATCTCCCGGTGCCAGTCCTCCGCGAACCACTCCTTCAACGCCGCGGCGATGATGGGGCCGACGCCGTCGGTGGCCGCCAGCTCCGCCTCGGTCGCCTGTTCGATGCGGTCGACGGAACGGAACTCCCGTGCGAGTGCCTGCGCCGCCACCGGCCCGACATGCCGGATCGAGAGCCCGTTGAGGAAGCGGGCCAGCGGACGCGTCTTGGCCGCCTCGATGTTCTGCAGCAGCGCGAGGGTGTTCTTCTTCGGCTCGCCCTTCTGGTTGGCGAAGACCGTGACGACCTTCTCCTCCCCCGTCTTGGGATCCCGCTTGGGCAGACCGCTGTCCGGGTCGAGCACGTACGCCTTGATGGGCAGCAGCTTCTCCACCGTCAGGTCGAACAGGTCACCCTCGTCGACCAGCGGCGGGTCGGCCGGCTCCAGTGGGCGGGTCAGCGCCGCCGCCGCCACCTCGCCGAAGTGCTCGATGTCGAGGCACTCGCGGCCCGCGAGATAGGAGACCCGCTCCCTCAACTGGGCCGGGCAGGTGCGCGCGTTGGGGCAGCGGAGGTCGATGTCGCCCTCCTTCATGGCCCGCAGCGGTGTACCGCACTCGGGGCACTCCCCCGGCATCACGAACTCGCGTTCGCTGCCGTCGCGCAGGTCGACGACCGGGCCGAGGATCTCCGGGATGACGTCACCGGCCTTGCGGATCACCACGGTGTCGCCGATCAGCACGCCCTTGGCCTTGACGACGTCCTGGTTGTGCAGGGTGGCGAACTCCACCTCGCTGCCCGCGACCGTGACCGGCTCGACCTGGGCGTACGGCGTGACGCGGCCGGTGCGGCCGACACCGACCTTGATGTCGATCAGCTTGGTGTTCACCTCCTCCGGCGCGTACTTGTACGCGATCGCCCAGCGCGGGGCGCGGGCCGTGGAGCCGAGGCGGCCCTGCAGGCGCAGCTCGTCGAGCTTGACCACCACGCCATCGATCTCGTGCTCCACGGAATGGCGGTTCTCGCCGTAGTAAGCGATGAACTCCCGTACGCCGTCGAGGTCGTCGACCACCCTGTTGTGCCGCGAGGTGGGCAGACCCCAGCCGCCGAGCAGGTCGTAGGCCTGGGAGAGGCGGGTCAGGCCCTCGAACCCCTCCAGGGCGCCGATGCCGTGGACCACCATGTGCAGCGGGCGGGTGGCGGTGACCCGCGGGTCCTTCTGCCGCAGTGAACCGGCGGCCGCGTTGCGCGGGTTGGCGAAGGGCTTGTCACCGGCCGCGACCAGCCGCTCGTTGAGGTCCGAGAACTTCTCCATCGGGAAGTAGACCTCGCCCCGGATCTCCACCAGGTCGGGGACGCGGTCGCCCTTCAGGCGCTCCGGGATCTCCGCGATGGTGCGGACGTTGGGCGTGATGTCCTCGCCGGTGCGGCCGTCCCCGCGGGTGGCGGCGCGGGTGAGACGGCCGTGTTCGTAGGTGAGGTTGACGGCGAGGCCGTCCACCTTCAGCTCGCACAGGAAGTGGTACTCCTGCTCGCCGAGTTCACGGGCGATGCGGTCCGCCCAGGTGGCGAGGTCCTCGTCGTTGAAGGTGTTGTCCAGGGAGAGCATCCGCTCGCGGTGCTCGACCGAGGTGAACTCCGTCCGGTACGCCCCGGCGACCTTCTGGGTCGGCGAGTCCGGCGTGCGCAGTTCCGGGTACTCCTCCTCCAGCGCCTCCAGAGTCTTCAGGAGACTGTCGAACTCCGCGTCGCTGATGACGGGAGCGTCCTTCACGTAGTACCGGAAGCGGTGCTCCTCGATCTGCTCAGCGAGCTGCGCGTGCCTGTCCCGTGCCTCGGCGGGCACTGCCGTCTCCGCCTGCTGCTTGTCGCCGGCCACCGTGTTGTCCTCCCGTTACTCTGGGTTGTCCGCGAGGGATCTCGCCGCCCGGACGCAGTGGGCGAGCGCCCGGCGGGCGTACTCCGGGGAAGCGCCCGCGAGCCCGCACGCCGGAGTGACGGTCACCGCCTGGGCGAGAAGCCCCGGACGCAGCCCCAGCCTGCGCCACAACGTCCTGACACCCATGACGCTACCGGCAGGGTCTGACAACGGGGTGTCCGTGCCCGGCACGATTCCGGTGAACAGGCGGGTGCCGCCCTCCACCGCCTCGCCGATCGCCTCGTCGTCACGCTCGGTGAGGAGCGAGAAGTCGAGGGAGATCCCGGACGCGCCCGCCCGGCGCAGCAGGGCGAAGGGCACGTCTGGGGCGCAGGTGTGGACGACGACCGGGTCGGGCGCGTGCATGCCGACGATCTCCCGGAGGGTGGCCTCGACGACCTGGCGGTCCACGGCGCGGTGGGTGCGGTAGCCGCTGGCGGTCCTCACCTGGCCGCGCAGGACGGCGGTGAGGGAGGGCTCGTCGAGCTGGAGCACGAGGTGGGCGCCGGGGACGCGCCTTCGGACCTCGTCGAGGTGCCGGCGCAGACCCTCGGCGAGGGAGGCGGCGAGGTCACGGCAGGCGCCGGGGTCGGAGAGGGCGGCCTCGCCGTTCTTCAGCTCGAGGGCGGCGGCGAGGGTCCACGGGCCGACGGCCTGGACCTTCAGGGGCCCTTCGTAGCCTTGGGTGAACTCCTCCAGCGCGTCGAGGTCCTCGCCGAGCCAGGACCGGGCCCGCTTGGTGTCCCGGCCCGGCCGGTCGCCGATCCGCCATCCGCTGGGCTCCACACGCGCGTACAGCTCGACGAGCATGCCGGCGGTGCGGCCGATCATGTCCGCGCCGGGGCCTCTGGCGGGCAGCTCGGGGAGGAAGGGGAAGTCCTCGAAACTGCCGGTGGCCGTCTTGGCGGCTTCCCTGGCGTCGGTGCCGGGGAGGGAGCCGATGCCGGTGGCGGGGCCGAAGGGGGTGTTGTCGTTCACGGGTGAAGCCTACGTAGGTGTTGGGGGCGGGGGTGAGGGGTGCGGGGGGTTGGGTGCGGGGGGGGCGGGTGCTGGGCGGTGAGCCGGTGCGGGCCTCGGCTGTTCTCGCCCCCGCCGCCCCTGCCCTTCCCGTCCCCAGGGGCTCCGCCCCTTCGACCCCGCCAGGGGGCTGCGCCCCCTGAACCCCCGCGGGGCTCCGCCCCTGCACCCCGCCGGGGCTCCGCCACGGACCCCCTTCGGCCTGAACGGCCTCGTCCTCAATCGCCGGACGGGCTGAGTAATGCGGGCCAGGCTGAGAGGAGAGTGGGACAGCCTCAGCGGCCCGGTCGTACCGTCACGTCGTTGATCTCCGCGTCCCTCGGGAGGTCGAGGGCGGTCAGGATCGTGGTCGCGACCGACTCGGGGTCGATCCACCGGGCGGCGTCGTACTCCTTGCCCTCCTGCTGGTGGACCTTGGCCTGCATGGGGCTGGCCGTGCGGCCGGGGTACACGGAGGTGACGCGGACGCCGTTGCCGTGTTCCTCCTGGCGCAGGGAGTCGGCGAGGGCCTTCAGGCCGTGCTTGGAGGCGGCGTAGGCGGACCAGCCGGCGTGGGCGTTCAGGCCGGCGCCGGAGTTGACGAAGACGACGTGGCCCCGGGCGGCACGCAGTTGGGGCAGGAAGTGGCGGGTCAGCTCGGCGGGGGCGATGAGGTTGACGTTGAGCTGGTGGCGCCAGGACTTGGGGGTCAGGTCTCCCACCTCGCCCAGGTCGACCACTCCGGCGATGTGCAGCAGCGAGTCCACCCGGTCGGGCAGCGTCTGGTGGGAGAAGGCCCAGGACAGCCGGTCCGGGTCGGAGAGGTCGCCCACGAGGGTCCGCGCGCCGGGGAACTCGGCCGTCAGTTCCTTCGCCCGGCCCGCGTCACGCGCGTGCAGCACGAGTTCGTCCCCGCGCGCGTGCAGACGGCGGGCCACCGCCGCGCCGATGCCCGAACCCGCCCCGGTGATCACATGAGTAGCCATGGCGCCATGCTCGCACCGCCGGTCCCTCACGCGGCGCCCAGGTGCTCCTCCAGGTACGCCAGCGCGGCCGCCGGTGCCTCGGCGAAACCGATCAGCTCGGCCAGCGGTCGGGGCAGGAAGCCCTCCTCCTCCATACGGCGGAACTGCTCCCTCAGCCCGTCGTAGAAGCCCGCGGTGTTCAGCAGCACCACCGGCTTGTCGGTGCGGCCGTGCTTCTTCAGCTCCAGGATCTCGGTGGCCTCGTCGAGGGTCCCGGTGCCGCCCACCATGATCACCACCGCGTCGGCCTTCTCCAGCAGCAGCTTCTTTCGCTCGGCGAGGTCGTGGGCGATCACCATCTCGTCGGCACCGGGCCGCGCCCGGTTCGCCAGGAATCCGACGGAGACGCCGACGAGCCGGCCGCCCGCCTCCTGCACCCCGTCCGCGACCACCTTCATCAGGCCGACGTTCGAACCGCCCCAGACCAGGGTGTGCCCCGCCTTGCCGATCAGTTCGGCGAACTCGCGCGCGGGGCGCGTGTAGCGGTCGTCGAGCTCGGCGGCGGAGAGGAAGACGCAGATTCGCATGCGGCCAGCGTACGAGGGAACAACGGGACGCCCCCGAACGCTTTCCCGTCATGGCCCAAGGACACACGATCACGATCGAGCAGGGCGAGCGGCACGTGCGCGTGGTGCACGGCGAGCAGGTGCTGGCCGAGACCGACCGCCCCCTGGTACTGCGGGAGACCGGCTGTCCGGTGCGGTACTACATCCCGCCCGAGGACGTCCGGCTGGATCTCCTCACCCCGTCCGACAACCACACGTACTGCCCCTTCAAGGGGACGGCGTCCTACTGGTCGCTCCCGGACGCGCCCGACCTGGTGTGGGCGTACCCCGATCCCAAGCCGGACGTCGCACCGATCAAGGACCACCTCTGCTTCTACGAGGTCGAAGTCGGCGAAGTCGGCGAAGTCGACGTGTCCTGACCGATGAGTTCCGTGCCGTCCGGCAGTCTGCACAGGTATGGACGAGGAGACGCTTTCCGCCGACGGCACGACCATCACCTACGAGACCACCGGCCGGGGACCCGCGCTGATCCTCGTGAGCGGCGCGATGTCCACGGGTCACACCATGCTGCCCCTGGCACAGCGGCTCGCGGACAGCTTCCAGGCCGTCGTGTACGACCGCCGGGGCCGCGGCGGGAGCGGCGACACGGCGCCGTACGCGGTGGAGCGCGAGGTCGAGGACATCGCGGCGCTGATCGACACGGTGGGCGGTGAGGCGGCGCTCTACGGCATCTCCTCGGGCGGCGCACTGGTGCTGCAGGCTGCGGCGAGCGGGCTGCCGGTCCGTCAGGTGGCCGTCTACGAGACGCCGTACGCCCTCGACGAGAAGGACGCGGAGAGACGCGCCGAGTACACACGGAACCTCACCGAGGCACTCGCGCAGGGCAGGCCCGGTGACGCCGTCGCACTGTTCCTCCGGCTCACCGGACTGGCCGAGAGCATGATCGAGCGGGCCCGCCAGTCCCCCATGTGGGCCGACATGGAGGCCGTCGCGCCGACCCTGGCCTACGACGACGCGGTGATGGGCGGCGGCCTGGTCCCCCGGGACCGGCTGGCCGCGATCACGGTCCCCGTACTGGCGGTCGCGGGCGCCGCGAGCCCCGACTGGCTCCGCGGGGCGACCCACGCGGTCGCAGAGGCGGCGCCCCGGGGGACGTACCGCGAGCTGGCGGACCAGACGCACATGGTGGATCCGGATGTGCTGGCGCCTGTGCTGACGGAGTTCTTCACCTCATAGCGCTGCGACGCCCTCGCACAGCGCGGCCAGGTCCGGCCAGCCCGTCCGGTAGTCGTTCGCCGCCGGATCCCAGGCCAGCACCGCGCCGTACCGTTCCCCCCGCTCCTGGCAGAGGAGCAGTTCGTCCCCCGTCCGGGACACCGCGAACGGCACCCATGAGGCGTTCGCGGGACGGGTGTCCGCCGGAACGGCGGAGGGTGCCGGGGCCGGGGCGGCGGGGCCACCGACCGACGTGACGGCTCTGCCCCACAGGCTCTCCTCCGGCTCGGCGGATCGCGCCGCGGCCTTCATCCGCCCGTGCGCGGCACGCACCTCAGCACAGCTGTACGGGCGGTAGCCACCAGGGAAGATCCGGTGGCCGCCCGGCGCGTCGGCCCCGTCGTGCAGCAGCAGCAAGGCGGTCAGCTGAGGATGGAACGGGGGGCCCGGCGCCCCGGCGCTCACGACGTCCTGAGGCCGGGCCGGCGGGCGCAAGGAGGCGTGGGCGCCGGGATCGGAGCGCAACAGCCGCTGCTCGACGTACTGCCACACCTGGCGAAGCCATGCCGCCGGAAGTCCGGGAGTGGGGACCAGTTCCCACTCCAACTGCCGGCCGCCGACCGGGCGGTGCGCAGCGGTTCTTCCCGGCATCCGCAGTGGCTCGCCGCACTCCAGGACTCGGGCGACTTCCGTGACGAGGTCGAGCAGGCTGGGCCAGACTTCCTGGCCGTCGACTCCGAGCTCGCGGTCGACCATCAGCACGGCCCCGTGACGAGCCCCGTCGTGGTGGTCGACCACCAGGTACTCACCCGTGGACGTGGCGGCGAACGGCACCCACCACCTGGCCTCGGGGCGCTGGCCGACGGGGCGGTACGCGGCCATCTGCTGGGCGGGGAGCAGGGTGAACCGGGGCAGCAGGTTGGTGCCGGCGGACTCCTCGCTGCCGTCGTGTGCGGACAGCAGCGCGGCCAGGTGGGGGTGCAGCGGGAACCCGTCGGTGACGGCGGCGACATCCCGTTCCGAGGCGGGCGGACGCAACGCGGCGAAGTCCTCCGGCGCGTGCGACATCAGCCAGTGCTCCACCCGGAGCCAGGCGGCCGTGAATACCTGCGTGCTCTGCTCTTCCACGGAGTTGTCCCCGATCAGTTGCCTGGGGTCAGGCGATGGCGGGCGCCGAGCGACCGACCTCAGCGGGTGGGAACCGGCGTGGCAACCGGCTCGGGCGACGGCTGCCACTCCCGCCTGATCAGCCCGTAGACCCACGAGTCGGAGACCTCGCCGTTGACGACGCAGTCTTCCCGCAACGTCCCTTCACACAGGAAGCCGAGCTTCTCCAACACGCGGGCGGAAGCCACGTTGCGCGTATCGGTCTCGGCTTGGACGCGATTCAGGTCCAGCGTGTCGAATGCCCACCGCAGCAGAGCGCGCGCGGCCTCGGTCGCGTAGCCCTGGCCCCACGCCGCATCGGCGAAGCAGTAGCCGAGCGACGCGCTGCGGTAGTCCGGATTCCACCTGCTCAAGCTGCACCAGCCGATGAACGCCCCGTCGGAGACACGCTCCACGGCCAGCCGCGCCCCGGTGCCCTCCTGTGCCATCTGCCGGCAGGCCGTGATGAACTTCTCGGCGCGCACGCGTTCGCTCCACGGTGGCGCGTCCCAGTACCGCAGCACGTAGGCGCTGCTGTGCAGTGCGAAGAGGTCGTTCGCGTCCGCGCCTTCGAAGGCACGCAGTCGAAGGCGGGCGGTGTGCAACGAGGGGGTGGGCAGCGCCGTCCTCATGTGTGCTCCCCTGATCGGTGGCCGATCCATCACACATCCGTCGCGGGTCACTCGCAACGGGTTTCCGGGCGGGCCGGCAGAACGACGTGCCCGTCCGCGGGCGAGCGATCCGGGGGGCGTACGCGCCGTGAAGGCAGGGTCGGTCCCGGTCAGGCCACCCCGGCCGCGGCCCGCACCGTGGACGCGATGGTCGCCGAGCCCACCACCCGTGAACCGTCGTACAGGACGATCGCCTGGCCCGGGGCCACGCCCCGTACGGGCTCCGTGAACCGGACCTCCAGGGAGCCGTCGACCAGTTCGGCGGTCACCTCGGTCTCGCCGCCGTGGGCGCGGAGCTGGGCGGTGTAGGTGCCGGGGCCGGTGGGGGCGGCGCCGCACCAGCGGGGCTTGATCGCGGTCAGTCCCGTGACGTCCAGGGCGGCGGCCGGGCCGACCGTCACGGTGTTGTCCACCGGGGAGATGTCCAGGACGTAGCGCGGCTTGCCGTCCGGGGCGGGGGTGCCGATGCGCAGGCCCTTGCGCTGGCCGATGGTGAAGCCGTAGGCGCCCTCGTGGGTGCCGACGACCGTTCCCGACTCGTCGACGATGTCGCCCTCGGCCTTGCCGAGGCGCCGGGCGAGGAAGCCCTGGGTGTCGCCGTCGGCGATGAAGCAGATGTCGTGGGAGTCGGGCTTCTTCGCGACCGCCAGGCCCCGGCGCTCGGCCTCCGCCCGGATCTCGTCCTTCGTCGTCACCGTGTCGCCGAGCGGGAACATGGCGTGGGCGAGCTGCCGGTCGTCCAGGACGCCGAGCACGTACGACTGGTCCTTGGCCATGTCGGAGGCGCGGTGCAGCTCGCGCGTGCCGTCCTCGCGCACGACGACCTTGGCGTAGTGGCCGGTGCAGACCGCGTCGAAACCGAGGGCCAGCGCCTTGTCGAGGAGGGCGGCGAACTTGATCTTCTCGTTGCAGCGCAGACACGGGTTCGGCGTGCGGCCGGCCTCGTACTCGGCGACGAAGTCCTCGACCACGTCCTCGCGGAAGCGGTCGGCGAGGTCCCACACGTAGAACGGGATGCCGATGACGTCGGCGGCCCGGCGGGCGTCGCGGGAGTCCTCGATGGTGCAGCAGCCCCGCGCGCCGGTGCGGAACGACTGGGGGTTCGCGGAGAGCGCGAGGTGGACGCCGGTCACGTCGTGGCCCGCCTCGGCCGCGCGGGCGGCGGCGACGGCGGAGTCCACGCCGCCGGACATGGCGGCGAGGACGCGGAGGGGGCGGGTGGGCTGCGGGGTGTCAGTCATAGCCCTTCCAGGGTACGGGGGTGCGGGAACCGGATTCCGCGCATATCCGTTGAGGATCAAGGTGAGGATCACATGGGGGTGACACGGTGAGTGCGGCGAGAGGCGACTCCGACCGGCGGCTGGGGCGGCGGGCCCTGCTGGTCGGCGGGGCCGTGGCCGCCGCGGGGACGGCCCTGCTGGCCCGGGAGGAGCTGTCGCACCTGTGGTGGCGGCTGCCGGGAGTGGACAAGCCGCGGGTGGCGGGGGCGGTGGACTTCCGGGGTGCGCGCTGGGTGGCGGCCTCCCCGGCGAACTACCGGCGGGCGGACCGGCCGGACGACTACTCCGTGGACCGGGTGGTGGTCCATGTCACGCAGGGCGACTACGCGAGCGCGGTGAAGGCCTTCCAGGACCCGGCGCACCAGGCGGCGGCGCACTACATCGTGCGCAAGGACGGCCGGGTGACGCAGCTGGTCCGTGAGCTGGACGTGGCCTTCCACTCGGGCAACCGGGGGTACAACGAGCGCAGCGTAGGCATCGAGCACGAGGGGTTCGTGGAGCACGCGTCCTCCTTCACGGACGCGATGTACGCGGCCTCGGCCCGGCTGACGGCCGCGGTCTGCCGGCGGTACGGCATAGCCGTGGACCGGGAGCATCTCATCGGCCATGTGGAGGTGCCGGGGACGGACCACACCGATCCCGGTCGGTACTGGGACTGGGAGCGATACCTGGGGCTCATACGCCGGCAGGTGTGACGCACGTCACGGGGTTGCTGTGCCGCGACTCCGCGACACATGCGTCCGATGCGTGAGGGTGACGGAGGGCTGACGCCGGTCAGGTGAGGCCCGCGGCGCGCGCACGCTCCACCGCGGGGCCGATCGCCTTCGCGACGGCCTCGACGTCCGCCTCCGTGGAGGTGTGGCCGAGGGAGAAGCGGAGGGTGCCGCGGGCCAGGTCCGGATCGGTGCCCGTGGCCAGCAGGACGTGGCTGGGCTGCGCGACGCCGGCGGTGCAGGCGGAGCCGGTGGAGCACTCGATGCCCTGCGCGTCGAGCAGGAGCAGCAGGGAGTCGCCGTCGCAGCCCGGGAAGCTGAAGTGGGCGTTGGCCGGGAGGCGGTCCACCGGGTCGCCGCCCAGGATCGCGTCGGGGACGGCCGCGCGGACCGCGTCGATCAGGGCGTCGCGCAGGGTGCCCATCTCACGGGCGAACCATTCGCGCTGCTCGTCGGCGAGGCGGCCGGCCACCGCGAAGGAGGCGATGGCGGGGACGTCGAGGGTGCCGGAGCGGACATGGCGCTCCTGGCCGCCGCCGTGCAGAACGGGTACGGGGGCGTACTCACGCCCGAGGACCAGGGCGCCGATGCCGTAGGGGCCGCCGATCTTGTGGCCGGAGACGGTCATGGCGGCGAGTTTGGAGGCGGCGAAGTCGACGGGGACCTGACCGAAGGCCTGGACGGCGTCGGCGTGCAGGGGGATGCCGAACTCGCCCGCGACGTCGGCCAGTTCGCGGACCGGCAGGATCGTGCCGATCTCGTTGTTCGCCCACATGACGGTGGCCAGGGCGACGTCGTCGGGGTTGCGGGCGACGGCCTCGCGCAGGGCCTCGGGGTGGACACGGCCGTAGGCGTCGACGGGGAGGTACTCGACGGTGGCGCCCTCGTGCTCGCCGAGCCAGTGGACGGCGTCCAGGACGGCGTGGTGTTCGACGGGGCTGGCCAGGACGCGGGTGCGGGCCGGATCGGCGTCGCGGCGGGCCCAGTACAGGCCCTTGACGGCGAGATTGTCGGCCTCGGTGCCGCCCGAGGTGAAGACCACCTCGCTGGGGCGTGCGCCCAGCGCGTCCGCGAGGGTCTCGCGGGATTCCTCGACCGTCCGGCGGGCCGTGCGGCCGGAGGCGTGCAGGGATGACGCGTTGCCGGTGACGCTCAGCTGGGCGGTCAGCGTCTCCGCCGCTTCCGGGAGCATCGGGGTGGTCGCCGCGTGGTCGAGATAAGCCATGGTGAGCCCGATTCTACGGGGCGGCCCGGCGGTGGTCGCGGCTCGTCCCAGCCGCTGTCCCCGCGTTCAGACGACTCGTCGAGCGACCCGTCGAGCTTTTCGGGAGCTTCCTAGAAGCTCCAGGACACGGTGTTGTCCGCCTGCATGAAGGCCACCAGGACCAGCAGGTCGGCGACGCCGAGGGTCATGCCGAGCAGGGCGCGGCCGCGCCGGGTGGTGCCACGCCACAGGGCGACGCCCGCCAGGGCGATGGCGATGGGGCCGAGGAACAGGTTGAGGACGAGGAGACCGAGGAGGCCCAGGACGAAGGACGCGACGGCCATGCCGTCGGTGTCGCGGACACCGGTACGGCGGGTTGCCGGTGCGGTGAGTTGCATGGTGGTCAGCTCCCGACGGAACGGATGGATGGGTGGATGCGGGTCAGTTGGCGGACGTGGTCCGCCGGCGGCCGTGGCGCTCGCGGAGCGCGAAGACGGCGAGCCAGGTGGCGATGACGGCGGCGGCGACGGCGGTGACGGTCAGCGGCGCGTGAGCCACCGTGCCCATGACGACGCCGAGCAGCAGGAGAGCGGCGACGATGAACAGCATGGGATGGATCCCCCCTCCGGGGTGCTGGCGTGAAGTTTCGGTGAACGGTTGTGGTTACACTTGTTCACTGACTCTTGAGTCTATCGCGCCCCACCGCTTTCCATTTACAGAGAACAGTTGTTAACTGGATGACATGAGTCACACTCTCGGGGTCCGGCAGGCCCAGAAGCAGAAGACCCGGCAGGCACTTCTGGACGCGGCGCTGGGACTGCTGGAGGAGCAGAGCCTGAGCAGCCTGGGCCTGCGTGAGGTCACCCGTGCCGTCGGCGTCGCCCCGACCGCGTTCTACCGGCACTTCCGCTCCACGGCGGACCTCGGCGTGGCCCTGGTGGACGAGGCGCTGGGCAGCCTGCACCCGATGGTGCGCACGACCGTGTCCTCGGCGGACGACAGCGACGACCGCATCACGCGGGTCGTCCGGCTGATCGCCGACCACGTCGAGGCCCATCCCGCGCACGTCCGGTTCATCGCCCGCGAGCGGCACGGCGGGGTCCAGCCGGTACGCGAGGCCATCCGCGCCCAGCTGGCCCGGTTCGCCCAGGAGGTGAAGGCGGAGCTGGCCACGGACCCGGAGGCGGAGGGGTGGCACGACGACGACCTGCTGATGCTCGCGCACCTCTACGTCGACCAGATGCTCATCACGGCCTCCCTCTTCCTGGAGGCCCTGGAGGCACCGGACTCCTCCGGGGCCGAGCTGGAGCGCGTCACCCAGTTGGCGACCCGGCAGCTGCGGCTGATCAGCGTCGGCCGCCGGCACTGGCTGGACTGAACCGGGAGGAGACGCGCCGGGGCGGCGAGCCGGTCACCGGACTCGCCGCCCCCGCGGTACGAAAGCCCCGTCAGCCCTGCCGAGCCTGTCCCGGCTGCCCGCCACCGGGACCGCCGCACCCGCCCTGACCGCCGCCGGGGCCGCCCTGGGCGCCACCGGGTCCCCCGCCGGGCATGCCGGAGGGGGCGCCCGAGGGAGTGCCGGTCGGCTTGCCCGAGGCGGCAGCGGACGGCGCCCCGGAGGGGGCGCCGCTGGGGGCGCCGCTCGGCCGCCCGGACGCTCCCCCGGTCGGCATGCCGGAGGGCCGCCGGCAGCCCTGCCCGGCGGAGCCCCCGGTCGAGGACGAGGAGTCGCCGGGACCGCACGCGGTCAGCAGCAGCGGAGACATCGCGAGCAGGGCGACGGCGGGGAGGAGACGTGCACGCAGCATGGGGGCCAACTCCAGAAACGATGAGCGGGTCATGAGAAGGGCACTCAACCAACGGCGCCTGGGCCGTTCGTGAGCGCCCGCTGTGACCGCCCTGTCCATGGCGTGCATCGCACCTCGAGCACCGGCTCCGAGCTGGTGTCTCACCGGGAGCCGGGCCCGCTCACCGATACAGGTCCGTGACGGAGCGCGCCGCGGCCAGCAGCTCGGCACGCGCCTCGGGCGGTGCGAGGACCTCCACCGCGTCGGAGAACGCGAGCAGTTGGCGGGTGGCGCGGACGAACGGATAGGTGAGCCGGGCGGTCACCCACTCGTCCTCCCCGTCGTCGTCGGGAAGTCCGGCCAGCGCCGAGGCCGCCATGCGCAGGAACATGTCGAGGCGCTCCCTGCGGACCCGTACGGTCACCTCCAGGCCCCCCGCCGGCTCCTCGACCTGGCGGCGCAGCACCTCCCAGACGTCGGCGAGTTCGACGCCGGGACGGCGGCGCACGGGATCGTCCAGCACCCGGGCGGAGTGCACCCGGTCGGCGCGGAACAGCCGCGGCCCGTCCCGCCGGTCGGCGACCAGGTACCAGACGCCCGCCTTGGCGACCAGGCCGTACGGATCGACGGTGTACGTGCGCGGTTCCCGCTCCCCGCTGTGCCGGTAGCGCAGCCTCAGGCGCCGGTCGGCGAACACGGCGTCCTGCAGCGTCTCCAGGTCGACGGTCCGTTGCGGTCCGCCCTTCCAGCGGGTGGCGTCGACCAGGATCCGCCGGCTGGTCACCTCGGCGGCGGGCCGGTGCGGCGCCGGCAGGGCCGCCATCACCTTGCGCAGCGCCGAGCCGAGGGCCGCGTCGAGGCCGAGGGCGGTGTGCGCTCCCTCGGCGGCCAGGATGAACAGGGCCCGGGACTCGTCGGCGGTCAGTCCGGTGACGTCGGTGCGGAAGCCGGCGAGGAGTTCGATGCCGCCGCGCCGGCCGCGCTCGGCGTAGACGGGGACGCCGGCGGCCGACAGGGCTTCGACGTCGCGGTAGATGGTGCGCACCGACACCTCGAGCCGCTGGGCGAGTTCGGGCGCAGGGACCCGGCCCCGGGTCTGCAGGAGCAACAGGATGGACAGCAGGCGGTCGGACTTCACCCGGGCAGGATCGCGCCGTCCGGGACCCCGCGGCAAATGTTGACGGCGGATGTCAGGTTATCCCGCCATGCTCGATCCATCGGGACAGCGGCCCAACAGCCCAACGGCCCGACGGCCCTCCGCCCGACGGCAAGAACTCAAGGAGAGACATCACCATGGACGCCATCGACCCCCGCCCCCTCTACGCCCGCGCCACCGAGCAGTTCGCGGCCCTCGTCAAGACGGCGCGGCCCGAACAGCTGGCCGGGCCCACGCCGTGTACGGAGTTCGACGTCCGCACCCTGCTCAGCCATGTCGTCGGCGGCACCCGGCGGATCGCGGTCGTCGGCGAGGGCGGCGACGGTCTCGCGGTCCACCCCTTCGTCGAGGGGGTGGACGACAACGACTGGGCGGCGGCGTACGACGAGGCACGCGTCCGGGCCCTCAAGGCCTGGGAGAGCGACGAGCGCCTGACGGCCCCCGTCCGCGTGCCGTGGGGCGAGGTCCCGGGCCACGCCGCCCTGTCGGGCTACGTGATGGAGCTGGTGACCCACACCTGGGACCTGTCCGAGGCCCTCGGCCACCCGAACGAACTCGACCCGGAGCTCGCCGATTTCGCGCTCGCGACGGCCCGCCGCGTCCTGCCCGACCCCCAGCGCGACGCGAACACGCCCTTCGCCGACGTACGCCCGGCCCCCGAAGGCGCCGACTCCTACAGCCGCCTGGCGGCCTGGCTCGGCCGTGAACCGCTCAGGCGAGCCTGACCCGGGCCAGCTGGCGGGACTGGGCGACCAGGCGGTCCGCGCTGTCCCAGACCTCGGCGTCCTCCTCGAGGAAGCCGCCGGCCAGGTTGCGGGTGGTGATCGCCACCCGCAGCGGGCCGGGCGCGGGGCGGTGGCGCACGTGGACGGTCAGTTCGACCGTCGGGACCCAGCCGACGATGCCGAGTTCGAAGGCGGTGGGCGGGAGGGCGTCCACCGCGAGGAGCAGGGAGAGGGGGTCGGCGTCG
>NZ_JBSFIK010000034.1:3036-55960 GCF_053597535.1 Streptomyces sp. NPDC001348 | reverse complement strand
ACGGCCGTCGGCGAGGCCGAACCAGGAGCGCATCTCGCCCCTGCCGGAGGGGGCGCCGAGCGCCCAGCCCAGGGTGGCCGGATCCAGCTTGAGCATCAGGCGGTCGGCGATCGCGGAGCTGCCGGGGACGGGGCCCGGAGCGTCCTGGGGTCCGAAGCACTGGTCCGGGGGCGGGAACGCCGGCGGCGTGGCCGTCGTGCGGACGTCGTCCGGGAGGGAGTCGAGGTCGCCGTAGGAGGCGAGGACGCGGATCCGTTCCACCTCGCCTCCCGCCTCGTCGTACTGGAAGAGGGACGCCTGGCCGGTGGAGAGGGTGCGGCCGGTGCGGACGGTCTCGGTGCGCACGACCGCCGGCCCCGGCTGGGAGGCGGTGAGGTAGTGCGCCGAGATGGTGAAGGGGTCGGGGTGCGGGAGGGTGTCCGCGAGTGCCCGGCCCAGGACCGCCAGCAGATAGCCGCCGTTGACGGCGTTGATGATGGTCCAGCCGGCGGAGAGGTCGATGTCGTAGACCCCGGGTTCGCGCCGGGTGACCGCGGTGTCGCGGTCGAACTCGCTGTCGCCGATCACGGCCGCGGGAACGGAAGCTGCTTCTGGCATGGACGAACCGTACAACAGGAAATTACTAAGCGGTAGCTTTGTCTGTGGCGCGCGATGCCCATGATGAAGATCCGGCCTGCTGGGTGAGATCCCGGCAATATCTAGGTAAGTGTGGGGACACGCCCGTAACCCCGAGACTCCCGTACCCCTCTATGAGGACATGAGCCTCACCGGGACTGCGTTTCTCTACACGACCGCCGTGCTGTCCGTCGTCGCCCTCCTGCTGCCGCTGGTCCTGTGGTCGAGGATGCGCGGGCCCAGGGCGCTGCGCGTCGCGGCCCGGGTGCTGATGCTGCTCTTCGCCCAGGTCACGGCGGTCACACTGGTGTTCGTCCTCGTCAACAACTCCGACAACCTCTACGACAACTGGGCCGACCTGCTCGGCACCGGCAACCACGTCCAGCAGGCCGCCGACCTCGGCCGGGACGGCACCGGCGGCATAGCGTTCAAACGGCTGCCCAAGGTCAAGCAGGCGTTCCAGGCCGCCGACGGCCCCGGCATGCACGCGGCCGGCGGGGTCCGCGTCACCCAGCTCAAGGGCCGGGTGTCCGGAGTGAACGCCGAGGTCTACGTCTGGCTGCCGCCGCAGTACGGCCAGCCCGCCTACCGGCACCGCAGGTTCCCGGTCGTGGAGCTGCTGCCGGGCTATCCCGGATCGGCGAAGGCCTGGTTCGGCACGCTGAAGGCCCACGAGCAGCTGCTGCCGCTGATGAAGGACGGCCAGGTCGCGCCGTTCATCCTGGTTGCACCGCGCACCAACCTGCTGGCCGGGGTGGACACGGGCTGCGCCAACATCCCGGGCACGGTGAACGCGGACAGCTGGCTGAGCATCGACGTGCCCAAGATGGTCATGGACAACTTCCGCGCCGAACCGGCGCCGTCCGGCTGGGCGGTCGCCGGCTACTCGGCCGGCGCGCACTGCGCGGTCAAGCTGGCCGTCGCCCACCCCGACCGCTACCGGGCCGCCGTGAGCCTGTCCGGGTACAACGACCCGATCGGCGAACGGAACTCGCTCGCCGCGCAGAGCCCGGCCCTGCGCGCGGCGAACAACCCGTACCTGCTGCTCAAGAGGGCGGCCGTACCGCCCCGGGTCGCACTGTACGTCTCCGGCGAGTCCGGGGACGGCTACCAGGCGGGCGTGGCCCTGGAATCGATCGCCAAGGCGCCGACGACCGTGCACGTGGTGTTCCTGCCGCGCAGCGCCGGCGGCCACACCATGGCGCTGTGGCGGCCCCAGGTGGTGCCGTCCTTCCGGTGGCTGACCCTGCAGATGGGCCAGAACCGGCCGCGGACGGCGGCCGCGGACGGCTCTATTCCTCGGTCACCGTCGACCGGCGGTTCCACGCGCGCGGCGCTCGCCAGTGGAACCGCATCGCGAGCAGGCGCAGCACGAAGGCCGTGACGACGGCGAGGGCGGTGGTGTAAGGCGTCAGCATCCTGTAGTGGATGCACAGCACCACCATGGTGGCGCCGACGATCGCCGGGACCGCGTACAGGTCGCGGTCCCAGCGCAGCAGCGAGGGCACCTCGTTGGCGAGTACGTCCCTGAGCACACCGCCGCCGACGGCGGTGGCCAGGCCCATGATCGCCGAGGCGGTGAGGTTGAGGCCGTAGTCGTACGCCTTGGTCGTACCGGCCACGCAGAACAGACCCAGGCCGGCCGCGTCGAAGACGTTGACCGCCGCCTGGATGCGCTCCACGTGCGGGTGCAGGAAGAAGACCAGCAGCGCGGCGAGCAGCGGGGCGAGGAAGTAACCGAGATCCGTGAAGGCGGCCGGTGGTACGGCCCCGATCACGATGTCCCGGAACAGCCCCCCGCCCAGCGCGGTGACCTCGGCGAGGACGGCGATCCCGAAGACGTCGAAGTTCTTGCGGACGGCCAGCAGCGCACCGGAGATCGCGAAGACGAAGATGCCGACGACGTCGAGGGTGTGCTGGACGGAGGGACTGAAGAGTTGCTGGAGCACCCCGACATTCTCACTCGTCAGGGTGAGCGGACCTCATGGAGCTCAGCTCACAGTGCCGGTTTCCCGGTGGTGAACAGCCAGGTCCGGAAGAGGTCGTCGAGCCGCTGTCCGCTGACCTTCTCGGCGAGTCGGATGAAGTCGGCGGTGTCCGCGTTGCCGTACCGGTGGAGTTTGGTCCAGGCGGGCAGCAGCCTGAAGAACGCGGTGTCCCCGATGCGCTCCCGCAGGGCCTGCAGGGTCATCGCGCCGCGCTGGTAGACGGCGGAGGCGAACATGGTGTCCCGCTGCGGGTCGGCGACCTTGATCTGCCAGAAGGAGGAGTCGGCGGGGCGGGAGTCGTAGCCGGCCAGGAAGGAGTCGTGTGCCGAGCGGGTGCCCTGGTGCTCCGCCCAGAGCCACTGGGCGTAGGTGGCGAAGCCCTCGTTCAGCCAGATGTCCTTCCACCGCGCCACGCTGACCGAGTCGCCGAACCACTGGTGGGCGAGCTCGTGCACGATGGTGGACTCGTTGCGCACGGCGGAGTAGGCGGGCTTGCTCTGCACCTCCAGTGAGAAGCCGGCCTCCGGCATGTCGTCGACGATCGCGCCGGTCTCCTCGAACGGGTACGGGCCGAAGACCCGGGACCAGTAGTCCGTGGCCGCGGCGGTGACCCCGTACACGTCGACGCTGTTGCTGTTCTTCAGCACCGGGTCGATGGCGACGTAGATCGGGATGCCGGAGGGGGTCTTCCCCGTCCGCACGTCGAACTTCCCGATGGTGGCGGTCGCGAGGTAGGTCGCCATGGGCCTGTTCTCACGCCAGTGGGTGTACGTCGAGCCGCCCTTGTCGTACGTCCCGACCAGCCGGCCGTTGGAGACGCCGGTCAGGCCCTTGGGGGCCTTGATACGGATGTCGTAGGTGGCCTTGTCGGAGGGGTGGTCGCTGGACGGGAACCAGGTGGAGGCGGCGTTGGGTTCACAGGCGACGAAGACGCCGTCGTCGGTCTTCATCCAGCCGTACTTCGAGCCGAAGACGATGGGACCGCTCAGGGGCTCGGGTACGCCGCCGTAGGTGACGGTGGCGGTGAAGGTCCGGCCCTTGCGCAGGGGGCCGCGCGGGGTGATCCGCAGTTCGTCGCCGTCGCGGGTGAACTTCGCTCCTCTGCCGTTCACTTCGACCCTCGTGACCTCGAGTTTCTGCAGGTCGAGGTCGAAGGACGAGAGGGCCTTCGTGGCGCGCGCGGTGAGCGTGGTCCGGCCGTCGAGGCGGTCGCTGGCCGGGTCGTAGGACACGGCCAGGTCGTAGTGGCGGGCGTCGAAGCCGCCGTTGCCGAGTTGCGGGAAGTAGCTGTCGCCGATGCCGGGGCCGCCCGGGGTGGGGGCGGAGGCGGCGCCGACGGCGAGGAACGAGGCCGCCGCGGTGGCGAGGGCCGCTGTACGTGCCGAACGGGAGAATGCCAAGGGTCGTCCCTTCGAACGTGTTCCGATCAGTGGACGGACACGGACGACTCTGCACTCTCCCGTTCATGCATGTACATGACTTTGCCGAGTTGTCATGTGCTACTTGTCGGTTGACTCCTGGGACTCGGCTGCCGCCGGCCCGGCGGAGTCGGCCTCACCCTGGGCCTCGGCATCGGCGTCCCGGGCGGCCTCGGCATCCCGGGCGGTCCGCTCGGCGACGGCCTCCGGCTCCTCGGCGGGGGCGTCGGCCGCGGCACCGGTGGCGGCCGGCGGCTCCTCCACGGGGCCGTCGGCGTCGGCCGGGGGAACCTCGGGCGTGGTCCTGGCACCGGGACCGGTCTTCGCGCCGGAGGCCGCCGCGTCCGCAGCGGTCTCCTCCGCCGAGGCCTCGGTGTCCGTGCCGGCGTCGGTGGCCGTGACCTTGTCCGTAGCGGCGTCGGCGTCGGTGTCTGCCTCGGCCGACCGGGGGCCCGGGACCTCCGCCTGCGCGGGAGCCTCGGCGTCCGCCTTGGCGGAGGTCTCCGCCGCGACGGCGGCCGACGTCTCCGCGGACTCCTCCAGTACCGCGTCCGGAACCAGTTCGGAGGCCTTCTTCGCGGCGGACAGCAGCACCGTGTCCTGCGGGGCCTGGTCGGCGAAGTTCTCCGGGTGGTGGCAGGCGACCCGCTGACCGGGCCTGAGCTCCAGGAGCTGCGGCTCGGTCGTCCGGCAGATCTCCGTCGCCTTCCAGCAGCGGGTGTGGAAGCGGCAGCCGCTCGGCGGGGCGATCGGGGACGGTACGTCGCCGCGCAGCAGGATGCGCTCGCTCTTCGCGCCCCGGCGCTTGGTGTCCGGCACCGGCACCGCCGACATCAGCGCCTTGGTGTACGGGTGCATCGGCGCCTCGTACAGCGAGGTGCGGTCGGCCAGCTCGACGATCTTGCCGAGGTACATCACCGCGATCCGGTCCGAGACGTGCCGGACCACGGAGAGGTCGTGGGCGATGATCACGTAGGTGAGGCCGAGCTCCTCCTGGAGGTCGTCCATCAGGTTCACGACCTGCGCCTGGATCGACACGTCCAGCGCGGACACCGGCTCGTCGGCCACCACCAGCTTCGGCTTCAGGGCCAGCGCGCGGGCGATGCCGATGCGCTGACGCTGGCCGCCGGAGAACTCGTGCGGGTAGCGGTTGTAGTGCTCGGGGCTGAGGCCCACCAGCGACAGCAGCCGCTGGACCTCCTTCTTCACCCCGCCCTCGGGTTCCACGCCCTGGAGCCGGAAGGGCGCCGAGACGATCGAGCCGATGGTGTGACGGGGGTTCAGGGAGCCGTACGGGTCCTGGAAGATCATCTGGATGTCACGGCGCAGCGGGCGCATGTCCCCGGTGCTGAGCCGGGTGATGTCCCGCCCGCCGAAGGTGATCGTGCCGCCGGTCGGGTCCTGGAGGCGGGTGATGACCCGGCCCATGGTCGACTTGCCGCAGCCCGACTCGCCGACCACGCCCAGGGTCTCGCCCTTGCGCACCTCGAAGTCGATGCCGTCGACGGCCTTCACCGCGCCGACCTGGCGCTGGAGAATGCCCTTCTTGATCGGGAAGTGCTTGGTCAGGCCCTCGACCTTGAGCAGCACCTCGCCATCGGCGGACCCGCTCGTCGCCCCGGTCTTCGTCGTCTCACTCACAGCTTCGGCGCAATCTCTTCGGTCCAGATCCGCGTACGGTCCTCAGCCGACAGGTGGCAGGCGCTCCAGTGCCCGGTGCTCACCTGCTCCAGCTCGGGGCGCACCGTGCGGGTGACGTTCCCCTTGGGGATGTCCGCGTACGGGCAGCGCGGGTGGAAGGCGCAGCCCGAGGGGACGTTGATGAGGCTCGGCGGCTGGCCCTTGACCGGGATGAGCCGTTCGGAGGTCTCACGGTCGATACGGGGCATCGAGCCCAGCAGGCCCCAGGTGTAGGGGTGCTGCGGCTGCTCGAAGACCTCGTCGGCCGGGCCGCGCTCCACGCACCGGCCGCCGTACATCACCAGGACGTCGTCGGCGATCTCGGCGACCACACCCAGATCGTGGGTGATCATGATGACCGCGGAGCCGAACTCCTTCTGCAGGTCACGGATCAGGTCGAGGATCTGCGCCTGGACGGTCACGTCGAGGGCGGTGGTCGGCTCGTCGGCGATGAGCAGTTCGGGGTTGTTGACCAGCGCCATGGCGATCATGGCGCGCTGGCGCATACCGCCGGAGAACTCGTGCGGGTAGCCGTCGACGCGCTTGGCGGGCTCGGGGATGCCGACCCGGTCGAGCATCTCGATGGCGCGCTTGCGGGCGACCTTCTTGCTGACGTCGTGGTGCACCCGGTAGGCCTCGACGATCTGGTCGCCGACCTTGTAGTACGGGTGCATCGCGGACAGCGGGTCCTGGAAGATCATCGCCATCTCGCGGCCGCGGAGCTTGCGCACCTCGTCCGGGGCGGCGGAGACCAGTTCCTTGCCGTCCAGCCAGATCTCGCCGGACATCCGCACGTTCTTGCCGCGCGTACCGAGCCGGTGCAGGCCCATGATGGCCTGTGAGGTGACCGACTTGCCGGAGCCGGACTCGCCGACGACGGCGAGGGTCCGGCCCTTCTCCAGCGAGAAGCTGAGCCCGTCGACCGATTTGACCAGGCCGTCGTCGGTCGGGAAGTGCACCTTGAGGTCACGGACCTCGAGGAAGGCCTCGGGCGCCTTGCCGGTGGTGGGTTCCCCCACTGCGGCGCCGGTCTTGGAGCGTTCGGTCACGAGAGCCTCACCCGCGGGTCGGCGGCGGCGTAGAGCACGTCCACCACAAGATTTGCGAAGACGACGAAGAAGGCGGCGAGCAGCGTCACGCCGAGGATCTTCGGCAGGTCGTTGTCGGTGATGCCCTGTACCGCGTACTGGCCGACACCGGGCAACGAGAACACCGACTCCGTGATCACGGCACCGCCGAGCAGCAGGCCGATGTCCATGCCGAAGACGGTGATGATCGGTGTGAGGGCGGCGCGCAGTCCGTGCCGGGTGATGACCGTGCGCTCCTGCAGGCCCTTCGCCCGGGCCGTGCGGATGAAGTCCTCGTTCATCGTCTCCAGCATGCCCGAGCGGGTCAGCCGGGCGTAGATGGCGGAGTAGAGCAGGGCGAGCGAACACCAGGCCGGTATCAGGGTGTTGGCCCACTGCGAGGGGTTCTCGGTGAAGGGGACGTAGGTCTTGCCGAAGATCGGCCACTGGTACTCGAAGAGCAGGATCGCCAGGTTGCCCGTGAAGAACATGGGCAGCGAGACGCCGGTGAGCGCGATGCCCATGAAGGCCCGGTCGTAGACCGAGCGCGGCCTCAGCGCGGAGATCACACCGGCCACCACACCCGAGACCAGCCACAGCACGGCGGCGCCCAGGGCCAGGGAGAGGGTGATCGGGATGCGGGAGGTGAGCTCCGGCCACACCGCCTGGTGATTCTTGAAGGAGTAACCGAAGCAGGGTGCGTCGCAGTGCGCCGTGGTGGGGCCGAGGTCGTATGTGGCGCCGGCCACGATCCCCTTGATGAAGTGCCAGTACTGGACGTAGACAGGCTGGTCCAGACCGAGGTTGTGCTTGACAGCGGCGATGTCCGCCTTCGACGGGCTCTTGCCGATGTACTGCTGCGCCAACTGGTCCGCTGTCTGGCCGGCAAGCCGTGGCAGCAGGAAGAAGATGGCGAAGGTGACCGCGGAGACGACCAGCAGCAGGATCACTGCCGCGAACGTCCGGCGGAGGATGTACGAGATCACGGGGACCGGCGCTGGCGCCCGCGGGCCGCTGAGCCCGCGGGCACCAATGCCTTCACCTGCCTTCCGGGGCTGCTACTTCGACGCGACGCCGATGTTGAGGTAGTCGTACTGACCGCTGAAGGCCGACGTGGAAACCAGGTTGGTGTAGTTCTGCGGGCGGCCCAGCAGGACCTTGAAGTAGGTCAGCGGGACCAGGACCGCGTCGTCCATGGTCTTCTTGTCGATCTGCGTGTAGAGGCTGTTGCGCTCGGAGGTGTCCGGAGTGCCGATCGCCTTGCCCAGCAGGTCGTTGACGTCCTTGTTGTCGTACTGCGACAGGTTGGTGTTACCGGACTGGCTGATCGCCTTGCCGTTCAGGATCTGCTGCAGGAAGCCGTAGCCGGAGGGCCAGTCGGCACCCCACTGCATCATGATCAGGCCGATGTTCTGCTTCTCGGTGAACTTCGGCACACCCGCGTAGTCGGTGAAGTACTTACCGGACGGGTACTGCTTCAGGCTGGCGTTGATGCCGACCTTCTTCAGCGAGTCGATGATCGCCGTGGCGGCGTCGATCTCCTGCTGGCGGTCGGAACGGGCCGAGATGTTGGTCGAGATCGACGACTTGCCGCAGGCCTTGAGCTGGTCCTTCGCCTTGGCCGCGTCGCCCTTGTTGCCGGAGGTCGCGTAGACGTCGGACTTCGAGTAGCCGGGGATGTCCGGCGGCAGGACGGTGGAGGCGATGTCACCGCGGATCGGGCCGCCCTCGGCGGTCTGCACCGAGACCTTGTCGATCGCGTACTCCACGGCCTTACGGCACTCGGGCTTGTCGAACGGCTTCACCTTGGTGTTGATCGCCATGTAGACCAGGCGGCCACCGTAGGTGTTGTCCGTGTTGGCCTTCTTCGAGGCGTCGGTGAGCACCTTGGCCTGCGTGGAGGCCTGGACACCCGTACCGGCCAGGTCGATCGCGTCACCGGCCAGGACGTCCTGGTCGATGGTCTCCGCGTTGACCTTCAGCTTGACGACGATCTTGTCCGGCAGCTGCTTGCGCAGCGGGTCGGTCTTCGGGTCCCAGTTCGTGTTGCGGACGAGGACGGCCTGCTTGCCGTCCTCGTAGCTCTGGAACTTGTACGAGCCCGAGGACACGATGTGCTTGACGTAGTCGACGCCCGTGTCCTTGGACTGGGGCACCGGAGCCGTCTGCGGGGCAGCGACCAGGTAGTCGAACTCCTGGAAGGGCTGCTTCAGGTGGAAGACGATCGTGGTGGCGTCCGGGGTCTCGATGGAGGAGAGGCCCTTGGCGCTCTTGTCCTTGTACGGACCCTTGTACTTGTCGCCGTCCTTCATGAACTGCTGGAAGTAGTTCGGGCCGAGCGACAGCACGTCACGCGCGAAGTTGGAGCGCTCGACGGCGTACTTGACGTCCTTCGAGGTGATCGCCGTGCCGTCCTCGTACTTCAGGCCCGAACGCAGCTTGTACGTCCAGGTCTTGCCGCCCTCGCTGGAGACGCCCTTGCTCGCGGCGAGGTCCGGGACGAGGGTGTTGCCCTCCGCGCCGGCGCCGGGCTTGAACGTCATCAGCGGGCGGGCCCACAGCCGGCTGAGGTTGTACATGTACGCGTAGTACGTGTTGCCCGGGTCGAACGAGTCCGGGACGTCGGACAGCTCGTAGGTGAGCGTGCCACCCTTCTTGTCCGAGGCGTTGACGACGCCCTTGGTCGCGGCGTTGGCCCCAGCGGACTTGGTTCCGTTGCCGTCCTTGTTGTCATCGGCCTTGCTGCAGCCTGCCACGAGCAGACTGGCGGAGCCGATGGCCGCGATCGCGGCCAGCGCTGACCTTCGCATGATGGGCGCTTTCCCCTCCATTGTTGGAAACTTTTCGGGCTCTCGGCGGCATGCGTCAGCGGCTGCGCGGGTCGAGAGCATCGCGGAGACCGTCACCGAGCAGGTTGAACGCCAGGACGGTCACGAAGATGGCGAGACCGGGCACGATCATGTATTGGGGATCGACCTGGTAGTAGGTGACCGCTTCGCGGAGCATGCCGCCCCAGGACGCCTGCGGGGGCTGGATGCCGACGCCGAGGAAGCTCAGCGACGCCTCGAAGAGGATGTTGGTGGGGATGAGCAGCGTCGAGTAGACGATGATCGGGCCGACCAGATTGGGCATCAGCTCGCGGAAGAGGATGTACGGGCCCTTGGCGCCCATGCCGCGGGCGGCGTCCACGAACTCGCGCTCGCGCAGGGCGAGGGTCTGGCCTCGCACGATCCGGCCCAGGTAGGGCCAGTTGAAGAAGCCGATGACGAAGATGAGCACGCTCAGGTGCAGCGGCAGCCCGTTGAGGCCGAACGCGCCGCCCTGGAGGGTGGCGGAGATGGCGATCGCGAAAAGCAGGAGGGGGAAGGCGAGGAACGTGTCCATCAGCCGGCTGATGACCGAGTCGACCCGCCCGCCGTAGTAGCCCGCGACGACACCCATGACGGCGCCGATCACGTTCGACAGGATCGTGGCGCCGAAGGCGACCACCAGCGACACCCAGGAGCCTTCCAGCACACGGGTGGCGATGTCCCGGCCGAACTTGGGGTCCACCCCCAGCGGGTGGTCCAGGCTCATGCCGCCCCAACTGCCCTTGGGCAGCGAGGTGTCGGGCACGATCAGGTCCTGGTGGAAGGCGTTGGGGTCGAGACCGAACATGGCCTGGATGGGGCGGGAGAGGATCGCGACCAGGATCAGAAGGATCACGATGACGCCGCCGGCCACGGCGACCTTGTCCCTCTTGAACCGGGACCAGGCGATCTGCCCCAGGGAACGGCCCTCGATCTGCCCCTTACCGGCACCCTCGAGCACAGCTTCCGGCTGTGCCTCGGCTGCCGCCCCGGTGGTCTCGATCGGTGCGGTCACAGTGACCCGACCCCTCTCGCCGGTGGTGACCGGCCTGTGCCTGCCGCGGATTGCGGCTTTGTCGACTTGCACACTCGCTCACGAAGTCATCCACCTCGTGCCTGAGTCGCGAGTCTTCAGCGTCGTCGCGATCACCCGCCAGAGCTGACGGGGAAAGTATGCGTAACCGTGATGCTGTTCGAAGGATTCCGTTATCCGAACAGCGGGTAACGGCCCTCGGACGCGGGATAGTTGGGACATGAGGCCTTATTCCGGGCATTTCATGACCATCGGCGGCGATCTACGCGCGAAGAAAAGTGCCGACCGCGTGCCGCCGGCAGACGGAACGCGGAGGTCCGATGCGCTCGGTGATGTTCAGTAGCCGCCGGGCGCCGACGGGTAACCGTACCCGGCGGCCGGGGCCGGGGGCTGGACGGGAGCGTGCGCCTCACGGTCGTAGAACGGGCGGGCCTTGGCCCGCATCCACAGGGCGACGGGGTCGTACTCGTCGGACATCGCGACGGTCGACACCGGCAGTCCGTCCGGGACCGCCCCGATGGACTGCTGCATCATCGCGCGCACCGAGTCCACGGACGGGGGCGAGGTGTCGTACACCTCGAGGCCGATGGCGAGGTACGGCGCCCCGAGCGCGGGCTGCACCCAGGCACGGCGCAGCGAACGGACCGCCGGGGTGCGGTGCGCGTTCTGCGCGAGCAGGGCGTAGAACTGCGGGACCTCGATCCCCGGTTCCGACAGGCGCAGCGGACCGGCGGGCTGGCGGTCCAGGCCGGTGGCGATGCGGCGCAGGTCGAGCCAGGGGACGCCGACACCGCCGCCCGGGGCGTGCGGGTTGAGCCAGAGGCCGTAGTGGTCCGGGTAGAGGGTGCGGGCCACGTCGACCGCGTCGACCACTTCGTACGACCGGTTCCAGCCGCTGGCCGACAGTTCCTGGGCGGAGGTGACGCAGGGGGCGTAGCCGCAGCCGTCCACCTCCATGTTCCCGTACTGGGCGTCGGGGGAGCCGGCCTGGCCGTGCCACAGGAGCATCCACACCTGGCCGGAAGCCGGGGTCGCGAGCGCCCTGAGCAGCGCCTCGTAGGCGTCGTAACGCCCGGGCGTCACCTGGCGCAGCATGTGCTCGACGCTGCCGCTGCGGCTCGCGCTCACCTGTCTTACCGCCCCTTCGAGAAGTTGCCCCGCGTTTGGCATCAGCTTAAGCGCCCACGAACTTCGGACTGCCTGTCCGTCGGCGGTGTGAACGGGCCGTGGTCCCCCGCGCCCGGGCGGCTCAGTGACCGTACTGGTAGAAGGGCCGCACGCTCGTCTTCAGCCAGTCGCCCACCGGGTCGTCGGTCACGTCCAGCAGGACCAGGTTGACGGGCCACTGCACCGGAGCCCTCCCCAGCGCCCTGCCCAGCGCCTCGAGCGGCAGTGCCCTGAGGTCGCCCTCCCACTGGGAGAGCTCGACGCCTATGAACATGACCGGGTCGGCCGTCTCGATGACGGCGAGGCAGCGGCGGGCGGTGAGGACGACCCCGATCGCCGCGAACTCGGCGGAGGCGGCGGTGAGGAAGTCGATCGGGTCCTCCTGCCAGTCGGGCTCGTAGAGGCGGACACGGCCGCCGCTCGCGGGGCCGTCCAGCGGGGTGCGTCCGGCGCGGCACAGCTCGGCCACCGCGGACGGCGGAAGCGGGACGCCCAGCATGCCGTCCGGGTTGACGACGATGCCGGCCTGCGGGGGCAGACCGCGGGCGAACTCCACGGCGGGGGCGACGGTGTACGCCATGTGGGCGCCGACGACCTGGCGGAACTGTTCCTCGGAGCTGAACACCGGTACGTACGCCTGGCCGTCGATCTCCACCGTGGGCAGGTCGAGCGGGCCGCCGGGCGCACCGCGGCCGTTGGGCAGCGGGACCCACAGGAAGCTGCGGCCCAGGACCTCGATGATCCGGCCGCCCGCCGAGGGGATGCCGAACGAGGCCGACAGCACCTCCTCCAGCTCGTTGCCGGGCCATCCGCCGTGCGAATGTGGGTGCGTCTGTGCCGGGAAGTCCGCGGGAAAGTCCGCCGGGAAGTCCATCTGCCTACCGCCTGCTGGGACCAACTGTTGTGGCTGAAAGGCTAGCGGGTACCTGCGCCCGGCTCGCGGGTCTCACCGGTCCGCGAAGCCGATCCCGCGCAGTACGTCGGCCGCGTCCCGGTCGAGCAGCACCGCCGAGCCGCAGCCCTCGGGCAGTTCGCCCCGCTCCACCGCGCGCAGCAGCCGGGCGGCCGCCCTGCGGTGCCGCAGGAAGGCGTACCGGGAGACGCCCCGGCCGCGCTCGCGCTGGCCCTCCCGGGCCGTGGCGGGCGCGACGTCGAGCAGCAGCAGGTGCAGCGCGCCGCCCCGGCGCCTGGCCTCCCGGGACAGCCAGCCGCGCACCCAGGACTGCGTGCCGCAGTCGTGTACGACGACCCCCTCGCCGGTCCGCAGGGCCCGGCGCAGTCGCGCGTAGTGGGCGAGGCGGACCAGGGGGCGGTACACCGCGTAGGGGAGGAAGCGGGGCATGCGGTGTGCCCAGTGGTCGCGGGCGTCCTGGGAGTCGATGCGGATGCCGTCGACGGCACGGTGCATCAGGGTCGACTTGCCGCTGCCGGGCAGGCCGGTGACCACCACCAGGTCGCGGGGGCCGAAGAGCAGGCCGTGCGGGCTGTGTCCGGCGCGGTCGCGCAGGTCGCGGACGACGGGTGCCGGGCGCAGGCCGCGCCGCTCGCGGGCCGGGGCGGCGGGCTGCCGGGGCACCGCGACGCCCGTGGTCGTCGCGTAGGCCGAGGTCCTGTTCACCGTGATCGTCCTCCCTGTGGTCAGGAAAGGTTCTCCCCACCGAATGTAAAGAGAAGGTAATGCACGGTGTCTCCCGATTGGGTGCCCGTAGTGCCACAGCCCGGTCACAAGTGACGCGCTATAGTGTGCCCGCCAACTGCATACCGGCCGTTTGAATCCGCGCGGGAGAGTCCCCGGGCAGCAGCTTCGCCGGGGCGCCGAAGGAGCAAGTCCCTCCCTTGAATCTCTCAGGCCCCGTCACCGCGCGGGTGAGGCACATCTGAAAAGCGGGCCGCTGCGACAGTGGCTCCACCCAAGGTGCAAGCCGTGCCTCCCCTCGGGGCGATCATGGCGAACCTCTCAGGTTCCGATGACAGATGGGGAGGAACGACCTCGCCTTCCCCACGCTCGAACGAGCTCGCGCGGGAGGTGCCCCCATACCCTGGGAGACGACCGATGAGCAGTACCGAACCCCGCCGTACCGCGCTCGATGCGCTGCATCGCTCGCTCGGCGCGACGATGACCGACTTCGCCGGCTGGGACATGCCGCTGCGCTACGGCTCCGAGCGCGACGAGCACCTCGCCGTGCGGACCAGGGCCGGGCTCTTCGACCTCTCCCACATGGGCGAGATCACCGTGACCGGCCCGCAGGCCGCCGCCCTGCTGAATCACGCCCTCGTCGGGAACATCGCCTCGGTCGGTGTCGGCCGCGCCCGCTACACCATGATCTGCCGGGCCGACGGCGGCATCCTGGACGACCTGATCGTCTACCGCCTGGCCGACACCGAGGCCGGGTCTTCTCACTACATGGTGGTGGCCAACGCCTCCAACGCCCAGGTGGTGCTCGACGCCCTGACCGAGCGGTCCGCCGGCTTCGACGCCGAGGTCCGTGACGACCGGGAGGCCTACGCGCTGATCGCCGTCCAGGGCCCCGAGTCCCCCGGCATCCTGGGCTCCCTCACCGACGCCGACCTCGACGGCCTGAAGTACTACGCCGGCCTGCCCGGCACCGTCGCCGGCGTCCCGGCGCTCATCGCGCGCACCGGCTACACCGGCGAGGACGGCTTCGAGCTCTTCGTACGGCCGGAGCACGCGGTCGAGCTGTGGCAGGCGCTGAGCAAGGCGGGCGAGGGCGCCGGACTGGTGCCCTGCGGCCTGTCCTGCCGGGACACGCTGCGGCTGGAGGCGGGGATGCCGTTGTACGGGCACGAGCTGAGCACCTCGCTCACCCCCTTCGACGCCGGGCTCGGCCGGGTGGTGAAGTTCGAGAAGGAGGGCGACTTCGTGGGCCGCGAGGCGCTGGCCGAGGCCGCCTCCCGGGCCGAGCAGAACCCGCCGCGCGTCCTGGTCGGCCTGGTCGCCGAGGGCCGCCGGGTCCCGCGCGCCGGGTACCCGGTGGTCGCCGGCGGCGAGGTGATCGGCGAGGTCACCTCCGGTGCGCCCTCCCCGACCCTGGGCAAGCCCATCGCCATGGCCTACGTCGACGCGGCGCACTCGGCGCCGGGCACACCGGGCGTCGGCGTGGACATCCGGGGCAGCCACGAGCCGTACGAAGTCGTGGCACTGCCGTTCTACAAGCGGCAGAAGTAGACACTGGGCGGATGCGCCGGCGTCCGAACGTGACCCTGCGCACACTTCCGCTGCTCACAGAAGCTTCCAGCAGTCCCGCATGCACCAGCACTCCCCCGCGTACAGGAGAATCCAGGCCATGAGCAACCCCCAGCAGCTGCGTTACAGCAAGGAGCACGAGTGGCTGTCGGCCGCCGAGGACGGCGTCTCGACGGTCGGCATCACCGAGTTCGCGGCCAACGCGCTCGGCGACGTCGTCTACGCCCAGCTCCCCGAGGTCGGCTCCACGGTGACCGCGGGCGAGACCTGCGGCGAGCTGGAGTCCACCAAGTCGGTGTCCGACCTGTACTCGCCGGTCACCGGTGAGGTCACCGCGATCAACGAGGACGTGGTCGACGACCCGTCGCTGGTGAACTCCGCCCCCTTCGAGGGCGGCTGGCTGTTCAAGGTACGCGTCACGGACGAGCCGGCCGACCTGCTCTCCGCCGACGAGTACGTCGCCCACACCGCCGGCTGAGGAGTCGTAGCCGTATGACTGTCCTGAACACGTCCCTGCACGAGCTGGACCCGGAGATCGCCGCCGCGGTCGACGCCGAGCTCGAGCGCCAGCAGTCCACCCTCGAGATGATCGCCTCGGAGAACTTCGCTCCGCTCGCGGTGATGGAGGCGCAGGGCTCGGTCCTGACGAACAAGTACGCCGAGGGCTATCCGGGCCGCCGCTACTACGGCGGCTGTGAGCACGTCGACGTCGCCGAGCAGATCGCCATCGACCGGGTCAAGGAGCTGTTCGGCGCCGAGTACGCCAACGTGCAGCCGCACTCGGGCGCCTCCGCCAACCAGGCCGCCCTGTTCGCGCTCGCCCAGCCCGGTGACACCATCCTCGGCCTGGACCTGGCGCACGGCGGCCACCTCACCCACGGCATGCGGCTGAACTTCTCCGGCAAGCAGTTCGACGTGGTCGCCTACCACGTGGACCCCGTGACCGGCCTGGTCGACATGGCCGAGCTGGAGCGGCTGGCCAAGGAGCACCGGCCGAAGGTGATCATCGCGGGCTGGTCGGCGTACCCGCGGCAGCTGGACTTCGCCGGGTTCCGCCGGATCGCCGACGAGGTCGAGGCGTACCTGTGGGTCGACATGGCGCACTTCGCGGGCCTGGTCGCCGCCGGGCTGCACCCCAACCCGGTGCCGTACGCGGACGTGGTCACCTCCACCACCCACAAGACCCTCGGCGGCCCCCGCGGCGGCATCATCCTGGCGAAGAAGGAGTTCGCGAAGAAGCTGAACTCCTCCGTCTTCCCGGGCTTCCAGGGCGGTCCCCTGGAGCACGTGATCGCGGCGAAGGCGGTCTCCTTCAAGGTCGCCGCGTCCGAGGACTTCAAGGAGCGGCAGCGTCGTACGGTGGAGGGCGCGCGGATCCTCGCCGAGCGGCTGACCGCCGCCGACGCCCGTGAGGCCGGTGTGAACGTGCTCTCCGGCGGTACGGACGTGCACCTGATCCTGGTGGACCTGCGTAACTCCGAGCTGGACGGGCAGCAGGCCGAGGACCGGCTCCACGAGGTGGGCATCACGGTCAACCGGAACGCCGTCCCGAACGACCCGCGCCCGCCCATGGTGACGTCGGGGCTGCGGATCGGCACCCCGGCCCTGGCCACCCGCGGCTTCGGGGCGGAGGACTTCGCCGAGGTCGCCGACGTGATCGCCGAGACGCTGAAGCCGTCCTACGACGCGGAGGCGCTGAAGGCCCGGGTCAAGGCCCTGGCCGGCAGGCACCCGCTGTACCCCGGTCTGAACAAGGCCTGAGAAAGCAAGTCCCCGGTGGGGCACCCGGTACCTGTACACCGGGTGCCCCACCACCCCCCGCACTGAGGAGTCACCGTGGCCATATCGGTCTTCGACCTGTTCTCGATCGGCATCGGCCCGTCCAGCTCCCACACGGTCGGCCCGATGCGCGCGGCGCGCATGTTCGCCCGCCGTCTGCGCAACGAGGACCTGCTCGCGTCCGTCGCGTCGGTCCGGGCCGAGCTGTACGGCTCGCTCGGCGCCACCGGCCACGGGCACGGCACCCCGAAGGCGGTGCTGCTGGGCCTGGAGGGCGCCTCGCCGCGCACGGTGGACGTGGAGACGGCCGACGAGCGGGTCGAGGAGATCAAGCGGTCGGGCCGGCTGAACCTCCTCGGCGAGCACGAGATCGCGTTCACCTTCGACGACGACCTGGTCCTGCACCGCCGCAAGGCCCTCCCCTACCACGCCAACGGCATGACGCTGTGGGCCTACGACACGCAGGGCGCGGAAGTCCTGACGAAGACGTACTACTCGGTCGGCGGCGGTTTCGTCGTCGACGAGGAAGCGGTCGGGGCGGACCGCATCAAGCTCGACGACACGGTCCTGAAGTACCCCTTCCGCACCGGCGACGAGCTGCTCCGCCTGACCAGGGAGACCGGCCTGTCGATCTCCGCGCTGATGCTGGAGAACGAACGAGCCTGGCGCACCGACGAGGAGATCCGCGAGGGCCTGCTGGAGATCTGGCGGGTGATGCGGTCGTGCGTGGCGCGCGGTATGTCCCGCGAAGGCATACTGCCGGGCGGCCTGAGGGTAAGGCGCCGGGCCGCCGTCTCCGCCCGCCAGCTGCGCGCCGAGGGCGAGCCGCTGGCCCGCGCGATGGAGTGGATCACGCTCTACGCGATGGCCGTGAACGAGGAGAACGCGGCCGGGGGCCGCGTGGTCACCGCCCCGACGAACGGCGCGGCCGGCATCATCCCGGCCGTCCTGCACTACTACATGGACTTCGTCCCCGGCGCCGACGAGGAGGGCGTGGTCCGCTTCCTGCTCGCCGCCGGCGCCATCGGCATGCTCTTCAAGGAGAACGCCTCCATCTCCGGCGCCGAGGTCGGCTGCCAGGGCGAGGTCGGCTCCGCCTGCTCCATGGCGGCGGGCGCGCTGGCGGAGGTCCTCGGCGGCAGCCCGGAGCAGGTGGAGAACGCCGCCGAGATCGGCATGGAGCACAACCTCGGCCTGACCTGCGATCCGGTGGGCGGCCTGGTCCAGATCCCGTGCATCGAGCGCAACGGCATGGCCGCGGTCAAGGCGGTCACGGCCGCCCGCATGGCGATGCGCGGCGACGGCTCGCACAAGGTGTCCCTGGACAAGGTCATCAAGACGATGAAGGACACCGGGGCGGACATGTCCGTGAAGTACAAGGAGACCGCGCGGGGCGGGCTGGCGGTGAACATCATCGAGTGCTGAGGAAACGGGCCTGACAAGCGCGTTCGTGTCTTTCAGTGCTGTCAGGGCCTTCCCGGCTGCGGACTCATCCCGGGGGCAGCACTCGTCGGCCTCTCCCCTACGTTCACGACGGCGCGGGCACGTCAGGCCCTGCTCTCCCCCCGTAGATCTGCCGGCCGTGTGTACACGGGCCGCGCGCCGTCATGTGCGGCAATCCCAGAAGGCCACCGGTCCACCCGCACGAGGGGGCCGCAGCCGACGACATCTCAGCGGACCTCGGACATCCGGCCGACCGCGTTCGCAACCAACCAGCGGGCCTACCGGACAGCGGAAACGATATCGCCTGCAATGGCATACTGATATCATTTGCTGTACCGATCCTCCGAGGAGGCCACCATGGCAAGGACAGTGATCGACCTCGACGAGACCATGGTTGCCGAGGCCATGCGCATCTTCGGCACCAAGACAAAGGCCCAGGCCGTACGCCTCGCCATGGAGGACGCCGTCAAACGGCACCTGCGACAGGAGGGCTTCGACGCCATGGACGCCGGCGACTTCGACTTCAGCGAGATCATCGAGAGCACCGGCCCCCGCAACGCCGACGGAACCCTCAAGCGCGAAGGCGACCGAGCCGCCTGATGCAGGACCGCTACCTGATCGACAAGTCCGCTCTGGCGCGCTGGCCGAAACCCGGCGTCAGGGAGGTACTCAAGCCCCTCCACGAACGCCACCTACTCGCTGTCTGCGAAGCCACCGAGTACGAGATGATCCACTCGGCCCGCGACACCGCAGAGGCAACGCGAATCAGCACCTGGCTCCACGCCTTCGACTACCTGCGCAGTGACGACCGCACTTTCACTCGCGCCCTGGACGTCCAGCGCCACGCTCTCAACGCAGGCTTCCACCGGGCACTGTCACTCCCCGGCCTCCTCATCGCCGCCACAGCGGAGCTGAACCGGCTGACCGTACTGCACTACGACGGCGACTTCGACATGATCGCCTCCCTCACCGGCCAACCTGCCGAGTGGGTCGTGCCGCCAGGCACCGCCGACCGCTGAACGGTGCTGAGACCGCACTTGAGACCACCGACTCCTCCAGGGAGCGCGTCGGCATCGGCATCGGCGACTGCGTGAGGGCCGAAGGCCCAGACTCCAGGCCACCGCCCGCCGCACGGGTCCGGTCGCACGCCAAGGTTCCGCCGGGGCCCGCCTCCCGGGTCGGGTCGACCCGCGGGAGCAGCCCGGGCGGGCACGCGCCGGAGGTCAGCGGGTGCCGAACCGCAGCAGCAGTCGCGGGGCGCGCCGGACGGCCCACGCGCCGGTCAATCCGATCACGGCGCCTGCGGCGACGTCGGTGGGATAGTGGGCGCCCGACTGCACTCGTTCGACGGCGACCATGGCGGCCGGTACCGCGCACAGGGCGCCGACGGCCGGCCAGGAGGGGGCCACGGCGGCGGTGAAGGCGACGGCGGCCGCGGTGTGTCCGGAGGGGAAGGAGGAGGAATCGGGGCGGTCCTCGACCTCGTCGTGCGGGAACCAGTCCGCGGGCGGCCGGGGGCGGTCGGCCAGCTGCTTGCACAGGCCGTTCGCCACCAGCTGGGCGACGGCGAGGGCCGCCAGGCCGGTCGCCGCGGCCCGGCGGCCCCGCCGGCCGCCGAGCCATGTCATCGCGGTGGCGGCGCCGTACCAGAGCTTCGAGCTCTCGGCGACCTCCTCCACGGCTGACAGCACCTTGCCGAGCCCTGGCGGGATGCGGCACGCCGCCTGCCGCGTCAGGAGTCCATCGATCTCACTCAGACCTGTCAGCAAGCTCATGAGCTGCTGGTATCCCGGAGTGCCCGGCGACAATCAGCCCGTCGTGGCGGCGGGTCACGGCTCGTCCAGCCGCCGCAGGTCCTCCTCGTCCCACGTGCTGGTGTCGCGCGGCTCGGTGTACGGCTCCTTGTCCGGGGGCAGGCCGCCGGTGATCGCCCGCTGCCGCGCCGTCTCGGCATCGAACTCCAGTCCGAGCAGGATGGCGAGGTTGCTGATCCACAGCCAGACCAGGAAGACGATGACGCCGGCCATGGTGCCGTACGTCTTGTTGTACGAGCCGAAGTTCGCGACGTAGAAGGCGAACCCGGCGGAGGCGATCATCCAGATCAGCAGGGCGAGGAAGCTGCCCGGCGTGATCCACCGGAAGCCCTTCACCTTGGCGTTCGGGCTCGCCCAGTACAGGATCGCGATCATGATCGTGACCAGGAGCACCAGGACGGGCCACTTGGCGATCGACCACACCGTCAGCGCGGTGTCGCCGATCCCGAGGGCCTGGCCGGCCTGGCGGGCCAGCGCGCCCGTGAAGACCACGATCAGCGCACTGGCCACCGCGAGCACCATCAGCACCACCGTCAGCCCGACGCGCACCGGGAGGATCTTCCACGCCGGGCGCCCCTCGGGGATGTCGTAGACGTGGTTGGCCGCACGGATGAACGCCGCGACGTACCCGGACGCCGACCACACCGCCACCACGATGCCGACGACGGCCACGATCGAGCCGGTGCCGGCGTTGTTCTGGAGTTGCTCGACGGCCCGGGTGATGATGTCACGGGCCGAGCCGGGGGTCAGCTTCCTGAGGT
This sequence comes from Streptomyces sp. NPDC001348, assembly GCF_053597535.1. Classification (NCBI taxonomy): domain Bacteria; kingdom Bacillati; phylum Actinomycetota; class Actinomycetes; order Kitasatosporales; family Streptomycetaceae; genus Streptomyces; species Streptomyces sp. NPDC001348. The sequence goes on along the minus strand of NZ_JBSFIK010000034.1, from coordinate 35,141 downwards.
TGGCCAGCACCGTGTCCGTGGCCGACTTCCCGGTGAGCCCGAGCAGTGAAACCAGCACCAGCAGCGCGGGGAAGAGCGACAGGACGCCGTAGTACGTCAGCGCCGCGGCGCGGTCGGTCAGCTCGTCGTCCTTGAATTCCCGCAGGCTCCCCTTGAGGATCGCCCCCCACGCCCGCTTCGGCAGTTTCTTCGGCGCGTCCGGTTCGCGCCGCTGGACCTCGGGGCCGGGCCCCGCCTTCTGGGGGGAGGGGGGCTCGGCACCGCCTTGGTCTTTTCGACCCGGAACATGCAGCTTCATGACCGCCGGGTACCCCCGGACACCCGCTCACGCCTGCTCCGGGTCCGGTTTGTCCGGGTCGGTGCAGTTGGCATGGTCGGCGTGGTCAGCCTGGTCGGCCGTGCACGGTCTCGTCGGCCGTCAGTCGTGGAGGGCGTCGCGGAGGGTGGGGTGGCAGTCGATGACCGCATCCAGGCCGACGAGCCGCATCGTGCGCAGCACGGACTCGGTCGGGGCGGCCAGACGCAGCCACCCCCCGGCCTCCTGGGCGGCCTGGTGGGCGGCGATCAACAGGTTGATGCCGCTGGAGTCCATGAACGTCACCCCGCTGAGGTCCACCACCAGCCGCGGGGCGGACTCGCCGTCGGGCAGCGTCAGCGCCCGGCGGAGCGGGTCGCCGGTGTCGTGGTCGATCTCCCCACGCACGGCGATGACGTCGGTGCCGTCGACCGACGTGCTGGTGATCGTCAGACGGTCCGGCCCTGCCGGTTGACGGTTGTTTCCCACACTTCCCTCAACAACGACGCTCGGTGAGTCCACGGCCGGCACTTCCGGTCGGAAGGCTCCCCCGGATCCTACGGGCGTTACACCTGGTTCGCCCTGCCGACCCGGAGTCTCCCGTTCCACCAAGGGCTACCGCATAGTAACCGCTTACCCCTACGCTGCCACCAACTCGGCGAAAGCAAAGGGGATTTCACGTGCGTACGGTCAGACGGCTGGCGGCGCTGCTCGGTGCCGCCGCGATGGTACTGGTGGGGCCCGGCAACGCCCATGCGGCGCCGGGGAAGTTCTCCGACACCACCGCGATCGGTACGCACAACGCGTACGACAAGTCCAAGTACACCTATTTCGCCCAGGCGCTGGACTCGGGCGCCTCGCTGCTCGAACTCGACGTCTACGCCGACAGCGTGAACCACCGCTGGCGGGTGAGCCACAGCAACCCGCTGGGCGACGACAACAACTGCGAGCACGCCAGCACCCCCGGCGACCTGTACAGCAAGGACCGCAACCAGGACCTCGGCAGCTGCCTCGACAACATCGCGGCCTGGAACCAGCTCCACCCCGACCACGCGCCGATCGTCTTCAAGGTCGAGATGAAGGCCGGCTTCAACAACGACGCCGGGCTCGGCCCCGACGAGTTCGACTCCCTGGTCGCGTCGAAGCTGGGCAGCAGCGTCTACAAGCCGTCCGACCTGCTGGGCTCGACCTACTCCACGCTGGACGCGGCGGCCAGGGCGAACGCCTGGCCGGCCCGGGACGCCCTCAGGGGCAAGTTCCTCTTCGAGCTGATCCCCGGCACGGTGGAGAAGGCCAACCCGTTCGACCACTACTGGACGGACCAAGAGTACGGCGACCACCTGCGCGACCTCTACGCGGCGGGGAACATCTCGGCGGCCCAGGCCTTCCCGGCGGTACTGGGCGCGGCCGGCGGCGACCCGCGCACCAGCCGCTACGACGCCTCCATCCGGCCCTGGTTCGTGTTCTTCGACGGCGACGCGGCGACGTATGTGAACAACGGCTGGGCGACGTCCTTCTACTCCGCGAACCACTACATCCTGATCATGACGGACGCCTACGGCGTGTCCCCGGCCATCTCCTCGACCGCCCCGACGGACGCCGAGGTCGCGGCCCGGCTGTCGCTGCTGGCCGCGGACCACGCCGCCATCATCACCTCGGACTGGTCGGCGAAGTCGGCCTCGGTGCTGGGATCGGTGACCGCCCGCGGCTGACGACCCCGGGACGGATTCCGCGATTCCACTTCGGCCACGGATCGCGCGTGCCAGTGTGGGGCATAAAGCAGTCAACTCCTGTCACCCCCACTGACACTCAGGGAGTCCCCCATGTTGCACGGAATCGACGTGAGCGCGTTCCAGTCCTCGTCGTACGACACGGACGGCCTCTCCTTCGCCTTCATCAAGGCGACGGAGGGCCGTTCGTACGTCAATCCCAGACTCTCCGCCCAGACGAAGACCGCCCGGGACGCCGGTCTGGTCGTCGGCTTCTACCACTTCCTGTGGCCCGGCGACCTCACCGCGCAGGCCGAGTACTTCGTCAGGCACGCCCCCGAGAAGGCGGGCGACATCCTCGCCGTCGACTGGGAGACGACCAGCGAGGGGACGCACGCGAGCAACGCCGAGAAGGACCGGTTCATACGGAAGCTGGCGCAACTGCGCCCGCACAACCGGGTCGTGCTGTACGCGAACCGGCACTTCTGGCTCGACATCGACACGACCTCGCAGGCCGGCGACGGCCTCTGGATCGCGGACTACGTTTCCGCCGGGCATCCGCGCATCAAGGCGAAGTGGCTGTTCCACCAGTACACCGACGAACCGCACGACAAGAACGTGGCGCACTTCCCGGACGAGGACGCGCTGCGGAAATGGACGAGGAAGACCTGACGGCGACCCCGGAGGGGTCCTATCCCCGGAAGTCCGCCGGGCGCTCCTCGGGCGCCTCCGCGAGGGCCTTCCGCACGGCGTCCTCGCCGGCCCTGAGCCCGTAGACCGGGGTGCCGGGCTGCTGGCGCCAGGAGTCGTCGAGGCCGCCCGCGTCGACCGTGTCGAACCCCAGTTCGTCGATCAGCGCCCGCACCTTCGCCTTGGCCGCCTCGTCGTCGCCGGCCACCGGCAGGGCCATGCGGTGGGGGTCGCCGGCCGGGAGCGGGCGGTCGAGGATGTCCTGGGCGTAGGTGCCGTTGAACGCCTTGACGACGGGGTGGCCGAGGTGGCGTTCGGTCCAGCGGCTCTCGGTGAGGCCGTCGTCCTCGATCTCCGCGATACGGCCGTCCCGCTGCTGCGGGTAGTAGTTGCCGGTGTCGATCACGGCGACGCCCTCGGCCGCCCCGTCCAGCAGGCCCTTCGGCAGATCCGGGACCGCCTTCAGGGGGACGGTGACGACCACGACCTCCGCGCCACGCGCCGCCTCCTCGGCCGGTACGGGGGTCGCGCCGGTCTCCTCGGCCAGTTCGGTGAGCGTGTGCGGGCCGCGGGAGTTGGCGACGGAGACGTCATGGCCGAGGGCGGTGAGCCGCCGGGTGAGGTTGCCGCCGATGTTGCCCGCGCCGATGATGCCGATCTTCATGACAGACCCTTCCGGGTTGATGCAGCGCATGCGCTTGTCGTGCCGGGTAACCCCGGGGTCGGGTGGGCTATTCCGCCGGTGCGGCAACCGGGTGACGGTCGTGAGACCCGATCGCGACCCGGGCATGAGGAAGGGGGGCGCCCGTCCGGGCGCCCCCCTTCTCGCGGCGTCACTTGTTCAGGTACGCCCAGAACTCGTCGAACGAGAGCACCTTGTCGCCGTTGAGGTCGCGGGTCCTGATGACGGCCTCGGCCACCGTGTCGGTGACGTTCCAGTCGCCGCCCTGGGCGAGGGCCGACTTGAACTCGGCGGCGGTGATGAAACCGTCACCGTCCGCATCGATCCGCTGGAACTGCTTGCGTGCTTCCTCGATGTCCGCCACCGATCCGCCCCTTTTGCGTCGCGTTTCTTCTGTCTTGCTGTCGTCCTGACGCAGGTCAGATTAACGGCCCGGCCAGGCCTTCAGTGCGGCGACCACCCAGGCGAACTCCTCCTGGTGGCTCGGGGGCTCCGTCTCACCCTTGATGGCGGCCGCCAACTCCCGGTAGCGGGCGACCTCGTTGCCCGGATCGATGCGCCGCAGGACGGCCGCCCGGCCGGTGTCCGCGCCCAGCAGCTCGGCCAGCACGGAGTCCGCCTCCGGGTGGCCGGGCGCCACGCCCCGCGCACGCGCGTCGCCGACCAGTTCGAAGAGCCGCTGGAAGAACCGCGCCGAGGAGCCGGCCGGGTCGTCGGGGCCGCGGTCGGCGGCGTTGTACTCGATCATCCTGCGCATCGCGGCCCGGAAGTCCGGGTTCTGCAGCAGTTCCGCCAGCTCCACCCAGGCGTCGACCTGCTCCGGGCGGGGATCGTCCGGCAGGCTCACGCCGATGCTCCGCGTCCGCTCCCGGATCCATGGGTCGGCCGTGTCCAGGTCGTGGAAGATCTCGTCCACGAACTCGTCCACGATCCGCTGCCGCTCGGCCGCCGACAGCCGCGCCAGTCTGTTCATCAGGGTCGTCTCCTCCGCACTCGCACCACGCCGCGCCACCGTGGACAGCACCGCCCGGGTCACCCGCAGCGACCGGATCTGCGCGTCGAGCGCCGCCACATGGGTGGCCGCCACCTCCGCGACCGTCGTCTCACCGGCCAGCACCTGACGCACCGGGGCCAGGCCGAGACCCAGCTCGCGCAGGGTGCGGATCAGTTCCAGCCGGGCGACGGACCCGGCGTCGTACAGCCGGTATCCGCCCGCGGAGCGGGCCACCGGGGGCAGGGCGCCCTCGTCGGACCAGTAGCGGATGGTCCGCACGGTCAGTCCGGTGGCCCGCGCCAGCTCGCCGATGGTGAGGAGGGGGGTGCCGTCTGCGCTCACACCGGCGAGTCTGGACCCTCCAGCGGGTGGAGACTCAAGGGGTGACCCGCCGGACGGGTGCCAGGGGGTGTTTCGAAAGTCCTGTGCGGTGCCCGCGGTGTCCGGTGCGTGCTCTCGGCGTGCCGGACGAAAGCCCTCGTACTGGACGTACTTGGGTTTTCGGCCGGTGCGGCGAGAGTGCGTGCCGGGCGCCGTGGGTGCTGTGCGGGACTTTCGAAACACCCCCTAGCGGAAGATGCCGGTGTGGCCGAGCGAGTAGCGGCCCGGCTGGGGGTAGACGGCCAGGCCGTGCGGGCCGCTGCCGACCGGGATGCGGGCCAGCTCTCTGCCGGTGCGGGTGTCGATGGCGTAGACCTCGGAGTCGTAGCGGCCGGACAGCCACAGGACCTTGCCGTCGGCGGAGACCCCGCCCATGTCGGGGCTGCCGCCGCCGGGCAGGTGCCATTTCGCGGTCAGCCGGTTCTGGGTGAAGTCGAAAATGGAGACGGTGCCCTCGCCCCGGTTGGAGATGTACATCTCGCGTGAGTCCCGGCTGACGTACAGCCCGTGGGCGCCGGCGCCGGTGGTGAGGAGCTCCGGTTCACCGAAGGTGTCGCCGTCCAGGATCCACACCCCGCCGGCCATCATGTCGGCGACGTAGAACCTCTTGCCGTCGGGCGAGACCTTGACGTCCTGCGGCATGGCGCCGTGCAGCGGCAGTTTCTGCTGGCCGATCACCTTCATCTTCTCGGTGTCGACCTTCAGCAGTTCGCCGCTGAACTCGCAGGAGACGATGAAGTACCGGCCGTCGAGGGAGAAGTCCGCGTGGTTGACGCCGGCGCAGCCGACGTGGACGGTCTTCGCCTTCTTCATGGTGTGGGCGTCGCGGAAGACCAGTTCACGGTCGAGGGAGGCCATCACGATGGCGTATCTGCCGTTCGGCGTGAAGTACAGGTTGTACGGGTCGTGGACGGCGACCGGCCGGCCCGCCTTCCCCGTCCTCGGGTCGATGGGGGTGAGGCTGTTGCCCCGGTCGTTGTTGACCCAGAGCGTCTTCAGGTCCCAGGAGGGCACCACGTGCTGGGGCTGGCGGCCCACCGGGATCGTCTCGATGACCTCGTACGTCTTCGGGTCGATCACGGTGACGGTGTCGGAGTTGGTGTTGGGCACGTAGACCCGGGACGGGAAGCCCTTCACCACCGGCGAGAGCCGGTTCGGGCGGTCGGCGGCGTACACGTCGGCCGGGTCGAGCACGGGCGGCATCCCGGGCAGCCCGTCGGCCCGCAGCCTGTTCGCGGGCGGTCGGACGGGCGCGTCGCTGCCGTACGCCTCGTCGTTGTGGTGCTGGGTTCCGCCGCCGCACGCGGACAGCAGCGTCAGGGCGGCGAGGGCACAGCCGGCGGCCAGGGCGCGGGCGGCGTGGGTGGGATGCATCAGCTCAGCAGCTCCGTGGTGGTGACCGCGCGCAGTCCACGGCGGCCGAGTTCTTGGAGTACGGCGGGCAGGGCGGCGACCGTGTCCGGATATCCGAAGTGCAGGCTCACCACGGATCCGGCGCGGACCCGGTCCAGGACCGTGCGGGTCACGGCGGGGGCGCCGGGCCGGGTGTAGTCGAGCGAGTCGACGTCGAACGACAGCACGTGCGGATAGCCGGCCTCCCTGGCCAGCCGGGTGACCAGTGAGGAGGCGGACCGGGCGCGGGAGGGGCGGAACCAGGTGCCGATGGAGCCGGTGAGCCGCCTGAGGCGGTCCGCGCACCCGGTGATCTCGGTGCGGGCGTCGGCCTCGGACATGGCGTTGATCGCGAGGTGGCGCTGGGTGTGGTTGCCGAGGTCGTGGCCGCCGTCCAGGATCCGGCGGGCCAGGTCGGGATGCTCGTCGAGCCAGCTGCCGACGGCGAGCACGGTGATCCGGGCCCCCTGCCGCTCGGCCTCGGTCAGCAGGCGGCGGGCGAGGGCGGGTTCGCCCTGGCCGTGGAAGGTGAGGGCGACGGCGGAGCGGGTGCGCGGGCCATGGGTGATCTGCACGGGGTGCTGCGGGAAGGCGCGTGGGAGCGGGGCCGCCCGTGCCGTGGCCGCCGGATGGCCGGAGGCGTCGGTCCGGGTGGCGGACGCGGCGGTGGCCGCAGGGCTCGTGGGGACGCCTGTCCCCGCGCAGCCGGCAGCGAGCGCGCCCCCGGCGGCGAGCCCGGCGCCCGCACGGAGCATCCCGCGTCGGTTGGTGGTGGTCACCCGCACCATTTAAGGGGCGGATGGTAAGAAAACCGGCGATTAACCCCAATAGGGGACGACCTGCGGGTCGCGCCGGACATCACACCGCGAGGCGGCGCAGGTCACCGGTCGGCGACCCTCATCTCGAACCACGTCGTCTTGCCGCGCGGCAGCAGGTCCACGCCCCAGCGGTCGGAGAGCTTGTCGACCAGGAACAGGCCCCGCCCGCTGATGTCCATCTCCTGAACCGGCATCAGACAGGGCAGGCCACGGGAGGGGTCGCGGACCTCGACGCGGAGCCAGCCGCGACGGCGGCGCATACGGAGACCGAAGACACGGGCGCCGGTGTGCCGTACGGCGTTGCCCACGAGTTCGGAGACGAGCAGGACGACGTCCTCCGTCGTCTTCGGGGTGAGTGCCCACTGGCGCAGAACGACGACCTGGGCGAGCCGGCGGGCGGTGGCCGCCGACTCCGGCCGGGACGGCAGCGGGACCTCGGCATCCGTCGGGTTGCCGAACAACTCCAGTGCCTTCAGCGCCCGTTCGTCCTCGACCGCGGGCGACCAGCGCGCCGCGGCCGCACGGCTGTGTCCCCGCGGCTGTTCCATGCCCTCCAGCCCCGCCATGCCCCCCATCATGGCCGTACGCGGCGCCCTCCGGGGCCGTTCCGGAGGAATACGCCCCCGGGCGCTACCGCCGCTCGAGATCCGTTCCGCATATGCCAAAGGCATGAAAAAAGCGTCCGTGGCCTTCCCGCCTGCGGCGATGCCCCCCTGCCGCACGACCACCGGACTCCCCCGCCGGGACGGGCCCTGGCTGCCGCGAAGTTCCCGTCGGCGGCCCGGGCGAGGGAGCCCGGATGAGACGTCGCGTCAATTGCAAGGGCTTTCGGTACGCCGGTTCACAGGAACTTGGCCTTGCCCGGTCCTTCCTCCACGAAGCTGCGCATGCCCCGCTCGCGGTCCTCGGTGGCGAACAGCCCCGCGAACCAGTTCCGTTCGACGGCGAGCCCGGTCTCGAGGTCGGTCTCCACGCCCGTGTCGATCGACTCCTTCGCCGCGCGCAGCGCGATCGCCGGGCCCTGCGCCAGCTTGGCGGCCCAGGCGTGTGCCTCGGCGTACACCTCCGCGGCCGGTACCACCCGGTCCACCAGGCCGATCGCCAGCGCCTCGTCGGCCTTCACCATGCGGCCGGTGAAGATGAGGTCCTTGGCCTTGGAGGGACCGACCAGCCGGGGCAGCCGCTGGGTGCCGCCCGCCCCCGGGATCAGGCCGAGCAGGATCTCGGGCTGGCCGAGCTTGGCGTTGTCGGCGGCGATGCGGTAGTCGGCGCACAGGGCCAGTTCGCAGCCGCCGCCCAGCGCGTATCCCGTGACGGCGGCGACGACCGGCTTGGGGATGCGGGCCACGGCGGTGAAGGAGTCCTGGAGGGCACGGGCGCGCAGGACCATCGCGGTGTGGTCCATCCCCTGCATCTCCTTGATGTCCGCACCGGCCGCGAACACCTTCTCGCCGCCGTAGACCACCACGGCGCGCACGTCGTCGCGGCGCGTGGCCTCCTCGGCGAGTTCCTTGAGCCGGTCCTGCGTGGCGACGTCCAGCGCGTTCATGGGCGGGCGGTCGAGGCGGAGAGTACCGACGCCCTCGGCGACTTCGAGATTCACGGTCATGCCCAGCAGGTTAACGGGGACTAACGGCGGCCGGTCGGTGCGGCCGCTCACACCGGCCGAGGGTCCGGGGGCCGTCCCCCGGGCAGACACAGCACGGGAACCAACGGCGGCCGGTCGGTGCGGCCGCTCACACCGGCCGGAGGTCCGGGGGCCGTCCCCCGGGCAGACACAGCACGGGGACCAACGGCGGCCGGTCGGTGCGGCCGCTCACACCGGGGGCCGACGGCGGCGGGCCCGGTGCCGTCCGCCCGGGGGCCGACGGCGGCGGGCCCGGTGCCGTCCGTCACGGCACCGGGCCCGTACGTCAGCGGGGGCTCACGCCTTCCACTCGTCCCACGACATGTTCCAGCCGTTGAGGCCGTTGTCCGGGTCCACGGTCCGGTCGTGCGCGTGCTTGACGACCACCACGTCGCCGATCATCGAGTGGTTGAAGAACCAGGCCGCCGGCACGCCGCTGTCGTAGCCGCCCTTGACGTCGCGCAGGCCGACGCAGCCGTGGCTGGCGTTGTAGTTGCCGAAGGCGTCGCCACCCCAGTAGTTGCCGTGGATGAACGTGCCGGAGTTGGTGAGGCGGATGGCGTGCGGGACGTCCTTGATGTCGTACTCGCCGCCGTACCCGACGGTGTCGCCGTTCATCCGGGTCACGGTGAGCTTCTCGCTCATGACCATCTGCCCGTTCCAGGTGTCGTAACCGGGCTTGCCGGTGGTCACCGGGATGGTCCTGATGACCTTGCCGTCCTGGGTGACCTTCATCGTGTGCTTCTTGGCGTCCACGACGGAGACCTGGTTGCGGCCGATGGTGAACTTCACCGTCTTGGCCTGCTTGCCGTAGACGCCGTCACGGCCCTCGACGCCGTCGAGGTTCAGCTTGACGGTGACCTTGGTGCCGGACTTCCAGTACTTCTCGGGCCGGAAGTCCAGGCGGTCGTTGCCGAACCAGTGGCCCTCGACGTCGACGGGCGGCTCGGTCTTGATCTGGACGGCCTTCTCGACGTCCCCGGGATGGGTGATGCCCCGGGTGAAGCGTATGGAGAACGGCATGCCGACGCCGACCGTGGAGCCGTCCTCGGGGGTGAAGTAGCCGAGGAAGGTGTTCTTCGGGGTCAGCGTGGTGAAGCTGGAGTCCTCGGCCGCCCGACGGCCCGCGGAGTCCTTGGCGACCGCGTGCACGGTGTACTTCGTGGCGGCGGCCAGATGGGTCGAGGGCGTCCAGCTGGTGCCCCCGTCGCTGATGCTGCCGGCGACCGTGGTGCCCTTGTCGTCCTTGACCTCGACCTCGGTCAGCTTGCCCTTGCCCGCGGTGACTTTGAGGGCGCCGCTGGTGTCGACCTCGCCGGCACCGGCCTTCGGCGAGATGGTGACCACGGCCTCGGACTGCTTGCTCTGCGCGGCGGAGGAGTCCTTGCCCTTCCCGCCGCCGGAGCCCGAGTCCGAGCCGCCGCCACCGCACGCGGTGGCGGCCATCAGCACCACGCCGGCCACGACCACCGGCCAGCCCTTCCGGCCTCGCCGACTCCCCACCGACGCCCCCGATATCGGCCGCACGTTCAAGTTGTTCTCCCCTCCCCGAGCCTGGTCAGGCCCGCGCCCCGGCGCGCACCCCACGCACGCATCGGCGCATATTAACCGCAAGGTTTTGGGGATCGTGTCAGCTGATGGTCACCGTTTCGTAGCAACATCAACTGGCCGGGGCGGCCGGGGCCACCAGCGCGTCAACTCACCGCACTGCCCGACTTCCACTCCTTCCACCCCATGTTCCACCCGCCGAGGCCGTTGTCGGGAGCGACGGTTTTGTCGTTGCTGTGCACCACCTCGATGACGTCCCCGACCAGGCTGCGGTCGAAGAACCAGCCCGCGGGCGTGTCCGAACCGCCGCCCTTGACGTCCCTCAGGCCCACACAGCCGTGGCTGACATTGACGTTCCCGGGGGCGTCCGGGGCCCAGTAGTTGCCGTGCAGGAAGGTGCCCGAGTCGGTGAGTCTCATGGCGTGCGGAACGTCGGGGATGTCGTACTCGCCGCCGAACCCGACCGTGCGGCTGTTCATACGGGTGACCTCGAGCATCTCCATCACCACCATCTTGCCGTTGTACGTGGTGGTCTCGGGGGCGCCGGCCGTGATGGGCACGGTGGCGAGCAGTTCGCCGTCCCTGCGTACCTCCATGGTGTGCTCGGCGGCGTCCACCAGCGAGACCTGGCTGCGGCCGACGGTGAAGGAGAACGTCCGGTGCTGCAGCCCGTACACGCCGCGTGCCCCCTCGACGTCGCGCAGCCGCAGGTCGACGGTGACCTGGGTGCCGGGCTTCCAGTAGCGCTGGGGGCGGAAGTCCAGGCGGTCCTTGCCGAACCAGTGCGGCCGGATCTCCACGTTCGGTCGCGCGGTGACCCGGACGGCCCGCTCGACGGCGGCCCGGTTCACGATCTCCCGGTTGAAGGCCAGGGAGACGATCATCCCGGTGCCGACGGTGGCACGGTTCTCGGGGGTGACGTACGCGATGAACCGCTGCTCGGGGACGTGTGTCGTGAACGTGGCGTGCCGGGCCGAGCGGTGCCCCTCGCCGTCCAGGGCCACCGCGTCGACGGTGTACCGGGCGGCGAGCGCCAGTTTGCGGTCGTCGGGCTCCCAGGTCATGCCGTCGTCGCTGAGATGACCGTGCACCGGGGTGTCCTGGGCGTCCTGGGAGCGGACCACGGTGACGGATTCCAGTCGTCCGTCGGGCACCCGTACGCGCAGCTTTTCACCCGGACGGACGTCCTTGCTGCCGTCGTCCGGGGAGATACGGATGGCGTCCCTGGGTGCCGGGGGTTTGCCGAGGACCCGGCCGACGCCGATGTCGTCCGCGATGTCCGGACCGCAGCCCGCGGCCCCGGCCAGCAGTGCCGCCCATGTCAGTGCCGCCGCCAACGCGGCGCCCGCGCGCCGTGCGCGTCCTTGTGCATGCCTCACGACGGTCTCAACGACCGTCCCCGCCCTGGGGAAACGTGAGTGCGACGCTAGCGCTGGGCAGAACAGTGGGGAGGACGACGCGACGCGGCGCACGACGGGACCCGTGTACCCGTTTCCACGTCGTTCCACGAGCCGCGGGAGGCTGACCACGTGACCAGCTCGGCCGAGCAGCAGGTAGTGGCGGAACAGCGCGCCGCGGTGGTGAGCGGCACGCGGCACGCCGCGCCGCCCACCGTGCCGGTCTGGCCGGGCGCGCCCACCCCGCTGGGTGCCCGCTTCCGGGTCGGCCCGGACGGTGTCCGCGGCACGAACTTCGCGGTGTGGGCGGCGGGCGCGGAGGCGGTCCGGCTGTGTCTGTTCGACGAGCACGGCCGGGAGACCCGGGTGTCGCTGACCGAGCTGACGCACGAGATCTGGCACGGCTTCGTACCCGGCGTGCTGCCCGGCCAGCGGTACGGCTACCGGGTGGACGGCCGCTGGGACCCGTGGACCGGCGCCCGCTGGAACCCGGCGAAGCTCCTTCTCGATCCGTACGCGCGTGCGGTGGACGGAGAGTTCGACCTGCCGCCCGAGGTGTACGGGCACGTCCGGGACTGGCCGGACCAGCATGTCGCGGACACCGTGCGCGACGACCGGGACTCCGCGCCGCACGTCCCCAAGGGCGTCGTCGTCCACGATGACGACGACTGGTCCGACGACCACCGTCCCAAGACCCCGTGGGCGGACTCGGTCATCTACGAACTGCACGTACGGGGCTTCACCAGGCTGCACCCGGGCATCCCGGAGGAACTGCGCGGCACGTACGCCGGCCTGGCGCACCCGGCGGCCCTGGAGCACCTGGTGAAGCTGGGCGTCACGGCCGTCGAACTGCTCCCCGTCCACCAGTTCGCGCACGAGGACCACCTGCTGCGCCGGGGCTTGAGGAACTACTGGGGCTACAACTCCATCGGGTACTTCGCCCCGCACGCGGCCTACGCGGCCTCCGGGACGACCGGCCAGCAGGTCGGCGAGTTCAAGCGCATGGTGCGGGCGCTGCACGCCGCGGGCATCGAGGTCATCCTCGACGTGGTCTACAACCACACGGCGGAGGCGGGCGAGCTGGGCCCGACCCTGTCCCTGAAGGGCATCGACAACCGCGGCTACTACCGGCTCCAGGACGACGCCCGCCGGTACGCCGACTACACGGGCTGCGGCAACACCCTGCACGTCGTGCAGCCCCAGGTGCTCCGCCTGATCACGGACTCCCTGCGCTACTGGGTGACGGAGATGGGCGTGGACGGCTTCCGCTTCGACCTGGCCGCCTCGCTGGCCCGCTCCATGCACGACGTCGACATGCTCTCCCCGTTCCTCGCGGTGATCGCCCAGGACCCGGTGCTGCGCCGGGTGAAGCTGATCGCCGAGCCGTGGGACGTCGGCTCCGGCGGCTACCAGGTCGGCGCGTTCCCACCGCTGTGGACGGAGTGGAACGACCGCTACCGGGGCGCCGTCCGCGACTTCTGGCGCGGCGCCCTGCCCGACGTACGCGACCTCGGCTACCGTCTGTCGGGTTCCAGCGACCTGTACGCCTGGGGCGGCCGGCGGCCCTACGCCTCCGTCAACTTCATCACCGCGCACGACGGTTTCACCCTGCGCGACCTGGTGTCCTACGAGCACAAGCACAACGAGGCGAACGGCGAGCACAACCGGGACGGCTCGGACGACAACCGCTCCTGGAACTGCGGGGCGGAGGGGGAGACGGACGACGCCGGGATACGCGCCCTGCGCCGCCGCCAGTTGCGGAACCTGATGACCACCCTCCTGCTCTCCACCGGCGTCCCCATGCTGGTGGCCGGCGACGAGATGGGCCGCACCCAGCGCGGCAACAACAACGCCTACTGCCAGGACAACGAGCTCGGCTGGCTGGACTGGAGCCTCCTGGACGACCCCGGCTGGCGCCCGCTGTTCGAGCTGACCTCCCGCCTGATCGCACTGCGCCACCGCCACCCGGTACTGCGCCGCCGCGCCTTCTTCTCCGGCCGCGCCCACTCGGCGGACGGTCTCAGGGACCTGGCCTGGTTCACCTCCCGCGGCACGGAGATGACGGAGGGCGACTGGTACGCGCCCGCCGCCACCCTCGGCATGTACCTCTCCGGCCGCGACATACCCGGCCGGGACGCGCGCGGCGCGCCGATCGCCGACGACAGCTTCCTCGCGGTGCTGCACGCGGGTGACGCCCCGGTGCCGTTCGTGCTGCCCGGCCCGCCGTGGGCCGAACGGTACGAGGTGGTCGTCGACACCTCACGGGAGGACCAGGGCGACGCCCCGGCTGTGGTGCACGCGGCGGGGACGGAGATCACGGTGCCGGGGCGGTCGGTGCTGCTGCTGAGGGTGGGGTGATGGCCGCCGAACGCGCCTGCTGTTGCTCCAACGTCCTTTCTTCATCAAGTAAGTTCACAAGGAGTGACTATGCCGCTACTCTCCCTTCGTGAGTGCGCAATTGGACAAACTGGCCCCTTACGGGTTCGGCGCGGTCGCCATGCTGGCCTTGTTGTTGTTCGTCGCCCGTACCTTCCTCACCACCCTCGCGGGTGAGGCCGCGAAGGCGGCGCCGAGTGCGGTGCGCCGCCTGTACCGAAGGGTCCGTCCGGTCGGCGGCCGAAAACTGAAGCGCTACCGCGACCAGGTGCGGGCCGAACACTCCAAAGTGCGTCTGGGACTCTCGCAGGCCGGCCGGGAAGGCGGCCAAGGCTCGCCCGGCCTGCGGGACGTCTACGTACCGCTTCACTGCGAGCTGGACGGTGGGCGGGGGGACGCGGCGACCCTTCTGCGCGTCAAACGCCTGACGGTCCTCTTGGGCGACCCGGGCGCGGGCAAGTCCCTCCTGCTCAAGCACGAGATGCTGGAGTGGGCGGACAGCGGGGACGACCGGGCGCTGCCCGTCATCGTCGACCTGCACGCGTGCAACTCGTCGGAGGATCCGTTCGAGGAACTCATCACCGCGAAGTTCCGGCAGACCGGCATATCCAACGCCCAGGATCTGGTGGAGACACGACTGGAATCCGGCGGTCTGCGTGTCTTCTTCGACGGTCTGGACGAGGTAGCCACCGAGCACTTCGAGCGGGTGGTGCGGCAACTGAGGGAGTTCGCCGTCCGGTACAGCGCCTGCGAGATGGTCGTCACGTGCCGGAACGCCGCCTACGAGCAGCAGCTGCAGGACGTATTCGACCAGGAGATCCGCGTCGCCGAGTTCGACGACGCCTCGATCCTGCGCTTCCTGTCGAAGTGGCCCGACCTGAAGGACGCGGTCACGGCGGCCAGGATCTTCCAGGCGCTCCAGGAGGACCCGGAACTCATGGTGCTGGCACGCAGCCCCCTGATGCTCACCATGATCGCCTATCTGCAGTCCGGCGACCGGCCCGAGAGCGTGGGTCCGCTGCCCAATTCGCGGGCCGCCTTCTACGACATGGCGGTGGCCCATCTCCTGGACCGGGACCGCCTGTTGAACCGCAGCGCGGCGATCGGGAACTACCACGCCGGCCGCAAGACGCTTGTGCTGCAACGGCTCGCCGTCAACCAGTTGTGCGCGTCGTCGGCGCGGGGGGACCGGCAGGAGATCACCCGCGAGCAGTTCGAATCCGTCATCGCGGAACTCCTGCCGGGCTTCGACCTGGAGCGCGATCCCCACCTCCAGAGGATGCTCGCCGAGATCGTCAGCCGCAGCGAGCTGATCAAAGACATCGACCGGGGCCGGCACTACCGGTTCACCCACCTCACCCTGCTGGAGTACCTGGCCGCGTGCGAGCTGCGCACGGACGAACAGCGGTTGATGCACCACTACCGCCGGGATCCGAAGCCGTGGCGGGAGACGGTGCGGATGTGGTGCGCGGTGACCCGCGGCTCCTGCACCCGGGTGGTGCGCGAGGTGTTCGAGCACAACGACATGTGGCGCAAGGTGCTCGCCCTGCAGTGTCTGGCCGACGCGGTGCACATCGATGAGGAACTGGCGGAGGAGATCCTGGCCTACTTCCTGGACCGGCTGGGCACCCCGGGCGACACCCAGGGCGACATCGCAAAGGGCTTGGGCACCCTGGCGGCCAGCAGCAGTCCGCGGGGGCGGCGGGTACGGGAGGCGTTGATCGCGGCGGCTCAAGAGCCGGCACCCGCACGGCGCTCGGCAGCCCTCCGCGCGCTCACCGTGTCCGGGCGCCAGGAGTCGGCACGGGCCCTGGCCCGGCTCCAGGACCCGGAGGCGCAGACGGCGCTGCAAGCCATGGGTGATGTGGCGGTGCCGTCACTGGCCCAGGAAGCCGAGCGGGGGAGCATGTGGGCGGTGCGGTCGTTGGGGGCGGTCGGCACCCCCACGGCGGCGGTGCAATTGGCGGGTCTTCTGTGGACGGGTCGTGTCGCCGGCCCTCCCACGGCTCCGGCGGCGGCGTGGAACCTGGCATCACTGATGAACAGCCCGGAGGTGCTGAGCGCACTGAGCGAGTGGACTGCCCCCGCGGCCCAGACCACGACACGCGAGCAGACGTACCCGTGGGTCTGGGAGAAGTTCCGGCACCCGGGCGCACTGAAGACGATCGCGGCCAGGATCGCCTGGCTGATCGACAAGTCGGCCGACGACCCGGCGCCGCCCGTCGGCGTCAACACCATCCATCCCCACATCGGGATCCCGCTCTTCGCCTGCGCCCGGTTCCCCCGGCCGCTGCCGGAGCCTCACGACTCACAGTTGTGGGCCACGGTGGACGCAAGGATCCGAACAGCACAGCTGACGCTCGGTCTGCATCCCGGGGCACTGTCCCGGGAGCGGAGCCGCCTCAGGTCCATCGAGCAACTGTTTGACAATGACCAGGCGCGTACGCCGGCCGGCAGGGAGGCGCTGAAACCGCTTCGCGACGCACTTCTGAACCTCGGCCGCGCCACCCTGGCCCACCGGGCCGTCCTGCACGCCCTCCCCTGGTCCGTCCAGACGCACCTGCTGGCGGTCCGTTTCGGGGCCACCTACGAGCGCAGAGAAGCGGCACTGCTGGAAAAGTGGCGCCAGGTCCACGAACAGCGACCCGAGCCGCCCCGCATTCTCACGGCCGTCGCCCTGACCACGGGCTCGCTGATCCTGGGCACCGCCCTCGGACTCGGCGGCACCCGTCTGCTGTCCACCGGGTTTGGATGGCACCCCTGGGGCATGGCGGCCTGGGGCCCCCGATGGCTGGCCCTGGCGCTCATCGCCATGAGCGTCGTCGGCGCGCTGCTGTTCGCCTTCGGCATTGATGCGGAGTCCGACCTGATCGCGTACTCCGCGCTCTTCTCTCTGCTGTTCGAAGTGGGGTGCGCCTTGTACCTTTTCTGGCTCGCCCTCGCCTCCGGCAGGGATCTGGTGGGCTGGACCACCACCCTGGTCATCCTGACCCTGCTCGCCGGGGTTTGCGCGACGGCCGCCATCCTGACCGAACGCATCAATGAGAAGCGGGACAATCCCCTGCGCACCGCCGTACTCGCCACCGGAAGGCACCACCCCGCCCCGTGGGCGACTCCTTGACGCCTGAACCGGCACACTGGCGACGTCGGGGCCGCCTGGGAGACGACCGCGAAGATCGCGTGAGGTCTCCTGGCCGTAGGACCAGCGACCGAGCCCGGTCCGGCCAAACTCGGTGGGCGATGTCAGTGCCGGTCCGTAGGCTCACGGTGATGCCCACGACACGTGCAACCACCGCCGAAGGCCGTAGCGCCGTCCGAACCCTCCTGCGTCTGTGGCCGTACGTGCGACCCGCGCGGATACGGTGGTCCGCCGCCGCGTTCGTCGCGGTCGTGGCCTCCTGTACGGGTCTGGTGATCCCGCTGGTGCTGAAGTGGCTGGTGGACGGGCCGGTGGCCGACCGGGACCCGCGGGGAGTGTGGCTGGGCGCGCTGTACCTGCTGCTGCTCGGCCTCGCGGAGGCGTTGCTGTTCGGGCTGCGGCGGTGGCTGGTGGCCCGGCCGCTGTCGCACATCGAGGCGGAGATGCGGGCCGGACTCTACCGGCATCTGCAACGGCTTCCGGTGGCCTTCCACGACCGCTGGGCCTCCGGCCAGTTGCTGTCGCGTGCCACCACCGACCTGATGCTGCTGCGCCAGTTCCTGGCCTTCCCGCTGACGTTCCTGCTGGTCAACACGGTGACGATCCTGGTCGGCGTGGTCATCATGCTGATGCAGGACTGGGTGCTGGGGCTGGTGATCCTGGCGCCCGCCGTGCCCGTGATGGTGACCTGCTTCGTCTTCGAACGGCGGTACGCCCAGGTGGCGCGGCTCGCCCAGGACCAGGTCGGCGACCTGACGACGGTCGTCGAGGAGAGCGTCCTCGGGATCCGCATCATCAAGGGGTTCGGGCGGCACCGCAGCCAGGCGCGGGCGTTCCGCGAACTGTCGGGGACGCTGCGGGGGACGGAGCTGCGCAAGGCCCGGCTGCTGGCGGCCATCTGGGGCGTCATCGTCACGCTGCCGGAGCTGGCGATCGGGGTGGCGCTGATGTGGGGGACCGTGCGGGTGGCGGACGGCGAACTGTCCGCCGGGACGCTGGTGGCGTTCCTGTCCACGGCGCTCGCCCTGCGCTGGCCGATCGACTCCATCGGCTTCCTGCTGGCGATGAGCCAGGAGGCGGCGACCGCCACGGAGCGGTACTTCGAGGTGATGGACGAGGAGCCGGAGTCGGATTCCGGGCCCGGGGGCGCCGACGGAACCGCGCCGGCCGACGGGGACCAGGGCATCCGGTTCCACGGCGTCCGCTTCCGCTACCCCGACGCCCCGCCCGGCTCCCCCGCCGTCCTGGACCGTATCGACCTGCACATCCGCCCCGGCGAGTCCATGGCCCTGGTCGGGGCCACCGGCAGCGGGAAGACCACGCTCACCGCGCTGATCCCCCGGCTGCACGAGGTCACGAACGGCCGGATCACGCTGGACGGTGTGGACATCACCGCGATGTCCCGCGCCCGGCTGCGCTCCGAGGTCGCCGTCGCCTTCGAGGAGCCCACCCTCTTCTCGGCGAGCGTCGGCGACAACGTTCTCATGGGAGCGGGCGACGAGGCCGGCGCCCCGGAGCTGGAGCGGGCGCTCGCCGTCGCCCAGGCGGAGTTCGCGCACGCGCTGCCCCAGGGCACCGACACCCAGGTCGGTGAACAGGGCCTGAGCCTGTCCGGCGGGCAGCGGCAGCGGCTCGCGCTGGCCCGGGCCGTGGTCGGCAACCCCCGGTTCCTGGTCCTGGACGACCCGCTGTCCGCCCTGGACGTGCACACCGAGGCCGCCGTGGAGGCCGCGCTGCGCCGGGTCCTGGCGGACACCACCGCGCTGATCGTCGCCCACCGTCCCTCCACCGTGCTGCTCGCCGACCGCGTCGCCCTGCTCTCGGGCGGCCGCATCACCGCCGTCGGCACCCACCAGGAACTCCTGCGTTCCCATGCCGAGTACGCCCATCTGATGTCAGGCGCCGAGGCCGGTGCGACGACCGGTGCCGAGTCCGGCGCCATGTCCGGCGCGAAGTCCGGCGCCATGGCCGGTGCGAAGTCCGGCGCCATGGCCGGTGCGAAGTCCGGGGAAGCTTCCGGGGAAGAGGAGGACGAACGATGACCGCCGCCCCCACCACGCCGGTCCCCACCGCCGGCGAGGAGGAGGAACTCCCGCGCCCACCCGCCGCCGACGACCCCTTCGACCGCGACGTCCTGCCCACCCCGCCGGGAGCCACGGCCGCCCTGCTGCGGTCGCTGCTCGCCCCGATGCGGATGCGGGTGGCCGGCACCACGCTGTTGCTGCTGCTGCAGCAGGCGGCCGTGCAGGCGGGCCCGCTGCTGGTGGCGTACGCCATCGACCGGGCCGTACCGGCGCTGCGCGAGCACGGCGACCACGGGCCGCTGGTCGCGGTGGGCGTCGGCTATCTGCTGAGCGCGCTGGTCTCCGGCGTGCTGCAGTACGCGTTCATCGACGCCTCCGCCCGCGTCAACCAGGACGTGCTGCTCGACCTGCGCGGCCGTATCTTCCGGCACGCGCAGGCCCTGAGCGTCGACTTCCACGAGCGGTACACCTCGGGACGGCTCATCTCCCGGTCCACGACGGATGTGGAGTCACTGCGGGAACTGCTCAGCGAGGGGCTGCAGGAACTCGTCACGGTCGTCCTCTCCTTCGTGTACATCGCGGCGATGCTGCTCTGGCTGGATCTCGGGCTCGGCGCGGTCGCCGTGGCCTCCTTCGTGCCGCTGTACCTGCTGGTCCGGTTGTACCGGCGGCGTGCGGGGCGGGTGTTCCGGGCGCGGTCCACGGCGATCGCGGCGGTCATCGTGAAGTTCGTCGAGACGATGAACGGCATCCGGCCGGTGCGCGCCTTCCGCCGCGAGGCGGTCAACGACGCGGACTTCCGGGTGCTGAACCGGCGGCACGAGCGGACCAACGGCGACGCCCTCCTGGAGATGGCCCGCTATGTGGTCGGTTCCCGGGTGGTGGCCAACACGGCCGTCGCGGGGATCGTGCTGTGGGGTGCCTACCGGGTGGCGTCCGGCTCGCTGGCGCTGGGCGTGCTGGCGGCGGCTGTGCTGTATCTGCGCCGGCTGTACGACCCCATCGACCGGCTGGGCATGTTCCTGAACTCCTACCAGTCGGCGGCGGCCTCCCTGGAGAAGATCGCGGGTCTGCTGGCGCAGACGCCCTCGGTGCCGGAGCCGTCGCAGCCGAAGGAGCTTCCGGTCCGCCAGGGCGAGCACCCCGGCCGCGAGGTCGTCTTCGACGGTGTCCGGTTCGCCTACCGCACCGGCGGTGAGGTGCTGCCCCGCTTCGACCTCACGATCCCCGCCGGGCAGACGGTCGCGGTCGTCGGCTCCACCGGCGCCGGCAAGTCGACGCTGGCCAAGCTGCTGGCCCGGTTCTACGACCCCACCGACGGGCGGGTGCTGCTGGACGGTGTGGACCTGCGCGAGCTGGCCGTGCCCGAACTGCGGCGCGGGGTGGTCATGGTGACGCAGGAGGCGTTCCTGTTCTCCGGGACGGTGGCCGAGAACATCGCCATCGGGCGCCCGGACGCCACCCGGGAGGAGATCGAGCGGGCGGCGAAGGCGATCGGCGCGCACGAGTTCATCGGCGCGCTGCCCGACGGGTACGACACGGACGTCCGCAAGCGCGGCGGGCGGATCTCCGCCGGTCAGCGCCAACTGGTCGCGTTCGCCCGCGCGCTGCTCGCCGACCCGGCGGTGCTGATCCTGGACGAGGCGACGAGCTCGCTGGACGTCCCGGGGGAACGGGCGGTGCAGCGCGCCATGGCGACGGTGCTGCGCGGCCGTACGGCGGTGGTGATCGCGCACCGGTTGTCGACGGTGGAGATCGCCGACCGGGTGCTGGTCATGGAGCACGGCCGGATCGTCGAGGACGGCGAACCGGCCGAACTGATCGCGGGCACGGGCAGGTTCGCGGACCTGCACCGGGCGTGGCGGGACAGCCTGGCGTAACGGAACCCGGTACGGAGCGGAGGAGACGGGGGCACATGATCGACGCGTACGAGGATCCCGGGACGCCCGACTGTCGCGGCGGCTGGTGGTACCTGTGGTGGCTGGTGCGGTGCCAGTCGGGCCGCTCGCTGGCCGGGGCGCTGCTGGGCAGCGTCTGGATGGTGCTGCTGGCCGCGGCGCCGTATCTGATGTCCCGGGCGGTCGACGACGGGCTGGTGCCGGGGCACCTGGGCACGCTGGCCTGGTGGACGCTGGTGCTGTTCGTGGTGGGCGCGTTCAACTCCTGGCTGAGCATCATGCGGCACCGCACGATGACGCGGGTGCGGATGGACGCCAACTTCCGCACGGTCAAGGTGGTCGTGGACCACGCGGTCCGGCTGGGGGCCGCGCTGCCGCGCCGGGCGGGGGCCGGCGAGGTCGTCACGATCGGCGTGGGCGACGTGCAGACGATCTCGCAGGCGCTGACCGTGGTCGGGCCCGGAGCGGGCTCGATCGTGGTCTACCTGGTGGTGGCCGGGCTGCTGCTCTCGGTCTCCGCGCCGCTGGCCGCGGTGGTGCTGCTCGGGGTGCCGGTGATCGCGCTGCTCACCGGGCCGCTGACGCTGCGGCTGCAGGGCGCGGAGAGCGAGTACCGGGAGCGGCAGGGCGTGCTCGCGGCGCGGATCGGGGACCTCGCGGGCGGGCTGCGCGTCCTCAACGGGCTCGGCGGCAAGGGCCTGTTCGCGGAAGCGTTCCGCAAGGACTCGCAGCGGCTGCGCGCGCAGGGCTACCGGGTGGGTGCGTCGGCCAGCTGGGTCCAGGCGCTCGGGGTGGGACTGCCCACGCTGTTCCTGGCCGTGGTGACCTGGCTCGGGGCCCGGCTGGCGGCCCGAGGAGACCTCACCATCGGCGAGTTGGTGGCCGTGTACGGCTATGTGGCGGTGCTGATCGGGCCGGTGGCGTTCTTCGTGCAGATGGCCTACGACATGAACCGGGCCGTGGTGGCCGCCCGCCGGGTCGTACGGCTGCTGCGGCTGGAGCCCGAGCCCGACGAGGGCGCGCTGCCCGCGCCGGACGGGCCGGCCGAACTGCACGACCCGGCGTCCGGGGTGCGGGTGGTACCGGGCCGGCTCGTCGCGCTGGTCGCCGACCGGCCCGCCGAGGCGGTCGCCGTCGTCGACCGTCTGGGCCGGTACGGCCCCACCGGCGCAACCTGGGGCGGGACCCGGCTCGACGCGGTGCCGCTGGCCGACGTACGGGCCCGGATCCTGGTCGCCGACAACGAGGCCGACCTTTTCGCCGGACCGCTCAGGGAGGTCGTCGCCGCCGGGCCCACGGCCGACGAGGCCGCGCTGCGCCGGGCGGTGTACGCGGCCGCCGCGGAGGATGTCGTACGCGGGCTGCCGGACGGACTGGACTCGGCCGTCGCCGGGCAGGGCCGCAGCCTCTCCGGCGGGCAGCGGCAGCGGATCCGGCTGGTGCGGGCGCTGCTGGCCGACCCGGAGGTGTTGCTCGCCGTCGAGCCGACCTCGGCGCTGGACGCGCACACGGAGGCCACCGTGGCCGAGCGGCTGCGGGAGGCGAGGGAGGGGCGTACGACGGTCGTGACGAGCACCTCGCCGCTGGTGCTGGACCGGGTGGACACCGTGCACTACCTGGTCGACGGAAAGGTCGCGGCGACCGGCACGCACCGGCGGCTGCTGGCGGAGGAGCCCGGCTACCGGGAGTTGGTGTCCCGGGACGCGGATGTCGAGGAGGCCGTACGGTGACGTCGGGCGAGGGACTGCTGCCGGTCGCGGACCGGGCCGGGGTGCGGCGGGCGACCGGGCGGCTGGTGCGGGCGGACGGGCGGGCGTTCGCCGCCACGCTGGTGCTGAACGCGCTGGCGGCCGTCGCCGGGCTCGCCGGCCCTTGGCTGGTCGGGCGGATCGTCGACGAGGTGCGGGCGGGGCACGGGGTCGCGGCGGTGGACCGGCTGGCGCTGTGGATCCTGCTGTGCGCGCTGGCCCAGCTGCTGCTGGCCCGCTGGGCGCGGTACGTGGGGCACCGCTTCGGGGAGCGGACGCTGGCCCGGGTGCGTGAGGAGTACGTCGACCGGGTGCTGGCGCTGCCCGCGTCGACCGTGGAGCGGGCCGGGGCCGGTGACCTGACCGCGCGCGGCACGGCCGACGTGGCGACCGTCGGCACGACGCTGCGGGACGTCGGCCCGGAGCTGCTGGTGTGCACCGTCCAGGCGCTGTTCGTGCTGGGCGCGGTGTTCGCGCTCGATCCGCTGCTGGGCCTGTTCGGGGTGCTCGGCCTGACCCCGATCTGGGTGGCGCTGCGCTGGTATCTGCGCCGGGCCCGGGACGGTTATCTCGCCGAGGGGGCGGCCACCTCCGAGGTCGCCGAGATCGTGGCGTCGACCGCGGCCGGTGCCAGGACGGTCGAGGCGTTCCGGCTGCGCGAACGGCGGATCGCGGCGAGCCGGGACGCCGTGGAGGAGTCCCGCCGCACCCGCTTCTACACGCTGCGGCTGCGCACCGTGTTCTTCCCGGCGGTGGAGGCGACGTACACCGTGCCGGTGGCGGGCGTGCTGCTGCTCGGCGGATGGCTGCACGAGCGCGGCGCGGTGGGGCTGGGCGCGGTGGTGGCCGCCGCGCTGTACCTGCGGCAGTTCACGGAGCCGCTGGACCAGATCCTCATGCGGGTCGAGCAACTGCAGAGCAGCGGCGCCTCGTTCGCGCGGGTGGAGGGGCTGGCCCGGGCGCCCCGGGCGGAGGCGGGCGGCGGCAGCCCGGAACCGGTGGACGACCGGATCGACGTGCGCGGGGTGCGGTACGCCTACGAGCGCGGCGGCGAGGTGCTGCGCGGGGTCGACCTGACCGTACGGCCCGGGGAGCGGCTGGCGGTGGTCGGCCCGTCCGGCGCGGGCAAGACGACGCTGAGCAGGCTGCTCGCGGGTGTCGACGCGCCGGGCTCGGGCACGGTGACCGTGGGCGGGGTCCCGGTCGCCGGGCTGGAGCCGGAGCGGCTGCGCCGCCAGGTGGTGCTGGTCACCCAGGAGCACCATGTCTTCCTCGGGACGGTGCGGGAGAACCTGCTGATCGCCGAACCGTCCGCCGGGGACGAGGCGTTGTGGTCCGCGCTCACCGCGGTCGGTGCCGACGGCTGGGTGCGGGAGCTGCCCGACGGCCTCGACACCCGGCTGGGCGCGGGCGGTCACGCCACGGACGGCTCGCAGGCGCAGCAGCTCGCGCTCGCCCGGGTCGTGCTGGCCGACCCGCACACACTGATCCTGGACGAGGCCACCGCCCTGCTGGATCCGGCCACCGCCCGGCACACCGAGCGCGCCCTGGCCGCCGTGCTCGAGGGCCGTACGGTCATCGCCGTCGCGCACCGTCTGCACACCGCGCACGACGCGGACCGGGTGGCGGTGATGGAGGACGGCCGTCTCACCGAACTCGGCACCCACGAGGAGCTGGTGGCTGCCGAGGGGGCGTACGCGGCGCTGTGGCGCACGTGGCACGGGGGGCCGCGGTGAAGCAGAGGGCCCGACGGTAAAGCGTCCGTATATCGAACATGAATATCCGGTCAACGAACTGATTCCGGCCAAATTCCTGACGCGCTCCTGACAGATACGTCTGCCGCTGCGACTCTTCCCACAGTCGCTTCACAGCAACCCCACAGTTTCACCGCTGTGAATCTCCCCTGGCCGCACACCCGCGGCCATGCAGAAGGAGTCCGTGTTGAGAAGCAATCCCTCGCGCAGACGCACCTCCCACACCTCCTCGCACACCCCCTCCCGCGCCGCCGCGCGCCGCACCGCCGCCGTCGCCCTGGCCGGCGTGACGGCGCTGATCGCCGCGGCCGTCCAGTCGGGCGCCGCCAGTGCCGCCCCGGCCCCCTCGGCCAAGGCCGGTTCCGCCCACTCCGCGGTCCGGCTCACCCCCTCACAGCGCGCCGAACTGCTCCGTGACGCCAGTGCCGCCAAGGCCGGCACGGCCCGGTCCATAGGCCTCGGCGCCAAGGAGGGACTGGTCGTCAAGGACGTCGTCAAGGACGCCGACGGCACGCTCCACACCCGCTACGAGCGCACCTACGCCGGCCTGCCCGTCCTCGGCGGCGACCTGGTCGTCGAGACCACCAGGTCCGGCGCGACGAAGAGCGTCGTCAAGGCCACCAACGCCACCCTCAAGGTCCCCGGCCTCAGCCCGGCCGTCACCAGGGCGGCCGCCGAACGGCAGGCCGTCAAGCGGGCCCAGGCGCTCGGCGGGACCAAGTCCGCGGCCGACAGCGTCCGCAAGGTGATCTGGGCGGCGAGCGGCAAGCCCGTCCTCGCCTACGAGACGGTCGTCGGCGGCCTCCAGGACGACGGCACCCCGAACCGGCTGCACGTCATCACCGACGCGGCCACCGGCAAGAAGCTCTACGAGTACCAGGGCATCGAGACCGGCGTCGGCAACACCCAGTACAGCGGCCAGGTCACCCTGACCACGACCCAGTCGGGATCGAACTACACCCTGACCGACGGGGCGCGCGGCGGCCACAAGACGTACAACCTCAACCACGGCAGCTCCGGCACCGGCACGCTGTTCTCCCAGACCAGCGACACCTGGGGCAACGGCACCACGTCGAACGCCGCCACCGCGGGCGCGGACGCGCACTACGGCGCGCAGGAGACCTGGGACTTCTACAAGGACACGTTCGGCCGCAACGGCATCAAGAACAACGGCGTCGGGGCGTACTCCCGGGTCCACTACGGCAACTCGTACGTCAACGCCTTCTGGGACGACGGCTGCTTCTGCATGACCTACGGCGACGGGTCGGGCAACACCCACCCGCTGACCGCCATCGACGTGGCCGGCCACGAGATGAGCCACGGCGTCACCTCCAACACCGCGGGCCTCAACTACAGCGGCGAGTCCGGCGGCCTGAACGAGGCGACCTCCGACATCTTCGGCGCCGGCGTGGAGTTCTACGCCAACAACTCCTCCGACGTCGGCGACTACCTCGTCGGCGAGAAGATCGACATCAACGGCGACGGCACCCCGCTGCGGTACATGGACAAGCCCAGCAAGGACGGCACGTCGAAGGACAGCTGGTACTCGGGCCTCGGCGGCCTCGACGTGCACTACTCGTCGGGCCCCGCCAACCACTTCTTCTACCTGCTGAGCGAGGGCAGCGGCGCCAAGGTCATCAACGGCGTCAGCTACAACTCGCCCACCGCGGACGGACTTCCGGTCACCGGCATCGGCCGGGACAAGGCGCTGCAGATCTGGTACCGGGCACTGAGCACCAAGTTCACCTCCACCACCAACTACGCGAGCGCCCGCACCGGCACGCTCGCGGCGGCCGGTGAGCTGTACGGCACCACCAGCGCCGAGTACAAGGCGGTGCAGGACGCCTGGGCGGCCGTCGCGGTCGGCGCACGCTCGGGTGGCGGCACAGGCGGCGGCACCTCGTACGAGAACACCACACCGGTGTCGATTCCGGACAACGGACCTGCTGTCACCTCGAACATCACCGTCTCGGGCAGGAGCGGAAACGCGCCAAGCAATCTTCAGGTGACGGTCGACATCAGCCACACCTGGCGGGGTGACCTGGTGATCGATCTGGTCGGCCCGTCGGGCACCTCGTACCGCCTGAAGAACTTCAGCTCCTCCGACTCGGCGGACGACGTGAACGACACCTACACGGTGAACGCGTCTTCCGAACCAGCCAATGGTACTTGGCAGTTGAAGGTCCAGGACCAGGCGGCACAGGACGTCGGAACGATCAACAGCTGGAAGCTGACGTTCCCGTAGACGCAGCTTGACGCACCACGTCCAGGGCGCCGTCCGGGAGGTTCGACTCCCCCGGGCGGCGCCCGTTCACATGGGCGAAACACAGCGCGAGCAGCAGCATTTCAGCCAACATCACAACAGGGTCATGACATGTACGCGCTGTGGTGTCACTCTTCCTTCACCCGCCGCACAACACAGCAACTTCACAACGCCACACTCCGGTCAGTAACCCCACGCTGACCCGGACTCCCCCACGAGAAGGAGCTTGCGTGAGCCCCCTCTACGCGCGTCGCAGCACTCTGGCCATCGCCACCGCTGTCGCAGCCGGCGCTCTGCTCACCACTGGCCTGACCACCAGTGCCTCCGCCCAGCCCGTCGGCGCCTCCGCCAAGCCGCTGGCGGCCGCCCCGACCGCGCTGTCCGCGGCGGCCCGCACCACCCTGATCCAGAAGGCGCAGGCCGGCGCCGCCGAGACCGCCCAGAACATAGGCCTCGGCTCGAAGGAAAAGCTTGTCGTCAAGGACGTCGTGAAGGACGTCGACGGCACCGTGCACACCCGCTACGAGCGCACCTACGCGGGTCTCCCGGTGCTCGGCGGCGACCTGGTCGTCCACACCTCCAAGGCGGGCAAGACCGAGGGCGTCACCAGAGCGACGAAGGCCACCATCAAGGTGGCCTCGCTCAAGCCGCAGATCGCCGCCGCCAAGGCCGAGAAGCAGGCCCTGACCGCCGCCAAGACCCTGGGCTCGGCCAAGACCTCGGCCGACGGCGCCCGCAAGGTGATCTGGGCCGGCTCCGGCAAGCCCGTCCTCGCCTACGAGACGGTCGTCGGCGGCCTCCAGGACGACGGCACCCCGAACCAGCTGCACGTCATCACCGACGCGGCCACCGGCAAGAAGCTCTTCGAGTACCAGGGCATCGAGAACGCGACCGGCAAGACGCTGTACTCCGGCACGGTCACCCTGAACTCCGTGCAGTCGGGCTCGACGTACCAGCTCACCGACAGCGCGCGGGGCAACCACAAGACGTACAACCTGGCCCGCAAGACGTCCGGCACGGGCACCCTGGTGGCCAGCTCGACCAACGTCTTCGGCACCGGCACCGCCTCCACCTCCTCCTCGGACCAGACCGCGGCCGCCGACGCGGCCTACGGCGCGGCCGAGACCTGGGACTTCTACAAGAGCACGTTCGGCCGCAGCGGCATCAAGAACAACGGTGTCGGCGCCTACTCCCGCGTGCACTACGGGAACGCGTACGTGAACGCGTTCTGGGACGACAGCTGCTTCTGCATGACCTACGGCGACGGCGACGGCAACGCCGACCCGCTGACCTCGCTGGACGTGGCCGGCCACGAGATGAGCCACGGCGTCACCTCCAACACCGCGGGCCTGAACTACTCGGGCGAGTCCGGTGGCCTGAACGAGGCGACCAGCGACATCATGGGCACCGGCGTGGAGTTCTTCGCCAACAACGCCTCCGACCCCGGTGACTACCTCATCGGCGAGGCGATCGACATCAACGGCGACGGTACCCCGCTGCGCTACATGGACAAGCCCAGCAAGGACGGCGGCTCGTCGGACTACTGGTCCTCCTCCGTCGGCAACAAGGACGTGCACTACTCGTCCGGTGTCGCGAACCACTTCTTCTACCTCCTCTCCGAGGGCAGCGGTTCGAAGACGATCAACGGGGTGTCCTACAACTCCCCGACGTACAACGGCTCCACGGTCACCGGCATCGGCCGCGCCAAGGCGCTGCAGATCTGGTACAAGGCGCTGACCACGTACATGACGTCGACGACGAACTACAAGGCCGCCCGCACGGCGACCCTGAACGCGGCGTCCGCCCTGTACGGCTCCACCAGCACCGAGTACAAGGCGGTGGCGGCCGCCTGGTCCGCGGTCAACGTCAGCTGACCCCCGCGGTGTGACGACGGTGGCCCCCGGGAGGAAGTCGCTCCCGGGGGCCGCTTTACTCTTGGGCCCCATGTCCTTCACCTACGAGGCGGTCGGCGCGACCCGCGACAACCTGGCCGCCTGCCCGCCCGGCTTCCACCCCCTGCACGTACGCACGCGCATAGGCGAGGGGGAGCAGGTGTTCCGCCGAGCCGCCGAGGCGGTCCTCACCTGGGAGATGCACCGCGCGATCGGCGTCGGCATCGACGCGGGCGCGGACCGCGCCGCCCCCGAGGTGGACGTCACGGTCACCCTGGCCGGGGTGATACGGGCCCCCTGCCGGATCGTCTGGACGGTGGAGGAACACCGCCGCGCCGGCTGGGCCTACGGCACCCTCCCCGGCCACCCGGAGTCCGGCGAGGAGGCCTTCGTGGTCGACCGCACGGGCGACGGCACGGTCTGGCTGACGGTGGCCGCCTTCTCCCGCGCCCAGGCCTGGTACGCCCGAGCGGGCGGAGCGGCGACGCGGGGGTTGCAGCACGCGTACGCCCGCCGCTGCGGGGCGGCCCTGCGGA
Source organism: Streptomyces sp. NPDC001348 (assembly GCF_053597535.1). Lineage (NCBI taxonomy): Bacteria > Bacillati > Actinomycetota > Actinomycetes > Kitasatosporales > Streptomycetaceae > Streptomyces > Streptomyces sp. NPDC001348. The sequence goes on along the minus strand of NZ_JBSFIK010000034.1, from coordinate 5,978 downwards.
GGCTGTGCGCGGAGGCGTCGGAGAACTGACGGCCGCCCGAGGGTGCACGTTTGGAGGATATGCACCACCGCCGGTCGAGAAATCCGCAGGTCGCGCGTCTCGGCCGTGAGGCATTCCCTCCAATCGCCGCGCACGGCTATGATGATGACGCCCAGAACTGAGATTGGCGTTCCAGACGGCCATCCCTTGCAGGACATTGTCACGTCGTTCATTTGCCCGCCTCGAAGGCTTTGTCCAACGCGAATGAAAGTGCCGTACCAGCTACCTCTTTCCGCTCTCCCTGAGAGACCTGGTTGCGGCCTGCCCGATGGTGTTGAAGCGGTCGAGGGTGGGGACGTAGCAGCGGGCGCCCATCCAGTAGCTACTCCCTAGCCACCGACGAATCCCACGGCGTAAAGAATTCCCATCACCCGACGAAAACACGCACACAGACACCTCCCCGGCGTGCGGGCTCACGACTCCTACTGGCGGCGGCCCGCCGGGATCGACTCGGACGGGCCGCCGTGTCCTCAGGCCGCTGGGGCCAGTGTGTCCGTGGTGCTGGACCGGGCGATCAAGTGGAGCGCGCTGTAGCTCAGCGTTTCCGCTGCATGAGTACTACGCTGACCACTCCCAATACGGCCCCCACGACGCCGGCCACTATCAATATCGTCAGCATTGCGTGTCGTCCTCACTCAGCGCTGGAAGGCTTCTTGGTCAGGAAATCTGCGACCATGCGTACCCGACGCCGCCCGACACCAGCCCGCCGAACCCGCCTGCGACGGCGCCGGTAGCACGCCGGCGGCGGAGGTTTCGTTGCCTGCGCCGTCGTAGCCGAACCCGGAGTCGGAGTCGTAGGCGGTCAGTTCACCGGCCTCGTTGTAGGTGTAGGTGTGCTGGGCGTTGTCGCAGGCCGGAAGTGACGTGCCGGTCGAACTTCCCGTGCGGTTGCCCGCCTTGTCGTAGCAGTACGACCAACCGGCCGTGGTGGAGCTGTCCTTGGTCTCCACCGCCTTCGTCAGACGGCCGGCCGTGTCGTAGGTGTACGTGGTGGCGGCGCCGTCGGCGGTGCGCTTGTGGATCTTGTCGGTGTCCCTGCCGGACAACTGGTAGTCGTAGGAGATCGACGACAGCGTTGTCGAGCCGGACTTCACCTCGACCTTCGTCGGGCGGCTGGAGTCGTCCGGGGTGACGGTCTCGGTGGTGCCACCGGGGAACGTCGTCTTGGTGCGCTTGCCGTTCTTGTTGTAGTCGAACGTCGTCTTCCCGCCGCCCGGTTCGGTCACCGAGGTCAGCTCGTTGGCGTCGTCGTAGCCGTAGGTGACGATGCCGGAGGAGTCGGTGGCGGTGGCCACGTTGCCGGACGGGTCGTAGGTGACCGACGTCGTGCCGGTGCCCGGCAGGGTGCGGATGCGTTCGCGGTTCTGCTCGTCGTAGGTGAACGTCGACGTGCCCGCCTGGGTGGTGCGGGTCTTGAGGTTGCCGTCGGCGTCGTAGGTGAAGGTCGCGGTGGCCTTGTCGGCCGTCTCGGTCTTGATCCGGTCGCGGTTGTCGTAGGTGTAGGTGGTGGTGATGCCGCGGCCGTCGGTGACGGTCTTCTGCCGGCCAAGCTCGTCGTAGGTGTAGGTGAGGGGCTTGAGCGGGCTGGGCGGGGTGACCTTGGTCAGGTTGCCCTTGGAGTCGTAGGTGTAGCTGGTCTTCTTCTCGCGCGGGTCGGTGGCGGTGCAGCGCTGGCCGGGCAGGCCGCCGCAGTCCATCGTCCCCGTCTTGGGGTTGTAGGTGTAGGTCCACTTGGCGGCGGTGCCGCCGGAGGTGGAGCACACCCCGGCCGCCTGCGCCGCGGTGCTCGCGGGGTTGCCCGCCTCCGTGCCCGCCGTACCGGCCGAGGGTGCCGGGGTGCCCGGCGCGGGGGCCGGCCCGGTGCCCGCCGCGGCAACCCCCGTTCCCAGCAGCGATAACGCGGCCCCGGCCACCGCCGCGACGATCGTCCTGCGCGCACGTCTCACGTACGTCCCCCTCCGCGAACAGCGCGCAGCCGTCGACGGCCCGACACGAGCGACCGGGCGGCTCACGCGGAACGAAAGCGCATCGCCTGATGCGCCTGCACATGCTCACCACAGCACGGTGCGGAGCGGCATATTCCACGGCGGGAACACGGAGCGCGATGGTGTGTGCGCAGAGTAAGAGCACGGATTTACCCCGCGGTTGTCTTTGATGCCACGGCGGAAGGTGCATGGGGCACGCAACAGGCAAAGGCAACCGCCTCACCGGTCTCGCAATCCACGCCCGCCCCTGCCGGTGTGACATCCCAGACAGGCATGCACCCCTCGGCAGGGGGAACTGGGAAGGGCTTTCCGGCGGGTCAGCGCAGCAGCACCCCCGCCCCCTCCACCCCGTCCTCCGAAGGCACCGCCACCAACCCCAACTCGGCGCCGGAAGCCAGGAGCCGGTGGGCCGGCAGAACGCGGACCGTGTAGCCGTAGGGGCCGGTGCGGTCGAGGGAGAGAGGACCCTCGTAGACCCGGCGGCCGTCCTGGTCGGGGCCGCCCACCGCCTTCAGGGCGATCGTCGAGGCGTCGGTGATGCGGTCCTCGGAGTCGACCCGGCCGGAGACCGCCTGGACCTCCACGTCGTCCGGGGAGAGGTCGCCGAGGCCGACACGGACACGCAGGCCGAGGGTGGTGCCGAGTTCGGCGGTGGCCCTGGTGGCCGTCGTCTCGACGTGGTCGATGCTCACCCCGTGCCAGGCGGTGCGCACCCGCGTCTTCCAGGCGGCCAGTTCCTCCGCCGCGTCCGGGGTCAGCACGAGGCCCGCCTGTGCCGCCGGGGTGTAGAGGCGTTCCACGTACTCACGGACCATCCGCCCCGCCAGCACCTTGGGGCCGAGCAGGGTCAGGGTCTGGCGGACCATCTCGATCCACCGGTCGGGAAGGTCGGACCGGCCGCGTTCGTAGAAGCGGGGA
>NZ_JBSFIK010000034.1:0-2939 GCF_053597535.1 Streptomyces sp. NPDC001348 | reverse complement strand
CCGCCAGCACCTTGGGGCCGAGCAGGGTCAGGGTCTGGCGGACCATCTCGATCCACCGGTCGGGAAGGTCGGACCGGCCGCGTTCGTAGAAGCGGGGGGTCACCCGTTGTTCGAGGAGGTCGTAGAGGGCGGCGGCCTCGATGTCGTCGCGGCGGTCGGGGTCGGTGCCCGCGCCGTCCGCCGTGGGGACGGCCCAGCCGAAGTCCGGCTGGAACCACTCGTCCCACCAGCCGTCCAGGACCGACAGGTTGAGGCAGCCGTTGAGGGCCGCCTTCATGCCGCTGGTACCGCACGCCTCCAGGGGGCGCAGGGGGTTGTTCAGCCAGATGTCGCACCCCGGGTAGAGCTTCTGCGCCATCGCCATGCCGTAGTCGGGGAGGAAGACGATGCGGTGGCGGACGCGCGGGTCGTCGGCGAACCGGACCAGTTCCTGGACCAGCCGCTTGCCGCCGTCGTCCGCGGGGTGCGCCTTGCCGGCGACCACGATCTGGACCGGGCGTTCCGGGTGGAGCAGCAGTTCCGTCAGCCGGTCGCGGTCACGGAGCATGAGCGTGAGGCGCTTGTACGACGGAACCCGGCGCGCGAAGCCGATCGTGAGGACGTCGGGGTCGAGGACGCCGTCGATCCAGCCCAGCTCGGCCGTACCCGCGCCCCGCTGCCGCCAGGAGGCGCGCAGCCGTTCCCGTACCTCCACCACCAGCTGCTCGCGCAGCGTGCGCCGCAGCTCCCAGATGTCCTGGTCCGGGATGTCCGCGACCGCGTCCCAGCGGTCGCTGCCGTCGACGGTGAGCGCGTCCTCGGTGCGCTGGGCACCGACCTGGCGCGCGCCGAGCCGGAAGACCTCGGGGGCGACCCAGGTCGGGGCGTGCACCCCGTTGGTGACGGAGGTGATCGGCACCTCCTCGGGGTCGAATCCCGGCCAGAGTCCGGCGAACATCTCCCGGCTGACCTGGCCGTGCAGCAACGACACGCCGTTGGCGCGCTGGGCCAGGCGCAGACCCATCACGGCCATGTTGAACAGGCCTGGGTCGCCGCCCGGGTACGTCTCCATGCCGAGCCGCAGGATGCGCTCGACGTCCATGCGCGGCAGCTCGGCGTCGGGGCCGAAGTGCCGGGCGACCAGCTCCCGGTCGAAGCGGTCGATGCCGGCCGGGACGGGGGTGTGCGTGGTGAAGACGGTCCCGGCCCGGACCGCCTCCAGGGCAGCGTCGAAGTCGAGGCCGGCCTCGCGGAGTTCGGCGATCCGCTCCAGGCCGAGGAAGCCGGCATGGCCCTCGTTGGTGTGGAAGACCTCTGGCTCGGGGTGGCCGGTGAGCCGGCAGTACGTGCGTACCGCGCGCACTCCCCCGATGCCGAGCAGCATCTCCTGCAGCAGCCGGTGCTCGCTGCCGCCGCCGTACAGCCGGTCGGTGACGCCACGTTCACCGAAGTCGTTCTCCTCGACGTCGGAGTCCAGCATCAGCAGCGGTACGCGGCCCACCTGCGCCACCCAGATCCGGGCGCGCAGCCGCTTTCCGCCGGGCAGGGCGAGGGAGACCTGGGCGGGTGTGCCGTCGGGTTCGCCGAGCAGGGCGAGGGGCAGTTCGTGCGGGTCGAGGACGGGGTAGTGCTCCTGCTGCCAGCCGTCCCGGGACAGGGTCTGCCGGAAGTAGCCGTGCCGGTACAGCAGCCCCACACCGATCAGCGGAACCCCCAGGTCACTGGCCGCCTTCAGATGGTCGCCGGCCAGGATGCCGAGGCCGCCGGAGTACTGGGGCAGGGCGGCCGTGATGCCGAACTCGGGGGAGAAGTAGGCGATCGCGGCGGGCAGGCCGGCGGGCTGCGTCTGGTACCAGCGGTCACCGGTCACGTAGTCGTTGAGGTCGTCCGCGGCCGCGGCGAGGCGGCGCAGGAACCGGCGGTCGCCGGCCAGCTCGTCGAGGCGCCCTGGGCGCACACCGCCGAGGAGCCGGACCGGGTCGCCCTCGGAGGCCGCCCAGCGTTCGGGATCGATGGACTGGAAGAGGTCGCGCGTTTCCGTGTGCCAGGACCAGCGCAGGTTGCGCGCCAGGTCGCTCAGCGGCCGGAGGGGTTCGGGGAGAACGGGACGGACGGTGAACCGACGGATCGCCTTCACATTCCACCTCGGACGGAGTGCGTGTGAGACACACGCCGTTGTGCGTCTCGTCGTCTCCCCGACGGTACCCGGGGTACCCGTACCCGCGAGGCTGGTCTTGTGTGTAGACATACGCGTGAGTAGTTAACAAAGTGCCGGATTGCCTACCCGAATAGGGTGGGAAGGCTCCTCCGGTACGCTCCCCAGGCGCATCGGTCGACCCGCAGGACCCACCTCCCCACAGTCATCCGCCCACACCCCCTCGTTGACGCGGACAGGAGCGGTCATGCCCGCCACGCACCACTCGTCAGCACCACCGACAAGCAGCAGCACACCGAGCAAGGAAACAGACAAGTCCGACAGGACGAACAGCGGGACCGCCGGCAAGAACGGCAAGAACCGCAAGAACGGTAAGAACGGTAAGAACGGTAAGGACAGTAAGAAAACCACCGGGCCGGGGACCGCGGCCGACGCCCGACTGCCCGCCCCGGAGGGGAGTTCCGCGACCGAGGGCACCGCCGTCGGCCGCATACCCGTCCTCGACGTCCGTCCGGTCGTCCAGCACGGCCGCCGGCCCGCCAAGGCGGTCGTCGGCGAGACGTTCGAGATCTCCGCGACCGTGTTCCGTGAGGGTCATGACGCCGTGGCCGCGAATGTGGTGCTGCGGGATCCCGAGGGCCGCCCGGGGCCCTTCACGCCGATGCGTGAACTCGCTCCGGGTACCGACCGCTGGGGCGCGGACGTCACTCCGGACGCGCCGGGGATGTGGACGTACTCCGTGGAGGCGTGGGGCGATCCGGTCGCCACCTGGCGGCACCACGCGCGGATCAAGGTGCCGGCGGGG
>NZ_JBSFIK010000033.1:0-105954 GCF_053597535.1 Streptomyces sp. NPDC001348 | reverse complement strand
AGAGTGGGGGAGGAGCTACCAGGGCTTTTCGGCAACGCGGCGAGGTGCGGTGCCAGGCCGCGCGACCCGGGCGGGCATAGTGCAAGGACCCCTAACTGCCCTGAGCGCCCGTCAGACCCTGGATGCGGCCCAGCAGCGACACCTTGCCGCCCGGTCGCGGATCCAGGGCGACCTCGTTGGAGACGAACTCCAGCGTCAGGGACTGCTTGACCTCGCCCTTGGTGAGGGCCTTGACGTCGGCGCCCCGGGAGGGCACGGAGGTGCCCGCGGCGGCGGTCTCCTTCTCGTAGTGGTGCGTGGTGAAGAACACCAGCGCCCCGCCGTCCGCCGTGCGCAGGGCCAGCGGCGCGTAGTCGCCGCGCGTCAGCGGTTCGTCGATGTACTGCGTGACCAGACCCGGTTTCCTGGCGCTCTTCGCCCGGTCCGCGCGCCACCCGCTGGTGTGCGCGCCGTCCGCGAAGGTGTTCCCGCCGCTCTTGAGGTACGTCGCGTAGTCCTGGCTCAGCGCCTGCGGCTCGACCGCCAGTGACGCCGAGGCCGCGGGGACGGCCTCGCCCCAGCCGTCCGCGTCCTTCTTGAACTCGGGCACGCTGCCGGGGGCCACCAGCGTCACGTACGCCGCCCGCCACGGCTCGGCCAGGTCGCCGCGGGTGAAGACGAACAGCCAGCGGGCGGAACCGCCCTTGTTGGCGGCGGTGTCCGCGACGAACCAGCGCGGCCAGCCCGCCTTCTTGACGATGGTGTACTTCGCGTCCGACAGCTCCAGCGGTGTGTGCGCCGGGTTGCCGCCCGGGCTGTTGATCTGCCCGGCCTTCAGCCGGGCCCCGTCGATGTCGCCGAACGCGCCGGTGACGTGGTCGGCGTCCAGGGAACGGTCGTACGCCTTGTCGGCCTTGTTGTACGCGTCCGTGAACTGCCGCAGTGCCTTGGCGGCCTCGGCGCGGGTCGCGGCGGGCAGCACCTCGCGCTCCCCGTGCACCACCATGCATCCGCTCGCCGTCAGCGACAAAGCGGTCAGCGAGGCCGCTATGAGTGTGTTCCGGTCACGCCTGCGAAGCCCGTGAGGGCTGCGATCCCTGCTCATCGGGTCCCTTCACCTTCCCCTTCCCGGAGGCGAACCCTACCGGGAGGGAACGGCGTTCGGACGCCGGGTGCCGCCGGCCGGGCGGCGGTCCGGCACTCAGGCCTTGTCGTGCGCCGCGGGCGGTGCCGGCTGCGACTTGCCGCGCAGCTGGGCGAGGAAGTCCGACGGGGCGAGGAACACCGCGAGCGTCGGCACCAGGTACAGCAGCCACACCGTGACCTGTACGACGGTCGGGTCGGGCTGGAAGTTGAGGACGCCCTTGAGCAGGGTGCCGTACCAGCTGTCCGGTGGGATGACGTCGCTGATGTCGAAGGCCAGGTCGGTCAGGCCCGGGATGATGGCGGCCTCCTGCAGATCGTGGAAACCGTACGCGAGCACGCCCGCCGCGACCACGACCAGCATGCCGCCGGTCCAGGTGAAGAACTTCGCGAGGTTGATCTTCAGCGCGCCCCGGTAGAACAGCCAGCCGAGGAACACCGCCGTCGCCAGGCCCAGCGCCACGCCGATCAGCGGGCGCGGGGTGCCGTCGGAGGCCGCGTGCACCGACGCCCACACGAACAGGGCGGTCTCCAGGCCCTCCCGGCCCACGGCCAGGAACGCCGTCGCGACCAGCGCGCCCGTGCCCATCGCCAGGGCCGCGTCCAGTTTGCCGTGCAGTTCCGCCTTCAGGTGCCGGGCGGTGCGCCGCATCCAGAACACCATCCAGGTGACCAGGCCGACCGCGACGATGGACAGGGAACCGCCGAGCGCCTCCTGCGCCTTGAACGTCAGCTCCTGGGAGCCGAACTCCAGGACGCAGCCGAAGCCCATGGCGATGACGACCGCGGTGCCGATGCCGATCCAGATCGGCTTCAGGGCGTCCCGGCGGCCGGTCTTGACCAGGTAGGCGATCAGGATGCAGACGACGAGGCTGGCTTCCAGGCCCTCGCGCAGACCGATCAGGTAGTTGGAGAACACGGGCTACGCCTCCTCGGTCAGCAGAGTCCGGCCCCACCAGTCGTCCTTGTCGCGGACGCCCGGCGGGACGGCGAACACGGCCGAACCCACGTGCTGGATGTACTCGTTGAGCGCGTCGTGCGCGGACAGCTTGCGCTGCAGCGGGATGAACCCCTTGCGCACGTCACGCATGTAGGCCAGGAAGAACAGGCCCGCGTCCAGGCGGCCGAGGCCGTCGGTGCCGTCGGTGAAGGAGTAGCCCCGGCGCAGGATGGTGATCCCGTTGTTGGAGTCGGGGTGCGCCAGGCGCACGTGCGCGTCCGGTTTCATCGCCTTCAGGAACGGCTCGTCGTGCTCCTTCGCCTTGCCGACCGGGGCGCCCTCGCCCTTGTCGCGGCCGAAGACGTCCTCCTGCTCCTGCAGCGAGGTCCGGTCCCAGGTCTCGATGTTCATCCGGATCCGCCGGGCGACCAGGTACGAGCCGCCGGTCATCCACCCCGGGCCGTCGCCGTCGCCGACCCACACGAACTTCTTCAGGCGATCGCTCTCCGATCCCGCGATGTTGCGGGTGCCGTCCTTGAACCCCATGAGGTTGCGGGGCGTCTGGGCGTCCGGCGTGGTCGAGGAGGTCTTGCCGAAGCCCAGCTGGGACCAGCGGATGGCGACCTTGCCGAACCCGATCCGGGCCAGGTTGCGGATCGCGTGCACGGCGACCTGCGGATCGTCCGCGCAGGCCTGGATGCACAGGTCTCCGCCGGTGCGGGACTTCTCGAGGTTGTCGCCGGGGAAGGCGGGCAGGTCGACCAGCGCCGCCGGCCGCCTGTCCTTCAGCCCGAACTTCTCGAACAGCGACGGCCCGAACCCGATCGTCAGGGTCAGCCGCGAGGGCTTCAGGCCCAGCGCCTCACCGGTGTCGTCCGGCGGCGCCTCGGCGAGCCCGCCGTACGCGCCCTCGCCGACCGCCTTCCCGGCGGTCATCCGGCGCGCGGCGGCCGTCCAGTCCTTCAGCATCTGCACGAACTCGTCGCGGTCGTCGGTCTTGACGTCGAACGCGGCGAAGTGCAGCCGGTCCTGCACCGGTGTGGCGATGCCCGCCTGGTGGGCGCCGTGGAAGTCGACCGCCGCGCCCGTCTCGGCCGCGGCCGGGTCCACGTCGTCGCCGGTCCTCGACATCGCCACCGCACCGCCGGCCGCGGCGGCCCCGAGCGCGAGGCCGGCGCCGCCCCAGCCGATCAGGGCGCGGCGGGAGGGGCTGGTTGCCTGGGTGTCCGTCACTGTTGTCGTCCCCCTACTTCACAACGGCCGCGGCGAGCTTGGACAGGGGTTCCGCGAGGGCGTTCACCGCGTCCGACAGTTCCTTCTGCTGGTCGTCGGTGACCTTGTCGTAGGAGACGAAGTCATACGACGTCCTGCTCGAGCGGTACTTGTCCAGCAGGGCGTTCAGCGCGGTGAACTGCTTGTCCAGCTCCTTGGTGAGCGCCGGGTCGTTCTTCCGCGCGACCGGCTTGAGCAGCTCGTACGCCTTCTGGGCGCCCTCGACGTTGCCCTTGAAGTCGACGAGGTCGGTGTGCGAGTAGGCCTCCTCCTCGCCGGTCACCTTGCCGGTGGCGACCTCGTCCAGCAGCTCCTTGGCGCCGTTGGCCATGGAGGTCGGGGTGATCTCGGCCTTGCCGACCCGCTCCTGCCAGTCCTTCAGGTCGGTCACCAGCCGGTCGGCGAGGGCCTTCTCCTCGGCGCCGATCTTCTTGTCCTTCCAGAGGGCCTTCTCCAGGCGGTGCCAGCCTGTCCACTTCTGGCCGGACTCCAGGCCGTCCTCGCGGATGTCGACCTTGGGGTCGATGTCGCCGAAGGACTCCGCGACCGGCTCGGTGCGCTCCCAGCCGAGCCGGGAGGGGGCGTAGGCCTTCTTCGCGGCCTCCAGGTCGCCGTCCTTGACCGCCTTCACGAACGTCCCGACCAGCGGCAGCGTCCGGTCGGCCTGGTCCTGGACGTAGGCGCGGTAGTCGGCGACCGCCTTGTCCAGCTGCGGGTTCCGCTTGGCGGCGGTCGAGCCGCCGGTGACGGTGAGCTTCTGCCGCACGCCGTGGCCCTTCATGCCCGGGCGGCAGGCGATCTCGTACGAACCCGCCTTCACCTCGGCGGTCAGCGTGTACTTGGTGCCGGGGCCGACGTTCTCCTTCTCGGAGATGATCCGGCCGTCCGGGACGACGATCTCGACCTCGGTGGCCTTGCTGCCCTTGTTCTCGATCCGCAGCGTGACCTGGCCGGCCGGGACCGACTTGGCGGAGGTGTCGCACCTGGAGTCGGCGGCGGTCACCTGGATGGCGTCACCGCCCTTGGCGTCGCTCTTCGCCGTGCAGGCCGAGAGGGCGGCCAGAGCGGCCGCGGTCGCGGCGGCGGTGACGGTGAGCTGGGCGGCTCGCATGCGGGCTCCAAGCGAAACGAGGTGGTGAGGCATGCCTAACCTACCTGAGGCTTACCTCAGTACTACCCATCCGGTCCGTGATTCAGCTTGCACGGAAAGATCACAGACACGGCTTGATATCGACGGCTCAAAGTAGACGCCATGGAACGGCAAAGCGCTGGCAAAGTGGCGGGAGGGTGGGCGGTATGGGAAACGCGCACAGGGAGCCGCTGGGCCGGAGCCGGCTGGTGCTGGACATACGGGACCGGCCCGGGCCGCCCCCGCTCCGCTTCGAGAGCGCGGACGGCCGTCGGCTCCTGCTGCGGCAGGGGGAGCGACCGCTGCTGCTCGGCCGGACGGTGGGCGAGGGCTGCTGCCCCGACCTGCATCTGCACCACCTCGACGGCTACCGCTCACCGCTGCCGCCACTGCGCGCGCAGACCCAGCGCTCGTCCGTCAACTGGCCCCACCAGTACGCGCGATGGCTCGACCAGGCGGACGGGACACCGCTGCGCGACGGGCGCTGGGAGCCGGCCCTGCGCACCGGGTTCCCGCCCGGTGTCTGGACCGAGGACCTCCTGCGCGGCCGGCTGGCCGACCGCCTGGAGCTGTCCTGCTGCGGCCGGCAGGGCGTCGTACCGCTGCGCCCGCTCTCGCCGCCGGACGCCGGGCGGGTCAAGGCGTACCGCAAGCACGTCCGCGAGGGCACGGTCGCGCCGTTCCTGCTGTGGTGGGTGTCCTTCCTCGACGGCTGGCTCCTCCTCGACGGCCACGACCGGGCGGTGGCCGCGCTCGCGGAAGGACGCACCCCGCACTGCTTGGAGCTGAGCCGCGCCCCCGACGACGGCTCGCGGCAGCGGGCCGCCCAAGAGATCACCGAGGTCCACGAGCACCGCATGGAACGGCTCGCCGCCCGGCCGCCCGGCCCCGGCGTCGACCGGCAGCGCGCCACCCTGGAACGCGCCCACGCCGAGACGATCGCCGCACTGCCCTACGGCCTGGTCCCCACCGGCACCGAGCCCCTCCCCGGCGGCGCCCCCGCGTGGGACGCCCTCGCCTCCCGGGTGATGTTTCAATTCCCTGGTGACTGACTACGACGTGCTGCGCGTCTTCTGCGCGGCCAACGGCGGATACGGCAACGAGCTGGGCGTCGTCCGCGACGGACGGCGGGTTCCCGACCCGGACGACCGCCAGGCGTTCGCGGCGAAGCTCGGCTTCAGCGAGACGGTGTTCGTCGACGACCCCGAGCGCGGGGTCATCGACATCTACACGCCCACCCTGCGCCTGCCCTTCGCCGGTCACCCCTGCGTCGGCACCGCCTGGCTGCTCGACGTACCCGAACTCGTCACCCCGGCCGGAGTCGTCGGCGCCCGCCTGGACGGCGAGTTCAGCTGGATCGAGGCCCGCCCGGAGTGGGCGCCGGCGCGCACCCTGCGCCAGTACGCCACCGCCGCCGAGGTCGAGGCGCTGCCCGTGCCGTCACCCGGCGAATGGATTTACGCCTGGGCCTGGGAGGACGAGTCCGCCGGCCGCATCCGCGCCCGCGCCTTCCCCGGCCGGGACGACGGCATCGAGGAGGACGAGGCGACGGGCGCGGCGGCACTGCTGCTCACGGAGCGACTGGGCCGCGCCCTCAACATCACCCAGGGTTCGGGCTCCCAGCTCCTCACCGCCCCGCAGCCGCACGGGTGGGTCGAGGTGGGCGGCCGGGTGTACCTGGAGCGCGAGCCGGAGCGGTGAGCGACCCGCCGGCAGTCGCGGCTCGGTACATCCCAATGAGCTCGGCACCACCGCGTACGCCGGGGTACTGCAGGACGCCCTGAACGGCATACTGCACTGACAGGGCGAGGGGGGCGCCCTCCGTGAAGAGCGGCGCCCCCCTCGCTGTCGCGGTTCAGACCGCGAACCAGCCGTCTCCGAAGATCTCCTGGAGAAAGAAGGAGACCCCCGCCCAGATTCCCCCGAAGACGATCAGAACGATCAGTGTGACCAGGCCGAACTGGCCGCCGACGGTACTCGGGAACCACTTCGCTCTCAAGGATCGATCTCTCATACCGCACTCTCTCGCACCGCGTACATGGGCCCGCCCTGATCGCTCGCCGCGGAGCCCTAAGGTAGCGTCAGGATGTCCGCACCCGTCTCGGTCACCACCAGCGTGTGCTCGAACTGGGCCGTCCGCCTGCGGTCCTTGGTCACCACGGTCCAGCCGTCGTCCCACATGTCGTACTCGTGCGTGCCCAGGGTCAGCATCGGCTCGATCGTGAAGGTCATGCCGGGCCGCATGACCGTGGTGGCGTGCGGGCTGTCGTAGTGCGGGATGATCAGGCCGGAGTGGAACGACGAGTTGATGCCGTGACCGGTGAAGTCACGGACCACGCCGTACCCGAAGCGCTTGGCGTACGACTCGATGACCCGGCCGATGATGTTGATCTGCCGGCCGGGCTTCACGGCCTTGATCGCCCGGTCGAGGGACTCCCGGGTCCGCTCGACCAGCAGCCGCGACTCCTCGTCCACGTCACCGACCAGGTAGGTCGCGTTGTTGTCGCCGTGCACCCCGCCGATGTACGCCGTCACGTCCAGGTTGACGATGTCGCCGTCCCTGAGCACCGTCGAGTCCGGGATGCCGTGGCAGATGACCTCGTTGACGCTGGTGCACAGCGACTTGGGGAAACCCCGGTAGCCGAGCGTCGACGGGTAGGCGCCGTGGTCGCACATGTACTCGTGGGCGACCTTGTCCAGCTGGTCGGTGGTCACGCCCGGCGCGATGAGCTTCGCGGCCTCCTCCATCGCCCGCGCGGCGATACGCCCGGCGATCCGCATCGCCTCGACGGTCTCGGGCGTCTGCACCTCGGGCCCGGTGTAGGGCGTCGGCGCGGGCTTGCCGACGTACTCGGGGCGGCGGATGTTTCCGGGGACCGGGCGGGTGGGGGACAGCTCCCCTGGTACGAGCAGCGACTGGCCAGACATGCCAGCGAGTCTAACCAGCGGGCGAGGGGGAAGATGTCCGTGGCGAGAGGAGCTGGTCATGGCCCTGTTCAAGAAGCGGACGGCCGGAAAACCCGGCGAGTGGTACTACTGCCTGCAGCACAAGAAGGTCGAGGAGGGCCCGGAGTGCCCGGCCAAGGACCGCTTCGGGCCGTACACCACCCGTGCGGAGGCCGAGCACGCGATGGAGAGCGCCCGCGAGCGCAACCTCGAGTGGGAGAACGACCCGCGCTGGCACGACGCGCCGGCCGGCGGGACGACGGACGACGACTGACCCGCTCCCGGCACGGCACCCCGGCGGGTCGGTGACGGACGCCGACCTGGCGGCCCGCCCGGGCCCGGGTGGCGCCGACTCGGCCGCGTGCCGCTGCTGCTCACGGACGGGGCGTGGCCGCGTCCGGCCGGTGAGGGGCCGCGGCGCGTCCTGCCGCCGGCGGCAGGACGGACGTGCACCGACCGGCGTGCCCAGGGCCCGGCGACGGTGGCTCGGCCGCGTGCCGTCTTCTCCTTCCGCGCCGCGTGCTCACGGGCCCCGGCGAGGCAAGGGCTTCCCCGGGCATGAACGCCAGGCGGGTCAGGCCTCCGCCCCGGCCGGTGCGGACGCGGTGCGCCGGGCGCGCAGTCGTACCGCGTGCTCGTTCGTCCGTACGTCGTACGTCATCAGCCTCGGCAGGAACAGCGCCAGCAGCCCCACCGCGCCCGCGCACAGCAGCCCGCCGGACCAGACGGACGCCCGCACTCCCCACCAGGCGGCGAATCCGCCCGAGCGGACCTGTCCGACGGTCGGTCCGACCGAGTACGACAGCAGCTCGATCCCGGCCAGCCGGCCGCGCAGCTCGTCCGGGATCGTCTGGTTCCACATGGCCCCGCGGAAGATCCCGCTGACCATGTCGCAGCCACCGGCCACGGTCAGGAACAGCAGCACCAGCCAGATGTTGCCGACGACGCCGGCGGCCGCGATCGCCAGTCCCCACAGCACGGCCGACAGCACCACCATCAGCCCGTGCCGGTGCACCCGTGACGTCCAGCCGCTGGTCAGGCTCACCAGCATCGACCCCAGCGGGACCGTGGCGTACATCAGACCGAGCGACCAGTCGGCGTCCAGCTCGTCGGCGAGGAACGGCAGCACCGCGAGTGGCATCGCCAGGAACATCGCCGCGAGGTCGACGGCGTAGGTGCCGAGCAGCTCCTTGCGGCTCCACGCGTACCGGGCGCCCTCGGCGACGGACCGCAGGGACGGCTTGGCGGCCTCGTGGGCGGCGGGGCACGGCGCGATGCGGACGACGTACGCCAGCGAGATCACGAACGTCGCCAGGTCCGCCGCGTAGGCCGCGCCGAGCCCCGCGTACGCCACGACCACGCCCGCCACGGCCGGTCCCGCCACCCCGCCGACCGTCCAGCGCAGGGAGTTGAGCGAGGCCGCGGCCGGGAGGTCGTCGTGGGCGACGATCCGGGGCCACAGCGAGTCCAGGGCGGGCCGCTGGACGGAGACCAGCGCCGAGGAGAGGGCGGCGACGGCGTACAGCGGCCAGACGGCCGGGCGCGGCAGCAGCGCGTTGCACAGCAGCACCGCGCTCAGCAGCCCCTGCCCGGCCTCCGTCCACCAGATCAGCTTCCGCTTGTCCAGCGCGTCCGCGAGAGCGCCGCCGTACAGCCCGAACACCAGCAGCGGCACCAACTGGACCGCTCCGACGGCCCCGACGGCCGCCGCGGACCCGGTGAGGTCCTTCAGCTGCACGGGCAGTGCCACGAAGGTGAGGAAGCTGCCGAAGTTGCTGATCAGCCCGGACAACCACAGCTTGCGGAAGTCGGCGGAGGCCCGCCAGGGGGACAGGTCGGGAAGGAGGTCGCGCAGGCCGGAGGTCACGAGCGGTCATGGTCGGGCGGACGGGCCGAGAGGGGCAACCGGTTTTCGACCGGCCCCTCACCAAGGGGCCGGGGGCGGCGCCGTCAGCAACTCCGCCAGCCGGGACAGACGGTCCCGGAACCCGCGCCGGACCCTCGGGCAGCCCGCGTTCTCGCCCGCCGCCGCGCTCACCAGGTGCTGCACGCTGTCCAGGTCCAGCTCCGCCCCCTCCGGCACGACCAGCGTCTCGTGGGCCATCGACTCCAGCTCGCCCCCGCCGGCCCCCAGGGCCAGCACGGTCACCCCGGCCCGGCGGGCGTCGTGCACCCGCTGAAGCAGCGGCGCGGGCTCCGCCGGAGCCACGACGAGCAGCGTCTCGCCCCGCCGTGCCGCATCGATCCGCCCGGGTCCGACGGCCAGGTGCGCCGGGTCCGAGGGGCGCGCGTCGTGCCGTACCAGGGTCGGGGCCAGCTCGGGCGTGCCCGACCAGGCGGCCTCGTCCACCAGGTGGGCGGCCAGGTGCCAGGGCTCGTACTCCGGGGTGCCCACCAGCAGCAGCCCGCCGCCGTGCGTCACCACGGACCCGCGCAGCGTGCCCGCGAACCGCCGGGTGGCCTCCAGCCACTCGGTTCCGGCGAGCACTTCGCGCAGCAATGCGACCCGTACGGCGTCCATAAGACCGCATGGTGCCGCAACCGGTCACTCGTGACGCGGAATTCACTTCGAATTCGCCCGACCCGGGGACACTGCCCGGTCGGCGCGGAACCGTCCCGTCCAGGGAGCTCCGGCGGGGCTCGTGACCCGGCTCACCCCGGCCGTGGGGGGCACGGGCGCGGACGTAGAGTCGGCGCATGACCTCTAGCGACAGCGCACCACAGAAGGCCCCCGCCAAGGACCCGTGGGACCTGCCCGACGTCTCCGGGCTGGTCGTCGGCGTGCTCGGCGGCACCGGGCCGCAGGGCAAGGGCCTCGCCTACCGGCTCGCCAGGGCCGGGCAGAAGGTGATCATCGGCTCGCGGGCCGCCGAGCGCGCCCGGGCCGCCGCCGAGGAGCTCGGGCACGGCGTCGAGGGCGCCGACAACGCGGAGACCGCCCGGCGCAGCGACATCGTGATCGTCGCCGTGCCCTGGGACGGCCACGGCAAGACCCTGGAGTCCCTGCGCGCGGAACTGGCCGGGAAGCTGGTCGTGGACTGCGTCAACCCGCTCGGCTTCGACAAGAAGGGCGCCTACGCGCTGAAGCCGGAGGAGGGCAGCGCCGCCGAGCAGGCCGCCGCGCTGCTGCCGGACTCCCGGGTCGCCGCCGCCTTCCACCACCTGTCGGCGGTCCTCCTGCAGGACCCGGAGATCGCCGAGATCGACACCGACGTGATGGTGCTCGGCGAGGAGCGCGCCGACGTGGAGATCGTCCAGGCGCTGGCCGGGCGCATCCCCGGCATGCGCGGCATCTTCGCCGGGCGGCTGCGCAACGCCCACCAGGTGGAGTCCCTGGTCGCCAATCTGATCTCCGTCAACCGCCGGTACAAGGCGCACGCGGGGCTCCGCATCACGGACGTCTGACCGCATGGGGGACACTGGTCGCCGAAGCAGTGTCCCCCGACAGGAGCCGCCAGAAATGCCCCGCCTTGCCGTCTACGCCCTCGTCGTGTGCCTCCTCGCCGTGGCCGCGGCCGTCGTCTCCTTCGTCCAGGGAAGCTGGCCGGTGGGGGTCGTCTGGGTGCTGCTGGCCGGTCTGTCCTCCAACATGACCTGGTACTACCTGCGGCGGGACCGGGCCGGCTACTCCCAGAAGCGGTAGAGGCTCCAGCCGAGCGAGGCCTCGACGTCACTCACCCCGAGGCCCCGCAGGACCGCGTCGACCACGTCGAAGAACACCTGGTTCACCGACGGCAGCCACAGCAGCGCGAACACGAACAGCAGCCCGAACGGGGCGAACGGCTCCACCTGCCGCTTGACGCCGTCCGACAGCCAGGGCTCGATCACGCCGTAGCCGTCGAGGCCCGGGACCGGCAGGAAGTTCAGGATCGCGGCCGACACCTGCAGCAGCGCCAGGAAGGCGAGGGCGAAGCGGAACTCCAGGGGCACCCCGTCCAGCGCGTGCAGCCAGAACGGGGCCGTGCACACCGCCGCGAACAGCACGTTCGTCAGCGGGCCGGCCGCCGAGACCAGGCTGTGCCGCCAGCGGCCCCGGATCCGGCCGCGCTCGATGAACACCGCGCCGCCCGGCAGGCCGATCCCGCCCATCATCACGAACACCACCGGCAGCACGATGCTGAGCAGGGCGTGCGTGTACTTCAGCGGGTTCAGCGTCAGGTAGCCCTTGGCGCCGACCGAGATGTCACCGCTGTGCAGGGCCGTGCGGGCGTGCGCGTACTCGTGCAGGCACAGGGAGACGATCCAGGCGCCCGTCACGAACAGGAACACGGCGACGCCCGGCTGGTCGGCGAACCCCGTCCAGGTGGCCCAGCCCGTGACGGCGGTGACGGCCAGGATCCCGAGGAAGACCGGGCTGATCCGGCGGTCGTCGGCGCGGGTGGTGGCGGTGGTCATGTAGGAGGCTCCCGTGGGACGGGTGGGGGGCGGTCGGGAAGCCCGACCGTACCTGGCGGGGGACACGTGGGAAAACGTCTCGCGGTGTCCGCGCGGTTCCTGAAGGGTGGGGGCATGGCGCTGATGAGGGTGTTCTACGAGGACTGGCAGATGGAATGCTGCGGCCGTCCGTTCGCCGTCGGCGACGTGGTCGGCTGGCGGCTGGTCGCCCACGACGAGCCGCAGCCGCGGGAAGCGGCCCGCCACGGCGCCCAGGCGTGGGTGGAGAACCACGGCGGCCCCCGGCAGAAGACCACCGGCCGGGTCCGCGCCATCGAGCTGGTCCGCGAGGAGTACGCGGAACCCGCCCCCGGCGCGGGCGACCTCCGGCCGGTGCCCGGCACATGGTCACTGGAGCCCGTCGAGAAGTGCCCCAAGTGGTTCGAGCACCAGGAGACCGTCACGAAGGCGGGCCTGCGCCGCGCCCGCCGTACCTCCGGCGTCCTCGTCACCCTGGACGTCCCCGACGCCGCGCCGCGTGAACCGCGTGACCGGCGGTGAGTCCGGCGGGGACAATGGGGCCGTGCGCTACCGCATCCTCGGCACCACCCAGGCAATCCGCCCCGACGGCACGTCCGTTCCCGTGGGCGGGGCGCGGCTGCGCGCGCTGCTGACCGTGCTCGCGCTCCGGCCCGGACGGACCGTGCCGGTGAGCGTGCTGGTGGACGAGGTCTGGGACGGCGAACCCCCGGCCGACGCGACGGCGGCGCTGCAGGCGCTGGTCGGGCGGCTGAGACGGGCGCTCGGGACGGACGCCGTCGCCTCCGCGGACGGCGGGTACCGGCTCACCGCCGCGCCCGACGACATCGACCTGCACCGCTTCGAGCGCCTGACCGGCGAGGGACTGCGCGCCCTGGCCGACGGCGACCCGGCGAAGGCGGCCACCGTCCTCGACGACGCCCTCGCGCTGTGGCACGGCCCCGCCCTCGCGGACCTGCCCGACCGCACCGCCGAGGCCGCCCGCTGCGCCACCCGCCGTCTGGACGCCCGGCGCGCCCGGCACACCGCCGCCCTCGCCCTCGGCCACGCCGACACGGCACTGCCCGAGCTGACCGCCCTGTGCGACAGCCACCCCCTGGACGAACCCCTGCAGGCCCTGCGGCTGCGCGCCCTGCGGGACACGGGCCGCACGGCGGAGGCACTGGCCGCCTACGAGGACGTACGGCAGCTCCTCGCCGAGCGGCTGGGCTCCGATCCGGGACCCGAACTGCGGGCGCTGCACGCCGAGTTACTGGCCCCCGACACGGTTCCGGCGAAGCCGGCGGCGGTGCGCGCGGCGGGGGCGGCCGCGTCGCCTCCGGCCGGCAACCTGCCCGCCCGCCTCACCTCCTTCGTCGGCCGGGAGACCGACATCGAGGCCATCCGGGCGGACCTCGCGGCGGCCCGGCTGGTCACGCTGCTCGGACCCGGTGGGGCCGGGAAGACCCGGCTGTCGCAGGAGGCCGCCGAGGCCGCCCGGGACGTCGCCCGGGACGGGGCGTGGCTGGCCGAACTGGCGCCCGTCGACGACCCCGAGGCCGTCCCGGAGGCGGTGCTCACCGCGATCGGGGCCCGCGAGACCGTGCTGCACGGCGCCGGTGCCGAGAGCATGCGGGTCGTCACCGACCGGCACGACGACCCCGTGGAGCGGCTCGTCGAACACTGCGCCCGGCGCCGGATGCTGCTCGTCCTGGACAACTGCGAGCACGTGGTGGACGCCGCGGCCCGCCTCGCCGAGCGGCTGCTGGCCCGCTGCCCGGAGGTGACCGTGCTCGCCACCAGCCGGGAACCACTGGGCGTCCCGGGTGAGTTGCTGCGCCCCGTGGAGCCGCTGCCCGAGCCGACCGCGCTGCGGCTCCTCGCCGAACGGGGGGCGGCCGCCCGGCCCGGCTTCCGCACCGAGGACGACCCGGAGGCGTGCGCCGAGATCTGCCGGCGCCTCGACGGCCTGCCCCTCGCCATCGAACTCGCCGCCGCCCGGCTGCGGATGCTCACGCCCCGCCAGATAGTCGACCGGCTCGACGACCGCTTCCGGCTGCTCACCTCGGGCAGCCGTACCGTGCTGCCGCGCCAGCAGACCCTGCGGGCCGTCGTCGACTGGTCCTGGGACCTGCTCCACGAAGGGGAACGGGAGGTGCTGCGCGGTCTGTCGGTGTTCGCGGGCGGCTGCGACCTCGCCGCCGCCGAGGCGGTGTGCGGACCGGACGCCTTCGACGCGCTGGGCTCCCTGGTCGACAAGTCCCTGGTCGTCGCCGCCGTCGCCCCCGACGGCGCGATGCGCTACCGGCTGCTGGAGACCGTCGCCGAGTACGCCGCCGAACGGCTCGACGAGACCGGCCGCCGGGGGGACACCGAGCGCGCCCATCTGACGTACTTCCGTGAACTCGCCCGCACCACCGACCCGTTGCTACGCGGTTCCGGCCAGGCCGGCGCCGTGGCGCGGATCCAGCTCGAGTACGAGAACCTGCGCACCGCCGTGCGCCGCGCGGTGGCCGGTAAGGACGAGCAGGAGGCGCTCTGCCTGGTCCTCTCCCTGGCCTGGTACTGGCAGATGCGCGACCTGCGCATCGAGGCCCGCACCCTGTGCCGTGAGGTCATGGCGCTCGGTCCCGACCCGTTCGCCGAGCCCGTCCGCCGCGCCGCACCGGTGTGGCAGCGCTGCACGGACGTCCCGCCCCCGTACACCGGCGACCTGCTCGACGAGGCCCGGCGCGGCCTCCACCTGGTCCATCTCGCCTGTATGGACACCGAGCCGGACGCCTGGCAGACCCCCGAGGCGCAGGCGAAGCTGCGGGTCGTCACCCAGGTGTACGAGCCCGGTATGCCGCAGACCTGCCGTCCCCCCGGCATGCTGTGGTTCTTCGCCGTGCTGCTGACCGAGGGCGCCGACCGGCTGCACACCGTCATCGACGCCAGCGTGCGGACCTCCCGGGAGACACCCGGCTTCGAGTGGGAACTGGCCTCCACCCTCCAGATGCGCGCCAACATCCTCGCCAACCGCAGCGACTGGGCCGGCGACGCCATGCGCGACGCCGAGGAGGCGCTGGAGATGTTCCGCCGCCTCGGCGACGCCTGGGGCGCCGCCGAAGCGCTCTCCGCGCGCGGTGAGTCCCACGAGCGCAAGGGCGAGTACGAGTCGGCCGCCGGAGACTTCCGGGCGGCGATCGAGCACGCCGAACGCCTCGGCGCCCGCGCCCAGACGGCGGTGCTCGGCGCCCGCCTGGCCGCCGTCCTCCTGGAGACCGGCGAGCCGGAGCGCGGCGAGAGCATGCTGCGCGAGATCCTCGCCCGCCAGGACGGCAGCGTCAACGAGGCGACGCCCATGGCCCGCCTCGTCCTCGCCGGCTGGCTCTCGCTCACCGACCGTGTCGCGGAGGCCCGCGAGCAGCTCCGCCTGCTCCGCCAGCACTTCGGGATCTCGCACTTCGTCTTCTTCGACGCCCTCATCCTCGGCCAGGAGGCCTGGGTGGCCGTCGTCGACGGCCGCCCCGAAGAAGCCCTGGACACCATCCGGCGGGCGCTGGAGCAGGCCGCCGACCCGCTGTCCCAGACCATCGCCCCGCACCTGCGGACCACACACCTGACCACCGCCGCGGCGGCCCTCGCCGCGGCCGACGGCGGTGCCCGTGCCCGCGACGCCGCCCGCTGCCTGGGGGCCGTCGACGCGCTGCTGCCGTCCGGCCACATCGGGTCGGCCATCGAGCGCGCGGTGCGCGCGCGCGTCGAGGCGGCCGTCCGGGGGGTGCTCGACGAGGAGACGTACGACGCCGCGTACGCGGAAGGCGGTGGCCTCTCCCTCGTGGAGGCCACCGCCCTGGTCTGACGCGCCCGGCCGCACCGGCGCGGACGTCAGTTCTTGGTCCGGAACTTGTGGATCGCGACCGGTGCCATCACCGCGGTGATCGCCACCGACCAGCCCAGCGTCACCCACAGGTCGTGCGCGACCGGGCCGCCGATCATCAGTCCGCGCGACGCGTCGGCGAGCGTGGACAGGGGGTTGTAGTCGGTGAAGGCCTTCAGCCAGCCCGGCATCGTCTTCGTCGGCGCGAAGATCGACGAGCCGAACTGCAGCGGGAACAGCACCAGGAAGCCCATCGCCTGCACCGACTGCGCGTTCTTCAGGATCACACCCAGGGTGAGGAACACCCACATGATCGACGAGGCGAACACCGCGGAGAGGCCGACGGCCGCGAACAGCCCGCCCCAATGGTGGATGTCGAAACCGACCAGCACGGCGACGATCATCAGCACGGCCGTCGCGAAGAGCATCCGCGCCAGCTCCACCGAGATCTTCGCGAAGAGCACCGAGCCGCGTCCGATCGGCAGGGAGCGGAAACGGTCCATGACCCCGGAGTTGAAGTCCTGGCTGAAGCCGGTGCCGACCCCCTGGGACAGCGTCATGCTCATCATCGCGATCATGCCGGGGATGACGTACTGCACGTACCCGTCCTGACCGCCGCCGAGCGCCTGCCCGATGGAGCCGCCGAAGACGTACACGAACAGCAGAGTGAAGATGACCGGCATCAGCACCGCGTCCATCATCGACTCGGGGTCCTGCTTGATCCACAGCAGGTTGCGGCGGACCAGGGCGCCGGTGTGGCGCAGGTGGCCGCGCAGCGGGATACGCGCGTCGGCGTCGGTGGCGGTGGCGGTTGCGGCGCTCATACGGCGACCTCCTGGCGGGTGTCGGCGGGTGTGGTGTCCTGCGGGGCACTGGCGCGGTGGCCGGTGAGGGACAGGAACACCTCGTCCAGGCTGGGCAGTTCGGTGGTGATGGAGGTGATCGTGATGCCGCGCGCGGTGACCGCGCCGACCACGGCGGTCAGTTGCTCGTCGCTGAGGACCGGCACCAGCAGGGCGCCGCTGTCGGTGTCCACGGTGGTGCCGGCCAGCCCGGTGATGCCGAGCTCGTCGAGCATGCGGGCGAGCGGGCGCAGCTCCAGCGGATCGGCCGGCCGCACACGCAGGGCACGCCCGCCGACCTTGGCCTTCAGCTCCTCGATGCCGCCCTTGGCGATGACCTTGCCGCGGTCCACCACGGTCAGCTCCGAGGCCAGCTGCTCGGCCTCCTCCATGTACTGGGTGGTCAGCAGGACGGTGACCCCTTCTCCGACCATGGCCTTGACCTCGTCCCACACCTCGTTGCGGGTACGGGGGTCGAGCCCCGTCGTCGGCTCGTCGAGGAACAGCACCTGGGGCCGGCCGATCATGGAGGCGGCGAGGTCCAGCCGCCGTCGCATACCGCCGGAGTAGGTGCTCGCCGGGCGCTTGGCGGCGTCCGTGAGCGAGAACCGCTCCAGCAGTTCGTCGGCGCGGGCGCGGGCCTCCTTGCGGGGCAGGTCGAGGAGCCGCCCGATCATGTAGAGGTTCTCCCAGCCGGGGAGCTTCTCGTCGACCGACGCGTACTGGCCGGTGAGCCCTATCACCCGGCGCAGCTGGCGGGGCTGCCGCACGGCGTCGTAGCCGACGACGGTCGCCTGGCCGGCGTCGGGGGTCAGCAGCGTGGACAGGATCCGTACGAGGGTGGTCTTCCCGGCGCCGTTCGGCCCGAGCACCCCCATCACGGTGCCCTCCCGCACATCCAGGTCCACGCCGTCCAGCGCCTTGGTCTCGCCGTAGTGCTTGACCAGTCCCCGCACGGTGACGGCCTGGCCCGCACCGGTGGGGTTGTCGTCGATTCGCGTCATGCCGATGACGGTGCCAGCCCCGACCGACAAACCACCGACAGCTCACCTACAGCCGCCTACAGGTCACCGACCCGCCGGACCGGCGACCGGCTCATCCGGGGGAACTCTCCGGCCCCCGTCACGTCTCTCCGTCCGGTGCCACCGGTGCCACCGGTGCCCGCCCGAAGCGCCGTGCGAGTGCGCGCAGCAGCGCGGACCGCCCGTGATCGGGCACGGTCCACAGTGTCTGCCCGCGCACGTTCCACTGCTCGAGCAGGGCGTTCGCGGCAAGGAACCCCGATGTGGCGGCGCGTTCCATGAGGGCCACGGGCAGGCCGGTGCGGACCAGATCGCCCGCTACGACGACGCCGGGGTCCGGGGTGCGGACGGTGGGCCGGTCCGCGTACCCGCCGACGGCGAACAGGGGGCAGTCCGCTCGCCACTCGTGGCACGCGGACACGATCCGCGCGGCGCCGGTCTCCGGGTACACCTGGTGCAGTTGCTTCACCAGATGCTCCTCTTCGACGCCACGGGCGGCGTGCGGTGGCAGGGCGTAGGCGTGGAGTTCGACGACCGAGCCCCCGGTGCGGGCGGCCCAGCGTGCCGCCTCCCCTTCCCAGCGGGAGACCACGCTGACGTTGTCCAGGGAGGGATAGCCGCCGGTGCCGAGGAAGCCCGGACGGCCGGCGTCGACGGGGCGGTCCAGCCACAGGCGGGACACCAGGAACGGGGGAGCGGTTCGCAGCCGGGCGATCCGGGCGCGCCAGGCCGTGTCGCCGAGCCGGGGCGAGGCCTCCACGACTGCCTTCAGGCCGCCGGTGTCCAGGGCCAGGACGACGGTGTCGTACCGCCGTACGGGGCCGTCCGCCGCGATCCGGAAACCGCCCGCGGGATCAGGATGAACGGAGTGCACCGGGGCCGATGTCCGCACTTCGGTGCGGTGGCCGGTGAGACAACCCGCCAGAGGGTCCCACAGAGCCTCCGGGTAGGGGTCGCGGGGCACGTCGAACAGGAGACCCTCGCTGGAGCCGAGGAAGTAGATGTGGAACATCAGCGCCATCTCGGCCGCCGACAGCTGCCGGGGGTCGGCGAAGAAGCTGCGGGAGAACACCTCGAAGGCCAGCGAGCGGGCCGCGGGAGGAAAGCGGATCGCGGCCAGGAAGTCGTGGGCGCTGACGTGGTCCAGCTGCTCGTGGACGCGGTGCGTGCGTACGTCGAGCAGGGGCAGCGCGGCCGGCCCGTTCATGGACAGCAGATCCCCGATGCGGAAGGTCGGGCTCAGGGCGGCGAAGGCGAGAGCGCTCCAGGGCGGTGTGCGCGGTACGTGGCGGAAGCTGTCACGCAGGCCGCTGCTGTGGTGCAGGGGGTAGTCCGGCAGCGCGGTCAGCCCCTCCAGCCGGGGGTCGGTCCTGCGCAGCAGCCCGCGCAGGTTGTAGTACTGGCGGAAGAACGCGTGGAAGCCGCGGCTCATGGTGGCGGGCCGGCCGTCGGCGAGGGTGACGGGCCACCCGGTCAGGCGGCCGCCCAGCCCGGGTTCGCGCTCGTACAGCGTGACGCGGACACCCCGCTCGGCGAGCGCGACGGCCGCGGCCACCCCGGCGATGCCGCCGCCGATCACCGCGGTCGAGGGCGGATCGCCGTCGATCCGGCGCCGCCCGGGGCGGGGGTGGATGACCCGGGCGCGCCGGTCGCGCCCATGACGGCCGGCGTACCGGTCATCTCGCGGGGTCATGACGCGCCGCCGTCGAAGGCGGCGGCCGGTTCCGCGGCGCGCGGCAGGGTCATCAGCTCGCTCCTGAGTGGGGACGGCGGGGGACCAGGGGCAGCTCGGCCGCCGTACGCAGCATGGGCGGGACGGGAGTGCGCAGGCCGATGGCGAAGTCCTCGTACAGGCGGGTCCGCCCGTCGAGGAAACGCAGCAGGCGCCGTGGGGGGACACGGGTGAACAGACGGAAGAAGAAGTCGGGGCCGTCGACCCGTCCCGTGGCCAGCGCGCGGAGCAGGATGGCGTCCATCACGCGCGACCTGGCCGGATAGGCGGGCGGCGGCACCGGACGCCGGCCGGTGCGCAGCGAGCGCGCTACGGCGTCCACCTGACGCTGGATGGCCGCGAAGGTGTATCCGGTGGCGGGGCGCGTCGCCCCGCCCGCGGTGCCGATCCGGAACACCGACGTGGTGTTCTCCCCGGTGAACGAGGCGTCCGTCATGGGGATCGCCCCGGTCTCCGACCAGAGCACCCGTGTGGTGCCGAGCCCGAGAACGCCGTGTGCGTAGTGGTCCAGCGCGGCGTCGTACGCCTCCGGGCTCAGCGGCCCGGGCCCGAACTCCGTGTACTCCACCAGGGCGGTGTGCCGGCCTGTGGGCAGTACGTACCCGAAGGACAGCCCGGGAGCGGGCTGAGCGGTGCGGAAGTCCATCAGGTCGACGGCTTCGGGGTCGAACGAGGGTTTCTCCGTGCACAGGTACCAGCCCCTGAAGTGCTGCAGCAGGTGGGTGCGGGCGGCGGGCAGGCGCCGCGGGGGGCGGGAGTCGAAGACCCAGCGGGCATCCACCGTCACCCGTGCGCCGTCGGCGCCGACGGCCCGGATCCTGGCGGTGCCGTCGGGCAGGCCGGTGATGTCGTCGACGGTGGCCTCGACACGGCGCACGCCCGCACAGGCGCTCAGGTCGCGGTCGATCAGCGTCTGGAAGTCGTCGGACCGGAGCATCTTGTAGCGCATCGGTGAGATACGCCGTTCGGCCGTCGCCCCGTGCCGGTCCCTCATCCGCAGCCGCTCCCAGGAGCGGGTCACCACGGCGTCGTACGGGCCGGGGCCCGCCTCCCAGTAGCACCACGTGCGCCGGGGCGGCCGCAGCGGACCGGCGGGGGCCGTGATCAGTACGACGGAGGGCGCCGGCCCGGTCGACGCGCCGAGCGCCACCCGGTGCGCGAGCGAGAGCCCCGCGGCCCCCGCTCCCACGATCGCGATGTCCGTCTCGGTCACGCTGCTCCTCCCCGGCACCGCGAGTGCTGGTCCTGGTGGCCCGACGGTGCCGGGCGTGCTCCGCAGAAGCATTCCGCGCCGCCGCCGTCCGCGGATGCAGCCGCGCTGGACGTGCCCCTACCGGGTGGCCGACGCGTCCCATCAGGCGAAGGCCCCGGTCATCCGCGCTCGTGAGTGGAATGGGTGTTGGTGCCGCCGCTCCAACCGGCCGGCCGGCCGTGCGGAGCGTCTTCGGGGTGCATCCGGTACGCCGCCTCCAGGCGAACGCATGGGTGCAGCCCCGTGCCCGCACCGACGAGAGGAACCGGGATGTGCCCCAGCAGCGCCCAGCAGGGTAGGCGTGACAAGCACCCTCCCGGTCCACGGCCGGTACGGCAGCCGGTCCGGGGCCGCGCCACCGGACCCGCGCCGGGGCCGGAACCGGCGGCGCCGGGGACCGTCCCGCACCTGGAGGCCGTGGACGCCGACGTACCGGCCGCCGTCGAACGAAGCCTGCGGCGGATCCTGGACGAACGTGTCGCACAGGCGTCGGCCCTGGATCCCCTGTTCGCCCAGGACCTGGCCGCACGACTGGCCGCCTTCACACTGGCGGGAGGCAAACGCACCCGACCGCGGTTTCTGTGGTGGGCGCTGCGTTCCTGCGGCGGTGGCGGCGAACCGGCACAGGCGGAGGCCGCCCTGCGTATCGCGGCCGCACTCGAACTGATCCAGACCTGCGCCCTGGTGCACGACGACGTGATGGACGACTCCGACCGGCGCCGCGGACGGCCGTCGGTGCACACCGACCTCGCCCGGCGGTACTCCCCACGGTGCGGCGGCACCGGCCACGACTTCGGCAGGGCCGCGGCCATCCTGGTCGGGGACCTCGCGCTGGCCTGGGCGGACGACGTCGTGGCCGCCACCGTGGCGGACCTGGCCGCCGCGGACACCGTCACCGCCCTCTGGCGTGCCCTGCGCACGGAGATGGTGGCCGGACAGTACCTGGACCTGCACGGCCAGGCCACCGGCACACGTTCCCCGGCCATCGCCGTACGCGTCGCCTACCTCAAGAGCGCTCTCTACTCGGTCGAGCGACCGGTCGCTCTGGGCGCAGCGCTGGCGCAGGCCGACCCGCGCACCACCTCGGCGCTGTGCGCGGCGGGACGATGCTCGGGCATCGCCTTCCAGCTGCGCGACGACCTTCTCGGTGTCTTCGCCGAGCCGCACGTCACCGGCAAACCCTCGGGCGACGACATCCGGCAGGGCAAGCCGACCTACCTCGTCGCCGTCGCCAGGGACCGGGCCGTGGCGGCCGGCGACACGGACGCGCTGGCCGTACTGGACCGGTGTGTGGGCGCGGGCCGGCTGACTCCGGCCCAGATGGGGGACGTACGGCAGGTCCTGGTCCGCACCGGAGCCCGGGCCGCCGTCGAGTCCCGTATCGAGCAACTCGTCGCCCGCGGCCTGCGCCATCTGGCCGACGCCGATCTGCGGCACCCCGGCCGCGAGCAGCTGCGGGACCTGCTGTGCGCCGCCGCGGGCGTCGTCACCGGCCCCGACACGGCCGCGCCGCCCCCTCCCGAGGCCGCGGCAGGGGCAGGGGCAGGGGCCGGGACCGCGGCGGAACCGGACGCCGCATCGCCCGGCCCGGCACAGGGGTGGTCGCGATGAGGACGGTGGCCGGCCGCACCGACCACGTCGTGGTCGTCGGCGCGGGCCTGTCCGGCCTGTCGGCCGCGCTGCACCTGCTGGGAGCCGGCCGGCGGGTGACCCTCGTGGAACGCGACCACCTGCCCGGCGGACGAGCCGGCCGACTGGACCGCGGCGGCTATCGCATCGACACCGGCCCCACCGTCCTGACCATGCCCCACCTCGCCGACGAGGCGTTCGCGGCCGTCGGGGAGCGGCTCGCCGACCACGTCGAACTGCTGCCCCTGCACCCGGCCTACCGGGCCTGCTTCGCCGATGGCAGCAGCCTGGACGTGCACACCGACGGCACCGCGATGGAGAGCGAGATCGAACGGTTCGCGGGGCCCCGCGAAGCGGCCGGGTACCGGCGGCTGCGCGCCTGGCTGACGCGGCTGTACACGGTGCAGATGCGCCGGTTCATCGACGCCAACTTCGACTCCCCGCTGGGCCTGCTCACCCCCGACCTGGCCCGACTGGCCGCACTCGGCGGCTTCGGCCGCCTGGACACGCGTATCGGACGGTTCCTGACCGACGAGCGTCTGCGGCGGGTGTTCACCTTCCAGTCCCTGTACGCCGGGGTCGCACCGGCCCGGGCCCTGGCCGCCTACGCCGTCATCGCGTACATGGACACCGTGGCGGGCGTGTACTTCCCGCGCGGCGGCATGCACGCCCTGCCCCGTGCCATGGCCACCGCCGCGGTCGGCGCCGGCGCGGACCTGCTCCTCGGGCGGGCGGTCACGCGCCTGGAGCGATCCGGCAGCCGGGTCACGGCCGTGGTCACCGCCGAGGAGCGGATCCCCTGCGACGCGGTCGTCCTCACCCCCGACCTGCCGACCGTCCACCGGCTGCTGGGCCGCCGGCCCCGCCGCCCGGTACCGCTGCGGCACGCGCCGTCGGCTGTCGTCCTGCACGCCGGCACGGACGTCACCTGGCCGCATCTGGCCCACCACACGCTGTCCTTCGGGGCCGCGTGGCACGAGACGTTCGACGAACTGACCCGGACCGGGAGCCTGATGACCGACCCGTCCCTGCTCATCACCCGCCCCACGGCCGGTGACCCCGCCCTCGCCCCCGAGGGCAGGCATCTGCACTACGTTCTGGCCCCCTGCCCCAACACCGACGTGGGGCCGTCCGCCGCGGCGTGGCACGACCTCGCGCCCCGCTACCGCGACAGCCTCCTGGCCGTCCTGGAGGCACGCGGGCTGCACGGCATCACCGAGCACATCGACGAGGAGTGCCTGGTGACTCCCGCCCACTGGGCCGCCCAGGGCCACGCCGCGGGCACTCCGTTCTCGGTGGCCCACACCTTCTCCCAGACCGGCCCGTTCCGCCCCCGCAACCTGGTGCGCGGGACGGACAACGCGGTCCTGGCGGGCTGCGGCACCACCCCCGGCGTCGGAGTGCCGACCGTCCTGGTCTCCGGCAGACTGGCCGCCGCCCGCATCACCGGCGCAGCCGGCCGCCGCCCGCACACCTCCGCACCGGATACGGCAGCGAGGGGTGTCCGCCCATGACCGAGCGGGAACTGAACGCCGCCGGCATCACCGACCCGGTGCTGCGCGCCGCCTACGCCCGTTGCCGGCGCCTCAACGCCCGGCACGGCCGGACCTACTTCCTCGCCACCCGTCTGCTGTCCGCCGACCGCCGACCCGCCGTGCACGCCCTGTACGGCTTCGCCCGCTGGGCCGACGACATCGTCGACAGCCACCGCGCCGCCGCACACCACGACCGCGCCGCGGCCCTCGCCCGGCTCGACACCCGACTGCGCCGGGCGCTGACCGGTCACCGGAGCATGGGCGCCGACCACGAGCCCGTGGTGCTGGCCGTGGCCGACACCGCCGCCCGCTACGCCATCCCCACCGAACACTTCACCGACTTCATGGCCTCGATGCGCAGCGATCTGACGGTCACCGAGTACGCCACCTACGACGATCTGTGCGGCTACATGCACGGCTCGGCCGCGGTCATCGGCCTGCAGATGCTGCCGGTACTCGGCACCGTGGGCCCCCTCGGCGAAGCCGCCCCGCACGCCGCCGCCCTCGGGATCGCCTTCCAGCTGACCAACTTCCTCCGCGACGTGGGCGAGGACCTGGACCGCGGCCGGGTGTACCTGCCGGCCGACCTGCTCACCGCCCACGGCGTGGACCGGCCCCTCCTGCAGTGGAGCAGGTCCACCGGGCGGCGGGACTCCCGCATCACCGCCGCGCTCCGGGCCGCCGAGGACCTCACCCGGGGCGTCTACCGGCAGGCGGCGCCCGGTCTCGCGATGCTGGACCCGCTGGCCCGTCCGTGCATCCGCACCGCCTACATCCTGTACCAGGGAATCCTGGACGCCATCGCCCGCGACGGATACGCCGTGCTGCACCGGCGCGCCGTGGTGCCCCGCCGCCGGCGGGCGGTCATCGCCGGCGACGGGCTCGTCCGGGTCGCGGCCGCCCGCCTCAGGGGCCGGCACGCCGGCGGGCGCGCTCCGGTCACCTCCCTGTCGGCCACGAGGTCCGCGCCGTCGTGGAACGACGCGAAGGAGACCGGATGAGGCCCGGACACACGCCGTCCCCAGGACGTCTTCCGCTGCGACTGCGGCGCGGCTCGCCCCCGTGGGCGCGCCAGCGGCCGACCTGGCGGGAAGCACGGCCCGCCGTCATCGCCTCCGCCGTCGAACGGGCCACGGCCCGGCCGTCCGGCAACTGGTTCGTCGTGGGCGCCGCCGGCGACCTGCGGCCCACCCGGCCGCTGGCGCGCACCGTCGCGGGCCAGGAGGTGGTGGTGTGGCGGGACCGCGGCGGGCGCCTGGTGGGCGGGCCCGGCGTCTGCCCGCACCTCGGCGCCCCGCTGGGCGACAGTCCGGTGCACTGCGGCACCCTGGTCTGCCACTGGCACGGCCTCGCCCTGGACGGTTCCCGGTCCGCCGGCTGGGAGCCCCTCCCGGTGCACGACGACGGCGTACTGGTGTGGGTGCGCCTGGACGCCGTCGGAGGGGAACGACCGACGCGTGCTCCCGTGGTCCCCCTCAGGCCCGAGCCGGCGACCGCTCTCCAGACCGTCTGGCACGGTGTGGGGGTCTGCGAACCGGAAGACGTGATCGCCAACCGTCTCGACCCGTGGCACGGAGCCTGGTACCACCCGCACACCTTCGTCGACCTCACCGTCGTCGAGGCCCCGGCCGGCCCGGAGGACGACGATCGCTTCGTCGTGGACGTCTCCTTCCGGCTCACTCGTCGCCTCGTCGTACCCGTCCGCGCCGAGTTCACCGCGCCCGAACCCCGCACCGTGCTCATGCGGATCACGGACGGCGAAGGGGAGACGTCCGTCGTCGAGACCCACGCCACGCCACTGGGCCCGGACGACCGCGGCAGGCCCCGCACCCTGGTCGTCGAGGCCGTACTGGCCACGTCCGAACGGCCCGGCTTCACCCTCGCCCGCAGGGCCGCCCCCCTCCTGAGGCCCCTCGTGCGCGCCGCCGTCGGCCGCCTCTGGCGGGACGACCTGGCCTACGCGGAACGTCGCCGGCACCTGCGGGAGACCGGCCGGTCACCCGGTTGACCCGCACGGTCACGGCCTGCGGGCGCGGTCAACCGCCGCTGCCGGGCCACTGCCACGTGCGGGTGCCGACCCACCAGGCGACGACATGGACGAAGACCAGGAGGAAGAGGCCCACGAACAGCACGAACCCGAACACGGCGGCCAGGGCCCACGCCCGCGGGTCCCGGCCGCCGACGTCCGGGCGCGGTGGCGGAGCTTTCGGGTTCGGCACGACTTCAGCGTCGGCTCCCGTCCCGGGGTCCGCATCTCGGGCGGAACGCGCGGCAGCCCGCCGACGGGGGACGATCGGCGGGCTGCCCGTGGTGCGGCGATGGTCCTAGTGGACGGAGTGCTCCTCCAGCGGGAACGTCCCGCCGACGACGTCCTCCGCGAACGCCCTGGCCGCGTCGCCCATGACCTCACGCAGGTTCGCGTACTTCTTGACGAACTTCGGCACGCGACCCGAGGTCAGCCCGAGCATGTCCGTCCACACCAGCACCTGCGCGTCCGTCTCCGGCCCGGCGCCGATGCCGACGGTCGGGATCTGCAGCACCCGCGTGACCTCGGCGGCCAGCTCGGCCGGCACCAGCTCCAGCACCACCGCGAACGCACCCGCGTCCTGCACGGCCTTCGCGTCCCGCAGCAACTGCTGGGCGGCCTCCTCGCCGCGCCCCTGCACGCGGTAGCCCATGGCGTTGACCGACTGCGGGGTCAGCCCGATGTGGGCCATGACCGGGATGCCGGACTCCACCAGGAGCCGGATCTGCTCGTGCGAGCGCTCGCCGCCCTCCAGCTTCACGGCGCCGACACCCGCCTCCTTCACCAGCCGGGTCGCCGAGCGCAGCGCCTGCACCGGGCCCTCCTGGTAGGAGCCGAAGGGCAGGTCGCCGACGATCAGGGCGCGGTTCGTGCCCCGTACGACGGCCGCCGAGAGCATGCTCATCTCGTCGAGGGTGACGGGCACGGTCGACTCGTACCCGAGGTGGCAGTTGCCGGCCGAGTCGCCGACCAGGATGACCGGGATGCCGGCCTCGTCGAACACGGACGCCGTCATCGCGTCGTAGGCGGTGAGCATGGGCCACTTCTCGCCGCGTTCCTTGGCGAGGGCGATGTCGCGAACGGTGATGCGGCGCGTGCCCTTGCCCCCGTACAGCGCCTTGCTGCCGTCGGAGGGCTTCGTCTGGGCAGCCGAAAGCTGCGTCATTGCAACGGCTCCTAACGTCATCTCGAGGCGCCCTGACGGCGTCCCCGGACCCTCTCCATGGTGGCACCTCGTGCCAGTGACGGCCAAGGGGGCCCGACGTGATCCCTCGCGCACACCTCACCCCCCGCCTCGCGCACGCCCCTTGTCCCCCTCACGCCCACGCCATGTCCCCGCTCGCGTAAGACCTTGGCAAAGGAATACAGATACGAGACGGTTCCGTATTGGAATTGCCCTAGGTTCGTCCCCATGACTACTCCTGCCGTCCCTGCCCGCCGGATACCGGAAGAGGTCCACCGGCGCCGCTGGGCGATCCTCGGCGTGCTGATGCTGAGCCTGCTCATCGTGGTGCTGGACAACTCGATCCTGAACGTCGCCATCAAGACGATCTCGACCCCGGCGCCGACCGGTCTGGGCGCCACCCAGAGCGAGCTCGAGTGGGCGATCAACGCCTACACCCTCGTCTTCGCCGGTCTCCTGTTCACCGCCGGCCTCGTCGGCGACCGGATCGGCCGCAAGAAGGTCCTGCTGGGCGGCCTCGTGGTGTTCGGCGTCGGGTCGGCCCTGGCCGCCGAGTCCGGTTCGCCCGGCCAGCTCATCGCCTACCGCGCGCTGATGGCCCTGGGCGCCGCCTTCGTCATGCCCGCCACCCTCGCCGTCCTGATGAACGTCTTCGAGCGCGAGGAGCAGCCCAAGGCCATCGGCATCTGGGCGGGCGGAGTCGGCCTGGCCATCGCGATCGGGCCGATCACGGGCGGCGTGCTGCTCGACCACTTCTGGTGGGGCTCGGTCTTCCTCATCAACGTGCCCATCGTGATCCTCGCCCTCGGGCTCATGGTGTGGCTGGTGCCCGACTCCCGCGACCCGAACCCGGGCCGCCTCGACCCCGTCGGTGTCGTCCTGTCGGTCGTCGGCCTGGTCCTGCTCGTCTACGGCATCATCAAGGGCGGCCAGCTGGCCGACTTCACGGACGCCAAGGTGCTGGCGACCATCCTGTCCGGTCTCGCCGTCCTCGCCGCCTTCGTGGTCTTCGAGAAGCGCAGCGACCACCCGTCCCTGGACGTCACCTACTTCAAGAACAAGGTGTTCTCGGCCGCCATGAGCGCCATCGCGCTGGTCTTCTTCGCGCTGATGGGTGTGACCTTCTTCTCGGTCTTCTACACCCAGAGCGTGCGCGGCTACTCGCCGCTGCAGTCCGGTCTGCTGATGCTGCCGCTGGCCGCCGCCCAGATGATCTTCGCGCCGCGTGCCCGGCTGGTGGTCGACCGGTTCGGCAACAAGGCCACCACCACGGCGGGCCTGGTGCTGATCGCCGCGACGCTCACCGCGTTCGCCGCCTTCGAGGCGGACACGCCGATCTGGCTGCTGGAGGTCGTCTTCTTCCTGATGGGCACCGGCATGGCGCACATCATGACTCCCACCTCCGTGGTCATCATGCAGGCCCTGCCGCGCGAGAAGGCCGGCTCGGCCTCCGCCCTCAGCAACACCTTCCGCCAGGTCGGCGGCGCCCTCGGTATCGCCGTACTCGGCTCGGTCCTGTCCACCGCCTACCGGACCGGCATCGACGGGAAGCTCGGGTTGCTGCCGGCCGGTCTCAAGGACACGGCGGGCGAGTCCATCGAGGCCACGCTCGGCGTCGCCGCGAAGCTCGGGCCCCGGGGCAAGGCCCTGGTCGACCCCGCCAACGACGCCTTCCTGCACGCCATGCACGTGACCGCGCTGTGCGGCACCGGCGTCGCGCTCATCGGCGCCGTCGTCACGGCGCTCTTCCTGCCGGGCAAGCCGTCGGCGCGTCAGAAGGACGAGGAGGAGACGCAGTTGGTGGCTGCGGGAGAATAGCCGGCGGGGGAGAGCAGACCGACGGGGGAGGAGGCGGCTGCGCCACAATCGGCGCAGCAGGCGAAAGGACGGAAAGACGTGAGCCTTGCCGACAGCCGGTCCGCCGACAGCCGGTCCCGGCCGGACGCCCCCAGCCGGGGCCGGCCGCGCAGCGAGGCGGTGGAACAGGCCATCCTCGAGAGTGTGATGAAGCTCCTCGAGGAGGGTGTCTCGCTGGCGGAACTCTCCATCGAGCGCATCGCCCGCACCGCCGGCGTCGGCAAGGCGACCATCTACCGCCGCTGGAGCGGCAAGGAGGAGCTGTTCGTCGACGTCGTGCGGGCCGCCGAACCCGACGACCCGGAACTCCCGGGCACCTCGATGCGGGACGACCTGGTCGTACTGCTGGAGGCGCTGCGCCAACGCGGGCTGGTCAGCCGCTCGTCGGCGATCCTGCACAGCGTGCACGCCCAGATGAAGAGCAGCCCCAAGATCTGGGCCGCCTACCACGCCAGCGTGATAGCTCCCCGGCGCGAGACCGGACTGCAGGTCCTGCGCCGGGGCCGGCTGAACGGCGAACTCCGCGCGGACGTCGACCTGGAACTGGCGAACGACCTGCTGGTCGGGCCCATGCTCAGCCGAACCGTCATGCGGCCGGACGCCGACCTCCACGAAGGACTCGCGGAGGAGATCGTGGACACGGTCCTGGCAGGCCTACGGCCCGTCAGTTCCCCGAAGACCGAAGGCCGGAATGTGCGCGTTTCGTCACAGACCGCGTTGGTCACTCCGGTAACCGGAACTTCCTGAACCGACTTGTTCGTCCTCGTGCCCGTACGGCCGTCATGGGACGGCCGGAACGAGGTCGATCATCCCCTAGGGTCGGAAGGGACACGGGGAAACACGGTGTGCACGGCAGGCAGTGAGGCAGACGGTATGGCGCAGCAGGCGTACATGACGGAGACGGACAACGGCGGCTCGGGGCCCGAGCACCAGGGATCTCGGCTTCGGCGCCTGACCAACCGGATCCTCGGCGGCTGGCGGGGGGACCCGCGCATCTGGCGGCGCGGCGTCGTCCTCGCCGCACTCGCCCTGCTGCTCGCCCTCGTGATGCTGCTGCACTCGCGCATCCCCAACCGGATCGGCAACCTCGGCAGCCTCACGGAGACCTTCCTGCCCTGGCTGGGGCTGGCCATCCCGGTACTGCTGGTCCTGGGGCTGGTGCGCAGGTCCGCGACGGCGCTGATCGCGACACTGCTGCCCGCGGTCGTGTGGCTGAACCTCTTCGGCGGGCTGCTCACCGACAAGTCGGGCGGCGGCGGCGACCTGGTGGTGGCCACGCACAACGTCAACGCCGACAACCCGGACCCCTCCGGAACCGCCCGGGACGTGGCCGCGTCCGGCGCGGACGTGCTGGCGCTGGAGGAACTGAAGGCTTCCGCCGTTCCGGTGTACGAGAGGGCGCTGGCGTCGACGTACCGGTACCACTCGGTCCAGGGCACCGTCGGGCTGTGGAGCAAGTACCCGCTGAGCGACGCCCGGGCCGTCGACATCAAGCTGGGCTGGACGCGTGCCATGCGTGCCACGGTGGCGACCCCCGAGGGTCCGGTCGCGGTGTACGTCGCCCACCTGCCGTCGGTGCGGGTGAAGATGGAGGCAGGGTTCACCGCCCGGCAGCGCGACACGAGCGCCGACGCGCTCGGTGAGGCGATCGCCGACGAGACGGACCAGCGGGTGGTACTGCTCGGCGACCTCAACGGCACGATGAACGACCGCGCCCTCAACGGCGTGACCTCCCAGATGCGTTCGACGCAGGGCGCCGCGGGCAGCGGCTTCGGCTTCAGCTGGCCGGCGTCGTTCCCGATGGCCCGGATCGACCAGATCATGGTCAAGGGCATCGAGCCGGAGAGCTCCTGGACGCTGCCGCGAACGGGGAGCGACCATCTGCCGGTGGCGGCGCGTGTGAAGGTCACCACATCGGCGACGGGGTCCTGACCCGCTGGAATAGCGGCCCCGAGCGGGTTTGTTCCGTACTTGAACATAGTGGTACGACTGAGAAGTCGCGCAACTGTACGGAACTGCACGCAACGCTCTGAGAGGTCCCCTCATGCCCCTGGCCCTGCTCGCCCTTGCCGTGGGCGCCTTCGGCATCGGTACGACCGAGTTCGTGATGATGGGCCTGCTGCCCGACGTCGCGGAAGACCTGCACATCTCGATCCCCAGCGCCGGCCACCTGGTCTCGGCGTACGCGCTGGGCGTCGTCATCGGCGCCCCGCTCCTGGCCGCGGTCACCGCGCGGATGTCCCGCCGCACCGTCCTGATCGGCCTGATGGTCCTGTTCGTCGCGGGCAACGCCCTCTCGGCGTTCGCCCCCGGCAACGGGTCGCTGCTCGCCGCCCGCTTCCTGAGCGGACTGCCGCACGGCGCGTTCTTCGGCGTGGGCGCGGTGGTCGCGACGACCATGGTGGCGCCCGAGCGCAAGGCCCGCTCCGTGTCCCTGATGTTCCTCGGCCTGACCGTCGCGAACGTCGCGGGCGTGCCCGTCGCCACGCTCATGGGTCAGCACCTGGGCTGGAGGGCGACGTTCCTCGGCGTCAGCGCGATCGGCCTGGTGGCGATAGCCGCGCTGGCCGCCCTGATCCCGCACGACCACACGCACGCCTCCGCGGCCGGCCTGCGCGGCGAACTGGCCGCCCTGCGCTCGCTGCCGGTGTGGCTGGCCCTCGGCACGACGGTGGCCGGCTTCGGCGCGCTGTTCTCGGCGTACAGCTACATCACGCCGATGCTGACCCGGTCCGCCGGGTTCGCCGAGTCCGACGTGACGTTGCTGCTCGCGCTGTTCGGCGTCGGCGCCACCGCCGGCAACCTGCTCGGCGGCCGCCTCGCCGACCACTCCCTGCGCGGCACGCTGTTCAGCGGGCTCGGCTCCCTGGTCGCGGTACTGCTGCTGTTCCCCGTCCTCATGCGGGCGGAGTGGAGCGCCGCCCTCGCGGTGGTCCTCCTCGGCACGGCCGCCTTCGCGACGGGCTCCCCCCTGCAGCTCATGGTCATGGACAAGGCTTCCACGGCCCCTTCCCTGGCCTCCTCCGCCAACCAGGCCGCGTTCAACCTGGCCAACGCGGGCGGCGCCTGGATCGGCGGCCTGGCCCTGGCGGCCGGCTTCGGTGCGACGTCCCCGGCGCTCGCCGGTGCGGTACTGGCGGCGCTCGGCCTGGCGGTGGCCGGTGTGGCCTACGCGGTGGACCGGCGCCGGGCCCCTGCCGCGGGCGGCCGGGAGCGCGTGGTCGCCTCCCACGTCCCGCAGGAGGCGGAGGCGCTGCACCACTGAGTGCGGCGGGCCGACGGGGGCCGGGCGTGCTCGCGGGCGCTCGTGGTGAGCCCCCGTCACATCCGTCCGCCGCGGGTCAGCCCGCTTCCCCAGGGCGTCCGCCCGCCCCACCAGGTCAGCCGCGATGCCGTCCCAGTCCGGGCCGTGCAACCACAGGCTCTGGGCGGCCTCCCGCAGCAGTGCCGGTTCGTCCGGCCGCTGCAACAGCACCAGGCCGGGCACGGCCGCCGCGTCGCCCTCGTCGGCTTCGACGACTTCGAGCTCGCCGACCTCCTCCAGCCGGGCGTCACGGTCGTCGCCCAGGACGCGGCCGCGCTCGGCCGGTACGCCAGGTTGCGGACCCAGACCGGCAGGCGGCCGTCGACCAGGTGCGGGCAGAGCTCGCGCAGCATCGCCAGGATCGAGTCCGCGTCGGCGAAGGTCAGCTCCTCGACGAAGCAGCGCTCCTCGTGCTCCAGTCCACACTCCGGCACGGGCCGGTACTCGTCCCCGTAGAGACACCGGGCGTGCTCCGTCAGGCTGGTGTGCATGCACGGGAGCCTAGTTCGCGGGCTGCACCCATCAGAGTGGCGCAACCGGGATGCATGGACGAGTGGTGGGCGTGATTGGCGGACATGGGCCATACCCCACCTCACCGGCCTGCGGTTCTGTCGTCCGTCCCTGGCCCATGTCTGCCAATTGCCGAGGTGCTGCGACCCACCCGTGCGCCACGTGAGCGCCGGGCCCTCTGTACGCCGTCAGTCGACCCGGTCGTTGAGCCCCTCGGGTACGACCCATTTCGGGTAGCCGAAACGCTCACCGAGGGCGACGAGGCGTGGCCGGTCGGCCGGTACGTGGTACGCCTTCATGGCACGCAGGAACAGCCGGTAGCCGAGGTCCGCGCAGCACTCGGTGACCACCCGCTCCAGCGCGGGGACAAGGCCGGTCACCGGGATACCGAACGGCGGATTCCCGACCGCGAGGCTCAGTCGTTCCGCGACCGGGTGGATCACCTCCAGGACGGCCCGCCGCAGCTCCTCGTCCACCACCGGCTGTGGCGGCGGGGGGACGAACGCCGGATCGCCCCGGCGCACCCGGGCCAGCCATGCCTCTTCGGCCTTCCGCAGCCAGGCACCAGTGCCCATACCGTTCGCACCCGGGTCGAAGACCCCGTGGGTGGCGGCGAGCCACACCGTGCGGATCGTCTCGTCCGTCAGCCCAGAGCGCAGCAACCGCTGGACGTCCTGACCCAGTTGGGCGGCCTTAGAGCGGTCGAACTCCTCGACCGACGACTCCACGATCCTGAGCCACACCACGGCGGGGTCCTCGTCGGAGTCAGGCGGGACATACTCCTTGTAGAAGTACTCCAGCACCTCCCATTGCGAGGCCAGCCAGGTCAGCCCGATGTCCGTCGTGTAGACGTCCTCGAGGAAGCCCCCTCGGTGTCGCTGTCAGGCTCGTGTGCCATCGTCCCCTCCCCGGACTGCAGCCGACTTCACCGGCCGGGCGCCCTTGAGCCGTGTCCATGCGCCCGGCTGTCAGAGACCGCCGTCGCTCTGGAGAAGCTGGCCGTTGATCCATCCGCCCTCTGCGGAGCAGAGGAAGGTGACGAGGTTGGCGCAGTCCTGCGGCACACCGAGGCGTCCCAGAGGCGTGAAGCGGATCGTGTCCGCCTTCTGCTCCTCGGTCATCCACCCGGTGTCGGTCGGTCCGGGATTGATCGCGTTGCAGGTTACTCCCAGGTGAGCGAGTCCACGTGCGGCGGCCAACGTGATCCGGTCCATCGCCCCCTTGCTCGCCCCATAAGGCAGGTTGCCTGCGGTGTGGTCGCTGGTCAGGCTGATGATCCGCCCATTGCCGTGCGGCCCACCGAACCGCAGCCCGTACTCCCGGATCAGCAGCCAGGTCGCCCGTGCATTGACCGCGAAGTGCAGGTCGAAGCTCTTCACCGTGGTGTCCAACAGACCGGAGTCGACGGACTCGCAATGGCAGAGCATCAGCGCGGTGACGTTGCCCAGCTCACGCTCGACGCTGTCGAAGAGCTGGGTCGGCACGGCCGGGTCGCTCAGGTCCGCCTCGGCCGCGAGTGTTCTCGCCCCGAGGGCCGCCGCCTTCTTTCGCAACTCCTCGGGCGTGCCCGGCTCCATGCCCCACTGCATCCGTGCGTCATACGGAGTCCAGTACGTGAAGGCCACGTCCCACCCGGCCCCGGCCAGACCCAGTACTACGGACGCGGCGATCCCCGCAGTCATGATCCGCATCCTGGCGGGCCGGCGTTCGCATGACACCCCATTTTCCCGCGCCGTGGGTGACCACGTCTGGTGGCTGATCTCGTTGCACAGTCTTGTCAGTGGCGGCAGGCAGACTGTGCCGCATGACTGCGGTGACCGCACATGACTATGCCTGGACAGGGTCCTCTCCGTTGTTCGGCTACGCGCTGGAGGCCGGGTACACCCTGACCCTGGTGCGGGGTGTCGCCCCGGGGGAGGTGCTGCGGGTGATGGGGGCGGAACCTCTGGGTTCGTGCACAGGGGCGGACGCGTTGATCGAGCGGCAGGACGAGCTTCGCGACCCAGCGGACTACTGGGACGAAGCCTTCGTTGCGGGAGCGTTCTCCGTCCCGGGCGAAGGTGGTGACTGGACACTCGTCCTGCACGTCGGAGAAGGGGGTATGGGAATGCAGCCGCGTTTCCTGGAGGCCCTGTCGGCCGGTGGGCGCGCGGTGGTGCACTCCAGCAATGGAGGCAAGCCCATGCACTTCTTCAATTGGTATGAGGACGGCGAACTCCGGACCACCTTCGAGCGGTCCACATCCAGGGACGGCGGCACTCCCGATGCTCTCAACCCGGTGATGCGGGAGGTCGGCCTCGCGCTGTCGGACGACGAGGGCGAGACGAACGGGCTCTTCCACACCAAGGCGGCGGTCTTCGCCCTCGCCGAGCGGCTGACCGGGGTTCGGGTGACGGAGGAACTGCTCCGGGATTCCGAATACCAACTCGGGCACGTACCCGAGGAACCCGCGGAGGACTGGACCGGCATCGTCATCGACATCACCGACGCCCACGGGGAACGTCTCTACAAGGAGTTCACCCGCGACGAGGTCGAGGCCGCTTCGGCCCGCGCGCGGGCCGAAGCCGCAAAGCCCGTCGCCGGCGATGGGCCGCCTGGCCCTTCGCCTGCCTGACCGGTTCGGTGACGCTCCTGGATGTGTGACCACCGTGATGCGCGCGCTTGGACCTCGTCGATACTCTTCGCGCTGTGCGGCTCGGTCATCGCGATCTTGCTGGTTCTGACAGGTGATCCTGGCGCTGCCGTAGCGCCCTCTCCGGCCTTCGTGCTGATCGCGGGCATGAACTCGCCTCTCGTCTTCCCGAGATCGATCGGAGTGGTGGAGGCGCAGCGCCGTTGTGCCGCTGACAGCCGGACCGTCGTCCTCTGACGGCCGGGCTGTGCGCACTGTCTGCGCCTGCGCATGCGACTGGGCCGTTGTGGGCGCCAGTTGCACTGGGGCAACATCTGGCGTGACGCGGTCGGCGCGGCGGCGGTGAGGGCGGTCGACGAGGGCAACGAGACCGTGCCGACCGTCTTCGTGGGCGGTCGGCCTCATGTCAACCCCGATGCCGGCGATTTCCCTGGCGCCGCCCTCTGGCGCAAGTCCAGTTACAGCAACGGCGACGGCGGCAACTGCCTCGAAGTCGCCGAGAACATCCCCGGCCCTGTCCCCGTCCGAGACTCCAAGACCCCGGACGGCCCCGCCCTCATCCTCACCGCCACCGCCCGGGCCCCCTTCATCGCCTCGCTCAAGGGGTGAGCCTGGGGCCGAGAGTGGAGCCATTGCGATCAGCGATGGGGGCTACGGCCCCCTTTCGTCGTCGCCGTGATCCGCTCGCCGTACTCCGGCGGCAGAACTCGTTCATACCGCCGCAGTTATGACCATGAAATTATCACATATGGCGCCCGCATATTCGTCATGGCGCAGAATGTAGCCACGATGTGTCTCGATTTCGGCGTGCCTCAATTGCGGTGTGAAACCCTCACGGATTGCACTATGCTCCCTGCTGGCGCAAGTGTCGACTTAGGGGGCCTGATGGTAGGTGCGGAACTTGTTGTCGGGTATGTCTTCGGCTGGCTGTTACGCAAGGCGAAACATGCGGCCAATCGGGCGGATGGTCAAGTGGATGCGGCATTGGACGCGAGTGTCGACAGCCTCTGCGAGAGGCTGCACGGCCTGGTTTCGGACAAGCTGGCTCGAGACCCCGGATTCGACAGGCTCACCCAGGAAGCCGCCCAGGGGCAGGAACACCCCTCGCCGAGGACCGCTCAGCGTGTGGCCCTTGCGCTGGAGGAAGCCGCGGAAGAGGACGAGCAGCTTGCCCGCGAGGTCGATGCTCTGATCACGCAACTCCAGGCGTTGGGCGGCGTGAGGACGAACGCTTCGGATGGCGGGGTGGCGGTGACCGGGGCTCTGGAGATCCAGGCCGACTCCGGCTCCATCGCGGCCGCGGTCATCCATGGAGGTGCTCGGGTGGAGCGCCCTCACCGGCCGGATCCGCCCCAGGGCTAGACGGGTCCGGGGGTGACACCGCCCAACTGCAGAGGGTCGCGTCCGTCCGCGCGGACGACGGAAGCATCGCCGCACAACGCATCGACAACGTCTGGATCGCGTCGGCGCCCCAGTCAGCCATGCCACCAGCGGTCCGCCGAGCGAGTGGACCGCTCGGTGGCCCCGGTGACGGTCGGTTGTGGAACATTCCGTCGCCGGTCCGAAGCTTCGTCGATCGCAAAACGGAAATGAAGCGCCTGTACGCAAAGCTACTTGGAACAACCACGGAATCCGCGGTACAGATCCTTACGCTGTACGGCTTGGGAGGCATCGGAAAGACCCAGCTCGCCAGGGCCTACGCGCACCGGTACTTCAAGAATTACCGCCTGGGGTGGTGGATATCCGCAGAAACGGTACCGGCCGCCGAAGCCGGCTTGGCGGATCTCGCCCTACGGCTCGGTGCGCCCGCGGATCTCCAGACCGGTCAGCTTGCCGCGCATGCGCACAGCTTGCTCGCTGAGCGATCCGAATGGTTGTTGATCTTCGATAATTCGACATCCCCGTCCGATCTCGGCCCTTTTCTTCCCGCCCTGGGCCGCGGACATGTCCTGATAACTTCTCGTAACACAGCGTGGGGAGGTGTGGCCGAGCCCATGTCGGTCGAGCTGCTTCCACTGGACGCGGCGGTCGAGTTGCTGCTGCTCCGCAGTGGCGACCCGGACCAGGATTCGGCGCGCGCGCTGGCCGA
The DNA here is from genome assembly GCF_053597535.1 of Streptomyces sp. NPDC001348. NCBI lineage: Bacteria > Bacillati > Actinomycetota > Actinomycetes > Kitasatosporales > Streptomycetaceae > Streptomyces > Streptomyces sp. NPDC001348. The sequence goes on along the minus strand of NZ_JBSFIK010000033.1, from coordinate 68,678 downwards.
GGAACTCGGACAGCTGTCGCTGGCACTGGAGCAGGCCGCCGCATACTGCGCCGAGTGTCGTGTGTCGCTCGCACACTATTTGCGGATCTTCCGCACACGACGCGCAGACTTACTCACCCGCGGTCGTCCACTGGCCTACGAAGGTACGGTGGACACCGCCTTCAGCCTCCTCGTCGGGCAACTGCACGATACTCAGCCGGCAGCAGTGCAACTGCTCTCGTTCTGCGCCCTGTTCGCGCCCGACCAGATTCCGGTATACAAAATTCTTGACCATCCGGCGCAGCTGCCCGCACCCTTGCGGGACGCCGCGGCCGACCCCGTGGACGGACCCGAGGTGATCGGAGCCCTCTACCGGAATAGTCTCCTGACGCCGGACACGGATCGGGGCGAGTCTGCGAGAATCCACCGTCTGGTCCGTGACATCGCTTTCGACCACATCCCCGAAACCGACCGCCCAGAGCTGGTGTCAGCTGCTATCGAGGTCATGGCCGCACTGTTTCCGAACACTCCAGGCGCTTTGGAGACTCGCTCGACGTGCGTCCAGCTCCTCCCTCACGCCTACTCCTTGATCGTCCACGGGAGCAGACTGGGCGTCACCACTCTTTCCTTCGCGGATCTACTGGACCGTGTCGCCTACTACCTCCTGGTGTGGACCACGGAAACGGAAAGAGCCAGCGAACTCCAGGAGCAGTCGCTCGGAATCCGTCGGAGAATCCCCCCACTGGATTCCCCGGCCACCGCGACATGCCTGAACGGCCTGGCCACCGCCATGCGGCACATGGGGAATCTCGACCGGTCCCGCGAACTGCACGAACAGGCCCTGGCCATGCACTACCGTGTGCACCCGGGCGATCATCCCGACACATCGACGACGTTGACAGACCTCTCCTTCACGTGTTCCCGGCTGGAAGACGGAGAGTCCGCCCGTCGATACGGTGAAGACGCGCTCGCGATGCGCCGAAGGCTGTACCGAGGCGACCACGTCGACATCATCGTCAGCCTCAACGATCTGGGTGTCGCGTTGCGCTCCCTCGGGCGGGAATCAGACGCTCTCGTCCTTCATGAGGAGGCGCTGGCGATGGCTCGCAGACTTTATGCCGACGACCATCCCGAAGCGGCGCAGAGTTATTACGAACTCGGGGTCACCATGCGCCTGCTCGGCGATTATCGACAAGCCTTCGAGTTCGCGAGAAAAGGGCTCGAAATGCGCGAGCGGCTGCACCCCGGCGATCATCGGCACACCGCTCGCAGCCTTCACGACCTGGCCGTCACATCGCGCCTCCTCAACCAGCTCAACAATGCACGTTCACTGCACGAGCGAGCACTCAGCATGCGAGAGCGTCTTCATCACGGCGATCACCCGGAAACCGTTCAGAGCCTGCTCGAACTGTCCGCCACCGAAGAGCAGTCCGGAAACAGTCTTAAGGCCGCTGCTCTGAAGAACCGCGCTCTCAGGATTCAGGACAGGCTGGCCCGCCGGGACAGCGCAACGCCTCCGAACCACACCACCGACAACTAGTGCAGAGGACATGACCATGCCCATCGAGGGCCTTACCCGCGGAGATTTGCGCGCTCCTTTCCAGCCCCTCCCAGGCCGCCAGGAGAAGACCGGAATCGAGATCGAGTGCGCGACTCTCGACACCGCGACCGGCCGTTCCGCTCCGTACAGCGGACCGCATGGCACGAGAAGACTCCTTGAACTGATCCTTGAGGACCAGGGCGGCGAGGCCATCAGCGGATCTCTCGGACCTGTCGGCCTTCGGCTGGACGACGGAACCAAGATCACTCTTGAGGCCTGCGGTGCCTTCGAGTACTCGTCTCCGCCTGCCCCCGACCTCGTCACTCTCACCGAAGCCATGCGCCGGCGCATGCAGCGCTACGCGGAACAGGCCGCCTCACTGGGGCTTGCTCTGGTGCCGGGCGGGAATGTGCCGTTCGACACCCGGGACAACATCGAATGGGTCCCAGACGAGCATGTGCTCACGATGCGCGATTTCTGCGAGCGGCTCGGTGAACCGGGCCAGGCCAGCCTTGAGATCTCCGCGCTCGCCGTGACCACTCAGACGACGATCGACACAGAACCCGGGAAGGACCTGACCGAAAAGGTCCGCGTCGGATTCGCCTCCTCCGCCGTCGCCGCCGCGCTCTTCGTCAACTCCCCGCTGTTCGGCGGCTCCCCCAGCGGACTGCTCTCCTGGCGCATGCTGGAACTGCGGCGTGAGGACCCGAGCCGCTTCGGATACCCGCCCTTCGCCATGCGAGCCGATATCACGCCGGACGACTACATCGACTGGCTCCTGGGCCTACCCATGATCCACCGGTCAGGAGACGCTCACGGCGAACCGGCCCCGGACCGGTGCTTCGCCGAGTTGATGGCCGACGGGTTCGGCGACGGCACCCAGCCCACGCTCGACGACTGGTACACCCTGGTCTCCCAGGCATGGCCCTTCGTGCGGCTGCGCAACACCATCGAGTTGCGCCTTCCGGACGGCCCGCCGTACGAGAGCGTCCCCTCCGCGCCAGCCTTCTGGACAGGCCTGCTCTACTACGGGCCGTCCCGCGACGCGGCCTGGCGGCTGCTGCAGGGCGGCCACATCTCCGATCATCTGCGAACCATCGAGGACGTAGCGGCCCGCGGCATGGAGGCCACATACCGTGAGCAGCCGGTCGCCGAGCTGGCCGCCGAGCTCCTTCGCTTCGCGACGGAGGGGCTGACCGCGCGTGTCGCCGCCGGCCTGGAGAAACCGGCCGCGCTGAGTTACCTCGATCCCCTGCACGAAGTGGTCGACAGCGGCGAGACGTTCGCGCACCGGCAACTCAGGCGCTGGAAGCACGACTTCGGCCAAGACCCGGCACGCTACGTCGAGGCATACCGCATCTGAGCGGAGCATCAGGCATGGTCGGCGAATCATCTGCTGGATGATGACAAGGAGGCTTCAGTGCCCGGAGTGATCAGCTCGTCGCAGTACCTTGACCGGCACATCCTCTCTCCCGCGGAACAGCAATCGGTTTCCGCGGTCCTGGCGTCGATGTCAGGAATCGAACCGTCGGTCGACGAACACGACCTGGAAGAGATGACCGTCCGGGCACAGGAATTTCCGCGCGTGCTCCGGCGAGTGCTCCACCGCTTCCGCACCGGACACCATGCTTCGGCTGGCCTGCTTCTGTCGGACGTCCCGTTTCGGGCCGGGCGACTGGAACCGACCCCGGCCGACTGGCCTGCCGCGGCCTTACGGGCGAAAGATGGTGCCGCACGCAACGCGGGCTTGTTGCTGATGCTGCTCGGTTCCCTCCTAGGGGACGTGTTCGCCTTCGGCACCCAGCACGGCAGCAATCCGGTGGTAGACGTCTTTCCCATCAAGGGGCACGAGACAGAGCAGCTCGGCTCGTCGTCCGAAGCCGAACTGGCATGGCACAACGAAGACGCCTTCCATCCGTTTCGCGCTGAGTACGTCATCCTGTTCTGCCTGCGCAACGATCAGTCAGTGGGTACGAACTTCGCGTCGGCCGGGGCGCTCTCCGTCTCGGAGGACGACTGGAAGATCCTGTCCTCGCCACGGTTCCGGATCCGGCCCGATGACTCGCACAGTACCCGATTCAGCAGCGCGGCTGTACCGCGCCACGGCATCCCGCCCGCCGACCTCGCCGAAGCCTTTGCCCGTATGGAGCGAGGTCACGCCGTTCCGGAGCCCGTCGCCGTACTGAGCGGATCACCGGAGCGGCCCTTCATACGTATCGACCCGGCCTTCATGGAGACAGGGGACGATCCGGAGGCCGACGACTGCCTGCGAAGGCTCATGCGCACCGTCGACGAAGCGCTTATGAATGTCGTCCTCGCTTCCGGCGACGTACTCGTCATCGACAACCGCCGTGCCGTCCATGGACGTCAGGCGTTCCAGGCGAGATACGACGGAACTGATCGTTGGCTCAAGCGCGTCAATGTCGCGGTGGGGCTGCGCCGGTCCCACGGTGCGAATGCCCCGTACGGGTCTCGGATCCTCCTCTGAAAGCTGCGTTGCGGCCGAAGCCGCCAGTTCGTCGCGGACCCATGCCCCTCACGCCTCGGGCCAATCGAACCGCGCCAGATCCGCCAGCCACGCCCGCGCGTTGCCGTCCGACGGTGCCCGCCAGTCGCCGCGCGGCGACAGCGAACCGCCCGCCGCGACCTTCGGGCCGTTCGGCATGGCCGAGCGCTTGAACTGGGCGAACGCGAAGAAGCGGCGGCAGAAGACCTCCAGCCAGTGCCGGATCTCCGGCAGGTCGTACGCCACCCGCTTGGCCTCGGGGAAGTTCGGCGGCCAGGCGCCGGACTCCGGGTCGTGCCAGGCGTGCCAGGCCAGGAAGGCGATCCTGGAGGGGCGGAAGCCGTAGCGCAGCACGTGGAAGAGCGTGAAGTCGTGCAGCGCGTACGGGCCGATCTTCGACTCCGTCGACTGCATCTCCTCGCCCGGGACCAGCTCCGGGCTGATCTCGGTGTCGAGGATCGCGGCAAGCGTCTCGCCGGTCTCCTCGTCGAACTGGCCGCTGCTGATGACCCAGCGGATGAGGTGCTGGATCAGGGTCTTCGGCACTCCGCCGTTGACGTTGTAGTGGCTCATCTGGTCGCCCACGCCGTACGTGGACCAGCCGAGCGCCAGCTCCGACAGGTCGCCGGTGCCGAGCACGATGCCGCCGCGCTGGTTGGCCAGCCGGAAGAGGTAGTCGGTGCGCAGGCCGGCCTGCACGTTCTCGAAGGTGACGTCGTACACCGGCTCGCCGGACGCGAACGGGTGGCCCATCTCCCGCAGCATCAGCCGCGCGGTCGGCGTGATGTCCAGCTCGGCCGCGGTGACGCCGAGCGAGTTCATCAGCTTGTGGGCGTTGTCCTTGGTGTGGTCGCTGGTGGCGAAGCCGGGCAGGGTGAAGGCCAGGATGTCGCTGCGCGGGCGGCCGGCGCGGTCCATGGCGCGGGCGGCGACGATCAGCGCGTGCGTCGAGTCCAGACCCCCGGACACGCCGATGACCACCTTCGGGCCGCCGATCGCCGCGAGTCGCTGCTGCAGGCCCGCCACCTGGATGTTGTACGCCTCGTAGCAGTCCTGGGCGAGGCGGTCGGCGTCGGCCGGCACGAACGGGAAGCGCTCCAGGCGGCGGCGCAGTCCCAGGTCGGCGAGCGGCGGATCGAGCTCGAAGGCAATCGTCCGGAAGTCGCCGGTCCGTGTCCGGTGGGTGCGGCGGTTGTCGTCGAACGTGCCCATCCGCAGCCGTTCCTGCCGCAGCAGGTCGAGGTCTACGTCGGCCACCGCGTGACTGTCGCCGAGCGGGAACCGCTCGGACTCCGCCAGCAGCACACCGTTCTCGTAGATCATGGTCTGGCCGTCCCAGGACAGGTCGGTGGTCGACTCGCCCAGTCCGGCCGCCGCGTAGACGTACGCGGCGAGGCAGCGGGAGGACGCCGAACGGCACAGCAGCTTGCGGTCCTCGGCCCGCCCGACCGTGATCGGGCTGCCCGAGAGGTTGACGAGGACGGTCGCCCCGGCGAGGGCCGCCTCCGCGCTCGGCGGCACCGGCACCCACATGTCCTCGCAGATCTCCGCGTGCAGCACGAGACCGGGTACGTCGTCCGCCGCGAACAGCAGGTCCACGCCGAACGGAACGGTCTCGCCGCCGAGGCGGATCGATCCGCCGCGCTCGTCGGAGCCGTCGCCGATCTGCCGGCGCTCGTAGAACTCCCGGTAGTACGGCGGGTACGACTTGGGCACGACGCCGAGGACACGGCCGCGGTGCACGATCACCGCGCAGTTGTAGACCCGGTTGCGGTGGCGCAGCGGGGCACCGACGACCAGGACCGGCAGCAGCTCGGCCGACCCGGCCACCACCTGCCGCAGCGCTTCCTCGATCCGGTCGAGCAGCGCGTCCTGCAGCAGCAGGTCCTCGATCGAGTAGCCGCACAGCACCATCTCCGGGAAGACGGCGACGGCGACCCCCTCCTCGGCGCACCGGCGCGCCTGCCGCAGGACCGCTTCGGCGTTGGCGGGCGGGTCCGCGATGACGGTGTGACCCGTACACGCCGCGACGCGTGCGAACCCGTGCTGATAGATGGACCAGAAGTTCGACTGAGGCACGAGGGCCAGTGTAATCGTCAGAGCGACGCGATAGGGGTGGGGCCCGGTGCCCGCGGACCGGCGCACGGTGATGGGCGCGGTCATGGCATGGTCGTAAGCTTGGCTGTCCTCGTCGGGACGCGGCGTCCGACCGCCGCGGTCCCCGTCCGAGCGGAGGCGCCGTGCAACGCGATGTCGTCGCAACTCCGGATCGTCGTACGTCGCGGTGGGGCTGGTTCCTGGCCTGGCTCGCGGTCGGCGGGTGTGTCGCGCTCGGGCTGGTCGCACTGCTGTCCGTGGGCCTGGTCCTGATCGTCCTGGGAGCCCTTGCCGCCGTGGCCCTGCTCCGTAAGGGGCACCGGAACGCCGTGGCGGGGGGCGTCAGCGGTCTCTCCCTGCCGCTCTTCTATCTCGCCTACCTCAACCGGGGCGGCCCCGGGACCGTGTGCCGGGCGGTGGCCGGCGGTCGGACCTGCGCCGACGAGTACGCCCCGGTGCCGTTCCTGATCGCCGGCGCGCTGCTGTTCGCTGCCGGATTCCTGGTCTTCCTGATCCTCGGCCGTCGGCACGCGGGAGCCGGCTGACTCCGGCACACGAGCGCGCCCGCCCCTCCGAGAAGAAGAGGAGCGGGCGCGCGGTGCCCGGAGGGCGTCAGTGCTTCTTGTACGACTCGACGTAGCCGTTCGCGGGCGAGCCCACGCCGGTGACGTCGTCGTAGCCCTTCACCGCGGACAGCGAGCTGTCCTTGCCGAGGCTGCGGACCGAGTACAGCAGGCCGCCGGTGGCGTCGAGGCCGTTGGCGAAGTCCACGCGGGCGACCGCGAGGTCCTTGCCGGTGGGCTTGTCCACCACGTCGTGGTAGGCCTTCGAGCCGGCCTTGGCGTAGATGGCCGGGTTGGCGAAGCCGAGGGCCTTGCCGCCGTGCGCCTCCTGGGCCAGGGCCTGCACGGCCGCGATCACCGGCGCGGCCAGCGAGGTGCCGCCGATGCGGTACTCGCTGTACTGCTCCGACCCGTCCGGGAAGGTCTGCGTCTGGCCGACCAGGAAGCCGGTGTTCGGGTCGGCGATCGCCGCGATGTCCGGGACGACGCGGTTGCCGGCGGCGTTGTTGGCCTCGGCGAGCGAGTCCGGGACGACACCCTTCTGGTAGAAGGGCTCGGCCACGGTCTTGCTGGTGCCGCCGCCCGCACCCGAGGTGAAGGCGCCGGGGAAGTTCGTCCAGCTCTTGCCGTCGGCCGACAGGGTGGCCTTCTCGGTGCCCCAGCCGGTCTCCCACATGTACGTGTCGCCCTTGCCGACCGCCAGCGAGGTACCGCCGACCGCCGTCACCCACGCCGAGTTGGCCGGGGTGTCGACCTGCTTGGTCTTGGTGTTGGCGACCTCGTCCCCGTTGTCACCGGAGGAGAAGTAGAAGCCGATGCCCTCGACCGCGCCGAACTGGAAGACCTGGTCGTAGGCGGCGGCCAGGTCCGGCGTCTGGTTGGCCTCGATGTCGCCCCACGAGTTGGAGACGATGTCGGCCAGGTGGTTGTCGACGACCTTGCTGAGCGAGTCGAGCAGGTCGTCGTCCATGCAGGACGCGGCGCCCACGTAGGTGACGTTCGCGTTCGGCGCGACCGCGTGCACGGCCTGGACGTCGAGGGTCTCCTCGCCGTACCAGCCGGAGGCGTCGCACTCGTCGGCGCCGGTGTGCGTGTACTTCTTGGGCAGCACCTGCTTCAACTGGCCGGTCTTCCAGGCCGCGTCACCGTGCTTCTTCGCGTAGGTCTGCGAGTCGAAGGCGATGGTCGGCGAGGCGTACGCGTCCGTGATGGCGACCCGCACACCCTTGCCGGTGTACGTGCCGGCGCCGTAGGCGGCGCGCAGCTGCTTGCCGGTGTAGCCCTTGACGGCGTACGGGATCTTCGTGCCGTAGGCGTCGGGCAGCGTGCTCGCGATGTTCGAGCCGTAGTACGAGGAGAACGGCCCGGAGTTCTTGAACACCTTGCCCGGTCCGGGCAGCTGGTCGTCGTGGTTCGCCTTGTGCGGCGCGTTGTCCAGGCCGGTGACGGTCAGGACGGCGCCCTTCAGGCTCTCCGGCGCGGAGGCCGTCTTCGACGGCGCGCGGTAGGTCCTGGAGCCCTTGGCGTAGTTGTGCAGCTGGGTGCCGAACGCCTTCTCGGCGGCGGCCACGTCACCGGTGACGGAGACGTAGTGCTGCGTGACCCCGGTGACCTTCAGCCCGGCGTTCTGCAGCCAGGACTTGACGGCGGCCACCTGGGCCTTGGTGGCGCCGTAGCGGACCTGGGCCTGCTTGGCGCTGAGGTACTTGCCGTAACTCGGCGAGCTCGGGTCGGACACCGCCTTGGCGTAGGCCGCGAGTCCGGACGCGTCACGTCCGGCCAGGTAGACCCGGGCGTGGACCTGGGCGCTGTCGGACGCGGCGCCCTTGTCCGCCTTGGCCGTGGCCCAGGCGGGCTTGGTGCCCGCGAGCGCGTCCCGGCCCGGGTTGCCTGCGGCGTGCGCCGCGGGTATTCCGAGCGCCAGCGCACCGGCGACCATGGGCAGTGTCGCTGCCAGGCTCACGGTGCGCAGGTTGGCGCGGTTGGATCTCATGTAACCCCCTGCGATGCGCCCCTGATGAGAGACGCATGTAGGCATGTGTGGTCGGTCATCGGCGATCCGCGCCGGGCCCGCGGCGGTTCGGCCCGATGGATCACACGATCGGGGCCACTCTTTCGATGAACCGTTCATGCCAGGGGAACGCGAAAGTCAAGAGAAACCCAAGGAACGGTCATGCGGGGCGATTTGGGGCTTTCATCCTTGCGGGTGTGTTCAAGAACGCGCTTGCGCCCCGCGCTCCTTGAGCATGTCCGCCATCAGCTGGATCTCCGACTGCTGCGCGTCCACCATGCCCTGCGCGAGCCTCTTCTCCACACCGACGGTGCACTTGGCCACGCACCCCTCGGCCATGTGGATGCCACCCTTGTGATGGTCCGTCATCAGCCGCAGGTAGAGGACCTCGGCCTGCTTGCCGCTGAGGGTCTGCAGCTTCTTGAGGTCGGTGTTGGTGGCCATGCCCGGCATCAGCGCACCGTCCTTGCCGGCGGGCATGTCACCCATCCCCATCCAGGTCATCGGCGGCTCGGCCGACACCTTGGGCAGTCCCCACAGGTCGAGCCAACCCAGCAGCATGCCGCGCTGGTTGGCCTGGGTCTGCGCGATGTCGTAGGCGAGGCGCCGGACCTCCTCGTTCTTCGTGCGGTCGCGCACGATGTACGACATCTCCACGGCCTGCTGGTGATGGACCGCCATGTCCCGTGCGAAGCCCGCGTCCGCGGACTCCGCGCCCGGCGTGCTCGTGCCGGAGTCCCCGTCCTCGGCCACCGCGTAGGTGATCGCCCCGGCCGCGACGAGAGCCGCCGCCGCGGCGCCCGCGACCCAGCCGACGAGCCGCATCACTTCATCGTCCCGCCGGTGCACGAGGCACCCGGCTCAGGGGTCTGCGCGCCCTGGACGTAGGTGGCGAAGAACTTGTTCACCGCCGGGTCGTCGGCGCTCTTCACGGTCAGCTGGTGGCCCCACGCCGAGAGCACCAACGGCGCGGCCTGGTTCTCGTACGGACTCATCAGCGAGTACGGCGTCTGCTTCACCTTGGCGGCGAGCGCGTCCACGTCCGCCTTCTTCGCCTTGGCGGTGTACGTCACCCAGACCGCGCCGTGCTCCAGCGCGTGCACGGCGTTCTCGTCCTTCACCGGCGAGGTGTAGACGTCGCCGTTGCAGTTCAGCCACACCGGGTTGTGGTTGCCGCCCACGGGCGGATGCATCGGGTACTTCACGGGCGTGGTGACGTGCGTCCGGGACAGCTTGCCCGACCAGGTGCGCACACCGTCCTTGCCGTTGACGAAGTGGCCCGAGTCCCCGGAGCTCTTGGAGCCGCCCGCCGTGTCCTTGCCGTTCGAGTCGTTCTGCGAGCGCACCAGCACGACACCGCCGACGACGAGACCGGCGACCACCACCACGCTCGCGGCGATGGTCAGGATCCGGTTGCGCCGCTCGCGAGCCTGCTCGGCACGCCGCATCTCCTCTATTCGCGCCTTGCGCGCGGCGTTGCCGGTGTTCTTGGCGGAACCCATGGGTGGTGTCCTTCTGGGGGAAAGGCAAGGGACGGGTGGGCCCGCTGATCGTAGTAGGAGAGGAGTTACCCGCCGTAGGGAGGGCCGGAAACTGTACGGAAACGATAATTTGAATGCCGGATGCGCATTATCTAGGCTGGCGGCATGCGGCTGCTGCGCTCCACCGACCTGGCCCTGCGGATGCTCATGCGGCTCGCCGTCGCCGGCGAGACCAGCCCCACGACCCGCGAGGTCGCGGGGGACATGGACGTGCCGTACACGCACGCGGCCAAGGTCGTCGCGGAGCTGCAGCACATGGGCCTGGTCGACGCCCGGCGCGGCCGGGGCGGCGGACTCTCGCTCACCGAGCGGGGGCGCACGGCGTCGGTGGGCACCGTGGTCCGCGCCTTCGAGGGCGACGGCGACGTGGTCGACTGCGAGGGCGGCGCCACGCCCTGCCCCCTGAACTCCGCCTGCCGGCTGCGCGGCGCGCTGCGGCGGGCCCAGGAGGCGTTCTTCGCCACGCTGGACCCGCTCACGGTGGCGGACATGGTCACCGCCCCGACCGGCCCGCTCCTGCTGGAGATCGGCCGGGCGTCCTGAGGCCCGGAGAGCCCGGGGCGCTCAGCCCTGCGAGGCCAGCCACAGGTCCGGGCCGAACACCTCGTAGTGGATGTCGGCGGGCGCCACACCCTTCTCGATCAGCCGGGTGCGAACCGCCCGCATGAAGGGCAGCGGGCCGCACAGGTACGCGCGCGTGCCGCTCGGTACGACGACGCCGCCCAGGTCCACCAGCCCGGACCGGGCCCCCGCCGGGGCCTGCTCCTCGTACCAGAAGTGCACGGCCGCGTCCGGCAGCTTCGCCGCGTACGCCTCGTGGTCGGCGCGCAGGGCGTGGTCGGCGGGGGAGCGGTCGCCGTGGACGACGGTGACCGGGGCGCGGTGGCCGGTCTCCGCCAGCTGCGCCAGCATCGCGACCATCGGGGTCACGCCGATGCCGGCGGAGGCGAGCAGCAGGGGCGTGTCCGTGACCTCGTCCAGGACGAGGTCGCCGTACGGCTCCGACAGCTCGAGTACGTCGCCCTCGCGCACGCGCGCGTGGAGGTGGCCGGAGACCTCGCCGTCCGGGGTCGCGCCGCCGGCCTCGCCGCACACCCGCTTCACGCTGATCTGCCGCAGCGACGACCCCGGTGCCCCGGAGAGGCTGTACTGCCGTATCTGCCGTGCGCCGTCCGGCAGCTCGACGCGGACGGAGACGTACTGTCCGGCGCGGAAGTCCCGCACCGGCCCGCCGTCGACCGGACGCAGCCGGAAGCTCGCCACGTCGGCGGTCTCCGTGACCCGCTCGACGACCTCCCACTCCCGCCATCCGCGGCTGCCGCTCTCCTCGTACAGCCGCTTCTCCACGGCGATGAGCGCGTTCGCCATCAGCCAGTACACCTCGTCCCAGGCGGCCGCGACCTCCGGCGTGACGGCCTCGCCGAGGACGTCGACGATGGCGGCGAAGAGGTGCTCGTGCACGACCCGGTACTGCTCGGGCGTGACGCCGAGCGAGGCGTGCTTGTGCGCGATGCGGGACAGCATGGCGTCCGGCCGCCGGTCCGGGTGGTCCACGAGGTGCGTGGCGAAGGCAGCGATGGAACCGGCGAGGGCCTGGCGCTGGGTGCCGGCGGCCTGGTTGCCGCGATTGAACAGGTCGCGCAGCAGTTCGGGGTGGGCCGCGAAGAGGCCGGCGTAGAAACGCTCGGTGATCTCGCCGATGGCGGCGCCGACGGCGGGGAGCGTGGCGCGGACGGTGGCTGCGGACTGCTCGGAGAGCATGGCGGACTCCTCCAGGATCGACGGACCCGACACGGGTCCGGCACTGATCCAGACGCTATTTAAACTTGCATTTGAAATGCAACTTAAAGGGGCGTGGTGTTGCTCACGACGGAGGCCGGAACCGAAGCGGGCCGCCCGTTACACGGGGGACTCCCAGGGGGCAAGATGGGCGAAGAGCAGTACACCCGCCGTACCGCGGCCGTTCAGTGCCTGGACGGCCGGGCGATCAAGGTCGGCAACACGCGTGAAATGGTGTTGTGGTGGGATGCTCAGGTGCCCGACCGCCTCCCGTGGGACCGGGGACAGGCGGCCTGACCAGCAAGGATGGGAAGCGGAAGATGGACAAGCAGCAGGAGTTCGTGCTCCGGACGTTGGAGGAGCGCGACATCCGGTTCGTACGCCTGTGGTTCACGGACGTGCTGGGCTTCCTGAAGTCCGTGGCCGTGGCCCCCGCCGAGCTGGAACAGGCCTTCGACGAGGGCATCGGCTTCGACGGCTCCGCCATCGAGGGCTTCGCCCGGGTCTACGAGTCCGACATGATCGCCAAGCCGGACCCCTCCACCTTCCAGGTCCTGCCCTGGCGCGCCGAGGCCCCCGGTACGGCCCGCATGTTCTGCGACATCCTCATGCCCGACGGCTCCCCGTCCTTCGCCGACCCGCGCTACGTCCTCAAGCGCGCCCTGGCCCGCACCTCCGACCTGGGCTTCACCTTCTACACCCACCCCGAGATCGAGTTCTTCCTGCTGAAGGACCGCCCCCTCGACGGCTCCCGCCCGACGCCCGCCGACAACTCGGGCTACTTCGACCACACCCCGCAGAACATCGGCATGGACTTCCGCCGCCAGGCGATCACCATGCTGGAGTCGATGGGCATCTCGGTGGAGTTCTCCCACCACGAGGGCGCCCCCGGCCAGCAGGAGATCGACCTGCGCTACGCCGACGCGCTCTCCACGGCGGACAACATCATGACGTTCCGCCTGGTCATGAAGCAGGTGGCGCTGGAGCAGGGGGTGCAGGCGACCTTCATGCCGAAGCCCTTCTCCGAGCACCCGGGCTCGGGCATGCACACGCACCTCTCGCTCTTCGAGGGCGACCGCAACGCGTTCTACGAGTCCGGCGCCGAGTACCAGCTCTCCAAGGTCGGCCGCTCCTTCATCGCGGGCCTGCTCAAGCACGCGGCGGAGATCTCCGCGGTCACCAACCAGTGGGTCAACTCCTACAAGCGCATCTGGGGCGGCTCCGAGCGCACCGCCGGCGCCGGCGGTGAGGCCCCCTCCTACATCTGCTGGGGTCACAACAACCGCTCGGCCCTGGTCCGCGTCCCGATGTACAAGCCCGGCAAGACCGGCTCCGCGCGCGTGGAGGTCCGCTCCCTGGACTCCGGCGCGAACCCGTACCTGGCGTACGCGCTGCTGCTGGCCGCCGGCCTCAAGGGCATCGAGGAGGGCTACGAGCTCCCGCCCGGCGCCGAGGACGACGTCTGGGCCCTCTCCAACGCCGAACGCCGCGCCATGGGCATCGAGCCCCTCCCGCAGAACCTCGGCGAGGCCCTCACCCTCATGGAGAACAGCGACCTGGTCGCCGAGACCCTCGGCGAACACGTCTTCGACTTCTTCCTGCGCAACAAGCGCCAGGAGTGGGAGGAGTACCGCTCCGAGGTGACGGCGTTCGAGCTGCGGAAGAACCTGCCGGTGCTGTAGGGCGGGGCGACGCCTGGGGCCGCCGGTCGTGGACCGGCGGCCCCGAGGTGTCTCACCTCACCTGGGCCGTCTCCGGGCCGTCCGGCCGGGAGGCAGGAAGTGTGTCCGGGGTGGTCGACTGTGCATGACGGAGCACCGGCAGCGGAGAGCGGGCGGGCGCCCACGGCAGGGAGGGCGGCGGGGACGGCGATCAGTGGTGGTCCTGGCTGGAACGACTGTCGTGTACGGGGTGGCCGCCGTGCTGTGGCACCTGTGGCTCGGGCACTCGTGGGGAGATGCCGTGGCCATGGCCGTGTCGCTGGGAGTGATCGTGACGGTGGGGACACGCTGGGGGCGGCTGTCCGGAAGCGGCGTGGCCGGGCCCGTTGAAGCGTCGTTGCTCTTGGCGGTGCAGGTTCGGCCCTCGGCGGTTCAGCGGGGCGGATGGACCGGCTCGGGGGCATGGCGTTGGGCCGGGGTGGTGGCCTGCTGAGGGGGTTCCTCCGGGCGCAGGCACTCGATCAGGTAGTGGCCGGTTTCCTCGTCCACGGTCACGCCGTGGGTTTCGCTGGCGAAGCCCGGGAAGCGGCGGTCGAAGGACTCCAGGGCGGTGAGGTAGCGCAGTAGCGGGCCGTCGGCGGTGCCGGTGTTCTCGCCGGGCATCAGGACCGGGATGCCCGGCGGGGTGACGGTGACCATGGCCGCGGCGATGCGGTCCGCCGCCTCGGTGAGGCGGACGCGTTCGGTGCCGCCGCGCACCAGGCGCTGGTAGCAGAGCTGGGGCGGGGCCACCGGTTCCGGCAGTTGCTGGAAGGCGGTGTCCAGCAGCTCCACGAGGCGGACCGAGCGCAGGTGGTCGTGCATCTCCTGGCAGAGTTCGGGCAGCGTCAGGCCGGCGTACCGCTGGGGATGCGCGGCGGCGAGCGCGGGGAGTACGCGGTCCAGCCGGGCCGCGCCGTCGTACAGCGCCTTGAAGTCCATCAGGGCGTCCAGCAGCGTGCCCCACTTGCCCTTGGTGATGCCCATGGAGAACAGCACCAGCGTGGTGTAGCTGTCCGTCTTCTCCACGACGATGTTCCGGGTCGCCAGGTAGGCGGTGAGGACGCGGGCCGGGATACCGGTGTCCGCCATCTCGCCGGTGGCGCTGATCCCCGGGCAGGTCAGGGTGACCTTGATCGGGTCCAGCATGCAGTGGCCCTCGGTCAGCCCGGGGAAGCCGTGCCAGTCGGCGCCCGGTTCCAGGGTCCAGCAGGACGGCTCGGTGCCCAGCAGCTCGGCCGGTGCCTCGTCGAAGGGAAGGCGCTTGCCGCTCGCCGGGTCCGTCACCGTCTCGGGCTGCCACACGCCGAAGAACCACGGCGGCCGGTCCCCGGCGGCCTCGATGCGCCGCCCGACCCGCACCAGCTCCTGGCGGAAGCGGACCGCCTCGGTCACCGCCTCGTCGACCAGCCACCGGCCCTGCGGCCCGTCCATCATGGCGGTGGCCACGTCCAGCGAGGCGATCATCGGGTACAGCGGCGACGTGGTGCCGTGCATCATCAGCGCCTCGTTGAACCGGTCGTGCTCCACCGGCGCCCGGGGCGAGGGCCGGACGTGCACCATGGCGCTCTGCGACAGCGCGGCCAGCAGTTTGTGCGCGGACTGGGTCGCGAAGACGGTGGGCCGGTCGGGACCCGGGAAGGATTCCTCGTCCACGGACATGCCGTAGCGGCCCGCGTAGAGCGGGTGGAAACGGGCGTACGCGAACCACGCCTCGTCGAAGTGCAGG
Organism: Streptomyces sp. NPDC001348; assembly: GCF_053597535.1. NCBI lineage: Bacteria > Bacillati > Actinomycetota > Actinomycetes > Kitasatosporales > Streptomycetaceae > Streptomyces > Streptomyces sp. NPDC001348. The sequence goes on along the minus strand of NZ_JBSFIK010000033.1, from coordinate 53,233 downwards.
CGGGGCGTGCTCGGCGCGAACGCCCTCGCCGTCGCCGCCGCGTCGTAACACAGGCCGTCGTAGGTGGAGTTGGTGAAGACCGCGTACTGGGCGTGCGGGGCGACGGCCCCTGCCGCGAGCGGGTGCGTGGCGATCCGGTCCGCCACCGCACCGGCGTCCAGCTCCGCCGGGGGCAGCGGGCCCGCCAGGCCGTAACCGTTGCGGGTGGGGATCAGGTAGACGGGACGGGCGCCGGAGACGACCAGACCGTGCAGCACCGACTTGTGGCAGTTGCGGTCCACCAGCGCGATCTCGTCGCGGGTGACGCTGAAGTGGCCGACCAGCCGGTTGCAGGTGGAGTCGCCGTGCAGCACGAAGTAGGTGAGGTCGGCGCCGAAGACCCGGGCGGCGTTCCGCTCCGCCTCGCCGATCGGGCCCGTGTGCTCGAACAGCGAGCCGAGCTCCTCGACCGAGATCGACAGGTCGCTGCGCAGCAGGCGCTCACCGAAGTAGTCGTGGAAGGCCCGCCCGGCGGGCGACTTCAGGAACGCGACGCCGCCGGAGTGGGCCGGGGTGTGCCAGGAGTACTCGTGCGCGTCGTCGAAGCGGCGCAGCGCCCGGAAGAACGGCGGCAGGACCGCCTCCCGGTACGCGCGGGCGGCGGTCGTCACCCGCCCCGCGATGAAACCCGGGGTGTCCTCCAGCGGCCAGACGTAACCCACCACCGACTCCGACACCCACAGCGGCAGGTCCTGGACGCCGTCGTCCGCCATCACCAGGAACACCGGCAGGTCCTGGAAGCGCCGCCCGATCCGGCGCAGCACGGCGGCCCCGCCGGGCTCGCCCCCGTCCCCGGGCAGGTCCCAGGCCACCAGCGCCGCCGCCAGCCCGGCCTCGGTGTGCAGCACCGCCTCCGCGTCGGCGGCACCGACCGCCCAGCGCACCCCGAACCCGCCCGCCTGGATCGCGTCCCGGATCCGCCGCAACTGCTCGGCGCTCGCACCCTCGTCCCGCTGGTGCTCCCGCACCGCGATCAGGATCCCGTTCTCGGCCATACCGCCCCCTCCCGGCGACCCGCGCCGCCTCGACCCGAGTCTCCGGGCGGTCCGGTGACGGCGGCAGCGGTCCGGTGGGCAAACCACCCCGGGGGCGGAGAACCGGCGGTCGCACGTTGACCGGCGCCGATCGCGCTCCGCCACTGGTACAGGTCCTGTACCATGACGGTATGGCCCTGAAGCGCACCAATGTCTATGCCGACGACAGCGACCTCGCGTTGATCAAGGACGCCGCCGCTCGCATGGGCGTCTCCGAGGCCGAGATAATCCGCGAGGGAATCCATCGCATCGCCTTGGCGCACCGGGTCTGGGACGAGCCGTTCGTGTCCGACGAGGAGACCTTCGACCTCGGCGGTCCCGTCACCGGGGAGGACGTTCGCGCTGCGGTGACCGAGGGCTACGAGGCGCGGGAACGCCGGAACGGGGAACACGCGGCTTGATCGCCATCGCCGACACCTCCGGAATCCTCACGCTCTTCAACCGCTCCGATCCCGACCACCAGGCGGCCAGGAAGGCCGCGGACCAGTGTGGCTTCCTCGTCGCCACGCCCCTGGCGCTGACCGAGGTCCATCAGGTGGCCACCGTCCGGGCCGGGCGGGCCGCAGCGGACGGAATCCTGCGCTCACTCACGGCGCGGGTGCGTCAGATGCGGCTCGTCCTGGCTCCGCCCACACCCGAGATCCTCGACGCGGCGCTGGCCGTACGAGCACGGTACGGATCGCTCGACCTCGACCTGGTGGACGCCGTGAACGTGGCGCTCGCCGCTGAGTACGGCACGGACGCCGTACTCACCCGGGACCTCCGCGACTTCCGTGCCGTCCGTCCGCTGTCCGGCGGCCACACCCACTTCCGGATCCTTCCGGACGATGTCTGATCTGGCGCTCTCACTCGGCGTAGCGACCACCCGCGTCGGAGTGGGAGCGGGCGCGTTCGTACTCGGCGGGGTCAAGGATCTCCCAGACCGCCTGGCCGATGGCGAGGACACCGCGGGCCGGCAGGCGCGAGGCGCCGATACGCGGGCAGTCCGGCAGGTGGGTGGGGCGGCCGAGGTCGACGCCGTCGAACACGGCCCGTGAGGTATCGACGAAGTAGATCCGCTGGGGCATGAGCGTTCCGGTGTGGCCGCTCGGCATGACCCCGTGGAAGCGCAGATCGCCCATCCCCAGCGCGCGGGCCAGCCGCTGCCGCGCCCGGAGCCAGGCAGGAGTGCGCCAGGTGGAGAGCGGCAGCGCCCCGCCGACGGTGTTCAGCAGGTCCAGGAGCCGGGTCGAGGTGGCGGTGAGGGTCCAGTCCAGCGGGGGAGAGTCCATCGTCACGCGCAGGGAGGCCGGGCCGGTCCAGGTGAGCTCAATGTGCGCGTACCCCGTGCGGACGCACGCGGCGCCGTAGTACCTGGGGCACGCGGTGTCCAGCCGTGCCCCGTCGACGTCGATCGTCCAGTCGCCGTCCGGATCGCGGTGCCACAGCGTGCGGAACGGGCCGAAGTCGTTCTCCGGGAAGACGCGCAGCGCGAGCACATGACCGGAGTCGAAGGGCAGCGCGAACACGCCCCACCCCTTGACGTACTCGTGTCCCGGCCAGGGGGCGCGGCCCCGTACCGCCGGGATGTCCTGCAACGTGGCGGACAGGTCGAGCATCTTGATCACCCCGCGAGATCGGCCGCGTCGCGATGCCCCCTATATCAGCGTAGACACCTCAGGACGCCAGCTCGTCAAGCCGCAGCGGGAGGTCGGATGGGGAAGGCCGTTCGTTCGTCGAACAGCTCGCGCTTCTGAAGGCAGTGGTAGAGCTGGCCGAGACGCCGGTTGAAGAGGTTGCGCTGGGCAGCTGCGTGTCAGTCTCCGCGCTCGCCTCGGCGGCGGTGGTGAGCGTCGGCTCCTGGGGGCGCCGGAGGGATGTGAAGGCCCACAGACAGCCGGCGTGGTGGTGCACGCCGGCTGTCTGTGGGCGAACCGGTGTGCTGACGGCCGCCCGGCGGATTCGTACGGGCCTCAGGACATGCTGCCCCGGCACACCGTCCCCGGGGCCGGGGTGCGGCCCGTGCGGAGGTATTGGTCGACCGTCTCCGCGACGCAGCGGTTCTGCGGGTATGTGCCGTGGCCCTCCTCCTCGGCCGTCAGGAGTACGCCGACACCGTCGCCCAGGGCCCGGGCCATGTGGCGGGCGCCGGGGTAGGGGGTGGTCGGGTCGCCGGTGCCGCCGACCACGAGGACGGGGGCCGCGCCGTCGGCGTTCACCTGGGGCGTGGCGCGCTCGCCGTCGAACGGCCAGTCGTAACAGAGGTAGACACCGGTGGACCAGGCCGCGCCGAAGACGGGTGAGGCGGCCTTGACGCGGGCCTCGTCCCTGTCGAGGCGTTCAAAGCCGGGGCGCAGGCTGGAGTCCGCACAGGTGATCGCGGTCTGGGCGGCGCGGCTGATGTCGCGCGGGGCCGCCGGGCGGTCGGCGGAGCCGATGTCGTCCGCGCCCTTGCTCAGCGGACGGCCGTCGTTGTGGTCGATCAGCGCGGTGAGGGCCCTGGCGAGCGGTGACCACCCGTCTGTGCCGAGATCGAGATGGTCGCTGACGGCGTACGCGAGGCCCTCGGCGTCGAGGTTCCTTCCGCCGCCGGCCGGAGCGGGCTTCTTCTCCAGGCGGTCGGCCAGGCGCGCCATGCGTCGCGCGGCCTCCTCGGGCCCGTCGCCGGTCGGGCAGTGGCGGATATGGGCCGCGCAGTGCGCAGCGAACCGGTCGAACGCCGCCTGGACCGCCTTGACCTGCGACACCTGCTCCTCGTCGAGGTCCTCGGTCGGATCGACGGACGCTTCGAGGACGAGCCGTCCGACGTGCGACGGGTACAGGTGGGCGTAGACCGCGCCGAGCGCCGTTCCGTACGAGACGCCGAAGTAGTGCAGCCGCTCGTCGCCGAGGAGGTAGCGCATCAGGTCCATGTCGCGCGCGGTGCGCGAGGTGCCGATGTACGGGAGGAGCGCCCCGGAGTGCTTGGCGCAGGCGTCGGCCCCGTCGTAGCCGGTGTCGTCCGCGGTTTTCCCGCAGCGCACGGGGATGGTCGCGCCAACGCCTCGCGGGTCGAAGGAGACCAGGTCGTAGCGGTCGAGGAGCGGCTTGTACTGGTTGAGGCGTGCGGGCAGTCCGATCACGCCGGACACGCCGGGGCCGCCGAAGTTGAGGACGAGCGAGCCGATGCGGCGGGCGTTCGGGCCGGTGGCCTTGCGGCGGATCAGGGCGACGTCGATCGTCCTGCCGTCTGGTTTCCGGTAGTCGAGGGGGGCTTTCATCGCGGCGCAGTCGTAGCCCGTGCGCGCGGTGGGCGGCGAGGTGCAGCGGGACCAGTGGAGGTGCTGGCCGGTGGTGAGCGCGGTGGGCAGACCGGCGGGCGGGTTGTGCGCGGTGAACTCCGTACGCGGCTCCGCACGACGGCCGGGAGTGTCGTGCTGGAGCCAGGCGCCGACGGCCCCGATCACGGCGAGGACGACCCCGGCGATGATGCGCGCACCGACCGAGAGGCCCGGTCTGCGGCTTCGTAACGGATGTGCCTCACTCATGAAATCCCCGTGTCCCGCCCCTGGACGCCCGTGCCGTGCCCGCATGCCCGTACCCGTGATCGTCCGATCGTCGAATGAGTGCATGGTAGTAGGGCGTGTATCGAACGTGCTCCCAGTCACTCGGCTGCCGCGCACCTCTTCGACGGCTGAAACGTCATGGGCCCGCTGTTGGGGCACTCCCAGGAAAGCCGCCCCCAGGAACGCTCATAGCAACGGATCAGGACGGTCTGCCGTGAGGGAGAGGAAGTCGGCCCAGGCGGTGGGTGTCACGGTGAGGCGGGGGCCCCGGGGATGCTTGGAGTCCCGGACGCGGACGGTGCCGGGGGCTATGGCGACCTCGACGCAGTCGTTGCCGTCCCCGCTGCTGCTGTAGCTGCTCTTGAACCAGTTCAGATCGCGCATCATGTCTCTCCCAGCATCTGCTCGATGAAGGCTCGCGACTCTCGGGGCGTGAGGGCCTGGGCGCGGATCATGCCATAGCGCAGCTCAAGGATCCTCAGCTGCTTGGGGTCGGTCACCGGCCGTCCGCAGAACGCTCCGTCGGAGCGCCCCACCGCGGTGCCGTCGGGGAACTTCAGCACCTCGATCAATCCGCCCGTCCCGAAATGGTCCTCGGAGGCGGTCGGCATCACCTGAATCGACACGTTCCGCAACTTCCCCAACTCCAGGAGGCGTTGGAGCTGTCGCCGCCACACCATTGTGCCTCCGACCGGACGGCGGAGCGTCACTTCCTCCTGGACGAAACTGAGGGCCGCCGCCGGTGACTTCTCGAAGACCGCGCGCCGGGCCAGCCGGGCGGCCACCATGCGCTCGGTGTCCTCCTCCGTGTGGGCGGGAAGCCAGACGTCGAACAGTGCGCGCATGTGTTCCTCGGTCTGAAGCAGGCCGTGGATGTTGTGATTGCTGTACAGCCCGATCTCGACGGCGTTGGCCTCCAGCTTCGCCAGGTCCCGGACCTTCTTCGGGTACCGGACCTTCGCCACGTCCTCCTTCATCGCGGCGAGCAACCCACCCGCCCCCAGCACCTCGTCCGCCTTCTCCAGGTACTCGGGCCGAGGGATCCGCCTCCCGCCCTCGATCTTGTAGACGAGGTCCTCGCCGTATCCCGCCGCCGCCCCGAACTCGGCCGCCCGCATCCCCACGGCCTCCCGCCGCAGCTTCAACTGCCGCCCCACCGTGGCGACCACGGCCACACCCCAGTCGTCGTCCGGGTCGACATCCCACCCCGGCTCGTCCGCTTCACCGTCCACCGACATCCGAACCCCTCCGTCCCACGCGTCGTATCGCGACGTAGCTCACGCTAGGCATGGGCGAGGCGCCCGGTGACGCGAACGCACCTGTTGGCACGCCATCGGGTGACACCCTGCGGCTGCTGCCGCTGTCAGTGGACGAACGCGGGCGACACTCCGGACGTCAGCAGACGGTGAGGGGCGCCGGAGCCGTCCGCCGGCATCTCGTACAGGTCCGCCCCGTAGTCGCCCGGCAGGGCGTACACCAGGGTGTGGTCGTCCCGCCACACCGCCTGGTCGTCGACGCTGCGGGTCTCGGCGAGCGGGGTTTCGCGCATCGTGCGGAGGTCCAGGACGTAGAGGCGCCAGGGGGCGTCCTTCGAGAGGCCGGGGACGCGCTTCTTGTACGCGATGCGGGTGCCGTCGGGGGAGAGGGACGGGCATTCCACGTTGGTGTGGAGGGTGGTGACCGTGCGGGCCTTCAGGTCGCCCCGGACCAGGTACGTCGTGCCCTTCGTCGCCAACGTCGCGTAGAACGTGCGGTCGTCGGACGCGAAGGTCACGCCCCAGAAGTTCACGTCCGCTGCCCGGTAGGTGTGGCCGTCCTCGAGGATCCGGAAGGATTCCAGGGTCGGGATCAGCCTCCCCGTGCGGGTGTCCACGATCGCCGCGCGGGTCGAGAAGTTCGTGCCCGCGTACGAGTCGCCGCCGACGAAGGCCGTCCAGGCGGCGAAGTGGCCGGTCGGCGAGACCCTGGCCCGGGAGGGTATGCCGGGCACGTCGTAATGGGCCGTCACCTTCAGACGCGCGTCCAGGATCACCGCCCGGTACGTGTCCGAGACCGCCCCGTGCACCGCCTGGAGGCAGACGCCGGTGCCCGAAGCGACGTAGAAACGCAGGCACTTGACACCCGAGGCGGTGCGAGGGCCGGACGGGTCGGAGGCGGAGACGGTGGTCAGCTCGTCGCGGTGCGGGCCCCAGGCCATGTTGCGGAACACCATGCGGCCCGGTCGCGTGAGGGTCACCGTGCCCGAGGTGACCCGAGGGCCGCCCGCCTGAGTCCGGTCGCGGCGGTCCGCGCGGGCCGACGCGTGCAGTACGGAGGCCGTGGCGACCCCGGCGAGTGCGAGAAGAGCCGCGAGCAGTACGAGGATGCGGTTCCGTACCGTCATGCCGTTGCCGTGCCTTTCGGGCGGAGGGTGAAGGAGAACGCCGCGCAGACCGCCAGAGCCGCCGTCGCCGCCGCCAGCGCCGTGCGGTCGCCCCACACCGTCCAGGCCGCGCCGAAACCGAGGGAGCAGGCGAAACGGGTCAGCGCCTGGCCCGTCTGGACCAGGGCCAGCCCCGAGGAGCGCAGGGCCTCGGGGACGCTGTCCGAGGCCGCCGCCATGAGGACGCCGTCGGTGGCCGCGTAGAACGTGCCGTGCAGCAGGAGGACCGCGTACGGCAGCACCGCGCCGTGCCAGGACGTGAGCAGCAGCCCGTACGCGAGGAGCAGCGCGCCGTGGCCCGCGACGAAGACCCGCCAGCGGCCCACCCGGTCCGCCAGCCGGCCCAGCGGCATCGCGAGCAGCAGGAAGGCCGCCGCCGTGCCCAGTGGGAGCAGTGCGAACCAGCGGTCCGGGACGCCCAGCCTGCGCTGCAGCAGCAGGTACACGAAGGAGTCGCTGACCGTGGCCAGGCCCAGCAGCAGGGCGCACATCGTGATGCGGCGCAGGTCGCGGTGGCGGAGCAGTCCGAGGGCGGCCCGCAGGGTGGGGCGTTCCCCGGTCGCGGTGGGCCGGCCCCCGCCTCCCGGTACGAACAGCACCAGGACGAGGACACCGAGCACCGCCACGCAGAAGCTCACCGTGAACACCGCGTCGTAGCCGTCCACCGTCGCCCGCAGGATCAGGAAGGCGACCAGCGGGCCGAGCAGCGCGCCCGCGGTGTCCATCGCGCGGTGCACGCCGAAGGCCCGGCCGCGGGTCTCGGGCGTGGACGACAGGGAGATCAGCGCGTCGCGCGGGGCGGTGCGCAGGCCCTTGCCGGTGCGGTCGGCGGCCAGGACCAGGCCGATGGGGGTGAGGGTGTGGGCGAGCAGCAGCAGCGGCTTGCACAGTGCCGAGATGCCGTAGCCGAGCCCCGCCACCCACTTGTGGCGGCCCCCGCCCCGGTCGGCCAGATGGCCCCCGGCGAGCCGGACCAGTGCCGAGAAGCCGTTGTAGACGCCGTCCAGGAGACCGAAGCCCAGGGGTGACAGGCCCAGGCCCGTCACCAGGTACAGCGGCAGCACCGCCGTCACCATCTCCGACGACACGTCGGTGACCAGGCTGACCGTGCCCAGCGCGAGCACGGTGGGGGCGACCGCGGCACGGCGCCGCCCGGCGGGGAGCCGGACGGCGCCGTTCGCGGACGCCGGCGCGTCGGGTGTACTCGCGCGGCTGTCCGCAACGTACACCTCAGGACGCCCAGATCCCGGTGATGTCCTTGGCGGAGGCCGCGTTGCCCGCGTGCGCGGTCAGGCCCTGGGTGTCCTCCAGGGTGCGCAGCAGGTCGTAGTGGTTGTACGTGGTGGCGGACGACGATCCGGGGGTCACCGGCTGGCCGTAGAGGACGGTCGGGATGCGGTTGCCGCTGAGCCGGTTGTCCTCGTCGAAGGTGACGACCAGGAGGCTGTTGTGGGTCTTGGCCCAGGTGGCGTAGGCGCCCAGGTTGTTCTTCAGCCAGGTGTCGCCGGTGGACACCGAGCAGTCGTGCATGTCGCTGCACAGGTTGGGGATCACGAAGGACAGCTGGGGGAGGGTGGAGTAGTCGGTCGGGAACTGCGCGAAGGTCTTCGCCGACGAGGTGGGTACGTTGCCGAAGCCGAACCACGGGTTGTGCTTCTGGGCGTAGTTGCCGCTGCTGCAGGTGGTCGAGCCCTGGCTGGGCAGGGACTCGTTGTAGCTGGCCCAGGTGCGGCCCGCGGCGATGGCCTCGGAGGCGAGGTTGGCGGCGGAGGAGAAGCCGGGATTGACGCAGCTGTCGTCGGTGACGCCCTGGGTGGAGCCGGAGAAGAGGGCGTAGTAGTTCGGCTGGCTCGGGTGGGTGATGGCGTACGACTGGGTGAGGTTGGCTCCGCCGGTCTTGAGCGAGTTGATGTACGGGGCGCTGGAGGAGCCGATGACCTGGCTGTAGGCGTGGTTCTCCATGACCACGACGATCACGTGGTCGGGTGTCGGTACGGCGCCCGCGGCGTGCGCGGACTCACCGCCGAGCCCGGCCCACAGGCCGACCGCGGCAGCGGCGAAGGCGGTTGCCGACGCCACCGCGGTACGGGCGCGGCGATACGCGGACTTGGCAGAACTGCCGGACACATCAACCTCCGGAGGGGGGGGGAGAGCGGGGTTGGCGGTGCTGACAGAGCATGCGCACGTCAACACTACCCCGCGTCACGGTGTCCGGCACGGCGAGTGAAGACCGGGTGAACTGTCCCGGTCGGGCCGCTGGGGTCCCGCGAGGTCGGCCGGTACTCCGCCGGCCGGGGGAAGCGGGCCCACTTCCCTGGGCAGGCGGATGACGTCCGGGCTCAGTCACGGGTCGGCGCGACATCGCCGGCGAACAGGCCGGCCGGGTCGACGGCGAGGCGCACGCGCTCCACCCGGACACGGGTGTGGTCGTCGTGCGTACGTTGGGGCTGCGCGAAGTGGTCGACGAAGTTGGGCGCCGTGTAACCCGTCAGGAAGGGCCCGATGGCGGCTCGTACCGCCTTGAGGTCCCTCGCGGTCACCTCGCCGGCCAGGCCGACCCCGTGATAGAGCAGCGGTGCCGACAGATGGCCGAGCACGCCGCCGTTCGGCGGGGCCACGGCGAAGGCGCCGCCGAGCTGGCGCAGTTCGAGCGCCACCAGGCTCGGCCCCGCGTCCAGCGTGTGCGCCCAGCCGGCCGCGTCGATCTCGTGGACCAACGCGGAGTCCGAGTCGAAGGGCACCGGTTGCAGCGGGTCCATGTGGGTCAGCGGCAGGGCCTGCGGCGGGGCGACCGCCCACGTGTTCGCCACGGGCTGGGCGATCGCGGACAGCGTGGACAGCATCTCGTCCAGGACGCGCTGGGCGGCAGGCAGGTCGGACTCGGCCGAGACCGTCACCGCGCCGTCCAGGGCGACCACGCGCTTGCCTGCCAGGTACGGCGGGAGGACGGGCAGCGGCGGGAGGGACAGCACGCGGAAGCTGGTGGTGATGTCCGGTGGGGCGTTCCTCGCCCACGTCTGCCAGGCCGGTGCGAGCCGGGCGGCGTCGGCGCGGTCCCAGACCGCCATACCCGTGAGGACGCGGTGCATGGGGACCAGGTCGATCTCCGCCTCCACGACGACGCCGAACCCGCCGCCGCCACCGCGCAGCGCCCAGAACAGATCCGGGCGGTGCGTGGTGCTCGCTTCGATGACCTCGCCGTCGGCCAGAACGACGGTGAGGGACCGGATCGAGTTCGCGGCGAGGCCGAAACGGCGGCCGTAGAAGCTGATGCCGCCGCCTAGCAGGTAGCCGATGACGCCGACACCGCAGGACGAGCCGTGCAGGGCGGTGAGCCCGTACCGGGTCACCTCGGGCAGGACGTCGCCCCAGGTCCTGCCGGCGGGTACGCGGGCCGTCCGGGTTTCCGGATCGACGCGGACGGGTGCGTCGATGAGCGGACGCAGCAGCAGCGAGCCGGTCAACGGGGCGGTCCGGCCCATCGCGTGGCCGGTGGTGTTCAGCCGCAGCGCCCGGCCCGCCCGGCGTGCGGCGGCGACGGCGCGGACGACGTCGTCGATCGAGCGGGCGGTGAACGCCCCGGCCGGATCGACCGGTGCCGCGAGCTGGAAGGAGGCGCCCGCCTCCGCGTAGGCCGGGGTTCCGGGCGGACTGAACGGCGGGGTGTTGTCGGCGCTGGTCATGGACATTCCTCCGAGTCGCCGGGCTGCCGGTCAGGCTTCGAGCTCGGCACGACGCGCGACCAGGAAGTCGGTCAGGCTCAGGGGATCCGGGTTGAACGCGCGCGTAGCTTCGCGGGCGCGGCGACCGAGGTAGGACCCGGAGAACTCGGCGTAGTACTGGAACATGTTCCCCAGCTCATCGGCGCCGGGGAAGCCGAGGCCGCGGAACTGGTCGTGGCTGGGCGGGCGGTAGGCCACCGGCTCGCCGAGCACCGTGGCGAGGGCCGCCGCCATCTGTTCACCGGTCAGGTGATCGCCGGCCACGGGGACGGTGGCGCCGATCGTCTCCGACGGCTGCCGCAGTACACGCAGCGCCACCTGGCCGATGTCGTCGGAGGCGACGCCCGCGACGGCCGCGTCACCGAGCGGGAGGTGCAGGGCGAGCGTCCCGTCGGGGTCCCGTTGCGGTCTGGCGAGGGTGAGCAGGTTGTCCCAGAAGAAGGACAGCAGCAGGTACGTCGTGGGCAGGCCCGACTTGGCGAACAGGGCGTCGGCGGCCCCGCCCTTCACGTCGAAGTGCGGCACCCGGTACCCGTCGCCGATGAACGGCATCCGGTTGTCGTCGGCCGGGATCGCCTCCCGCGTGTCCTCGAGCGTCGACCACATGACGTGCCGCAGATCGGCTGCCCGGGCCGCGCTGATGAGGTTCTCCACCTCGGCCAGCTCCCGGGCGGGCGAACGATGCTCCCAGTACGGCGTGACGAGGAACGCGCCGTACGCACCGTCGAACGCCCGGCGCAGGCTGTCCTCGTCGGTCAGGCTCGCCTCCACCACGTGGGCGCCGCGCCCCGCCAGGGTCCGCGCCCTCGGCGAGGCGGCGTCGCGCGTCACCGCCCGTACGGTGAAGCCGCCGTCGGCCAGCAGCGCGGCCGCGACCGCACCGCCCTGGGTGCCGGTCGCGCCGAGCACCGTGATGACGTTGTCGTGGGACATCGGAATCCTCCTGTGATCTTTCCGTTCGTGCTGGAGCGAGGTTCAGAGCGACTTCAGGACGCGTACGCGGTCGGCGACGGCGCGCCGGGCGACGTCGGATGCGAAGGCGATGGAGTCGAACTCGTGCGGGGCGCCGGGGTGCAGGTGGAACTCCACGGGTACGCCGGCGCGGCTGAGCTTGGTCGCGTAGGCGGTGTCCTCGTCGCGGAAGGCGTCGAGTTGGCCGACCTCGATGTAGGCCGGGGGCAGGCCGGTGGCGTCCTCGAGCCGGGCCGGGGCCGCCGTGGCCGGGACGTCGGGCCCGCCGGCGGCGTCGCCGAGCAGGGCCGGCCAGGCGGTGCGGCTGTCGTCGTAGGACCACAGCAGGTACGGCTCGATGTGCGGGTCGGGTCCGGTGGTGCGGTCGTCGAGCATCGGCATGAGCAGGATCTGGCGGGCGATTCGCGGGCCTCCTCGCTCGCGGGCGAGGATCGACACGGCCGCGGCCATGCCGCCGCCGGCGCTGTCACCCATCACGCCGATCCGGCCGGGGTCGACTCCCAGCTCATCCGCGTGCCGGTGCAGCCAGCGCAGCGCGGTGTATGCGTCCTCGAGCGGCGTCGGGAAGGGGTGTTCGGGGGCGCGGCGGTACTCGACCGACAGCATCGGCACGCCGCTGGCGGACACATAGCGGGAGACCGGCCCGTCGAAGAGGTCGATGTGGCCGAAGATGTACCCGCCGCCGTGGAAGAACAGCACCGCAGGGCCCGGCGTCGCATCGTCCTTGGTGTACCAGCGCAGCCTGATCCGCGCACCGTCGTCGGCAGTCGTGTGGTGCTCGCTGGTCCGCACGTCGGCCGGGATCGGCTGGGCCGTTCCCGCCGCGTCGATGATCGGCTCCCAGACGGCGCGGCGGCCCGCGATGTCGCCCACCGGCGGCGGCGTGAGGCCCGCGTCGGCCATCGGGGCCAGCGCCTGGGCGATCTCGGGATCCAGTGAGAGTGACATGGTTGTTTCCTTACTGTCCTGCTCAGATGTGACGGTGTGTCAGGCGGCCGGTGCGACGATGACGACCTTGCCGTGCAGCTCGCCCTTGGCGGCCTGGACGTGGACTGCCTCCAGCTCCGCCAGCGGCACTCGCTGCGCCACGTCGACGCGCAGTTCGCCGGAGTCGATCAGCGCCACCAGCCGCGACAGCTGCTCGGCGTCGCTGTCGACGAACAGGTCGATGCCGCGCACGCCGCGCTCCTCGTCGGAGGGGGCGGGCATCCACACCGTGGTGTTCACCAGCACTCCACCGGAACGGATCAGGGTGAGCAGAGCGGCCAGCCGCGCCGGGTCGATCGGCGCGAGGTTGAGCACGACGTCGACCGGATCGGTCACCGCCGCGGTGACCTCGGTGGTGGTGTGGTCGACGACCTCGTCGGCGCCCGCCGCCCGGACCTGCTCGGCGCTGCGCGGACCGGCCGTGGCGATCACGTACGCGCCGGCGTTCTTGGCCAGTTGCACGGCGTAGCCGCCGACCGCGCCGCCCGCGCCGTTGATGAGCACGCGCTGTCCCGCCGTCAGCTTCGCGTGGTCGAACAGCGCCTGCCAGGCGGTGAGACCCACCAGCGGCAGCGCGGCGGCATCGGCCAACGGGATGCCGACGGGCGCCGGCGTCAGGATCCCGGCCGGAGCCACCACGTACTCCGCGGCCGCGCCGTCGCCCGTCATCGGCAGGAAACCGACGACCCGGTCACCGACCTGGACGCCGGTCACGCCCGCAGCCAGCGTTTCGACCGTGCCGGCGACATCGATGCCGGGAGTGTGCGGCAGCGTCACCGGGATGGGACCCTGCATGAAGCCCCCGCGGATGTTGCCGTCGACGCCGTTGAACGATGTCGCGGCAACCCGGATCAGAACCTGCCCGGCGCCGGGGACGGGCTGCTCGACGTCCTCGTGACGCAGGACGCCCGGCTCGCCGTACTCGTGGAAACGCACTGCCTTCATCGGAATCCCTCGACTTTCGTTGCGAGATGTGATTCAAATTTGAATCACTTTTGGGCCGTGGCGTGCTTCGGATGCGAAGCACGGACCGTGTGGTGTGAGCAGGCCGACAGCCGGAGGTGCCCAGTCGCCCACTTCCGTGTGCGACTGATCAAGCATCGCGTCGACCGGAACCCGGATGAAGGTCCTGCTTACCCAGGGACTAGTTGTCCGCGTCTAACGGTGCGTCGAGGCAGAGGCGTGGCTGAGCGAGACGGGGCACCACGAGCGCACCCGGCACACCGGGAAGCCGGCGGGCTACTTCACCGCCGCGGCCAGGAGCTGGAGCTTCTCCTGACTCGGTGAGCCGGGCGCCGCGGAGAACACAAGCAGCTCCTGGGCCGCGTCGGGGTCCACCAGACGCTGGCCGTACATCTCCAGCTCGCCGAGCTCGGGATGCAGGTAGCGCTTGAGGTCGTGGTGGTGGGTGACGTCTATTTCGTGTCGCCGCCAGACCTCGCCGAACTCCGGGCTGACTTCCAGCAGCGCCGCGACGATCTCGCCGGCCCTGCCCTCGGGGTCCGCCGTGTACGCCACCCGGATCTCCACGGTGAAGACCCTGCCCCGCAGCTCGTGGTCCTCGGCGGGATAGAGGGCACGCTGCGCCGGGTCGGTGAACCAGCGGTACACCAGGTAGCGCGACATGCCGCTGAACCGGGTGTAGTCGCCGAACAGGGCGACCGCCGGAGGAGTCTGCAGCAGGGTCTCGCCGAAACGGGAGAAGACCAGTGCCGGGGTGTCGGAAAGCCGCTCGACGATGCGCCTCATGGTGGGGCTGACATGATCGTCGCCCGGGCCCCGCCGCGGCGCCGCGTGTCCGCCGAGCTCGAACAGGTACTCCCGCTCACTGAGGCTGAGGTCCAACGCCCGGGCGAGTGCGGCGAGCATCTGCTCCGAGGGCATCGGACCGCGTCGCTGCTCGATCCGGCTGTAGTAGTCGGCCGACATACCGGCCAGCGCGGCGACCTCCTCCCGCCGCAGTCCGCCGGTGCGGCGACGGGCACTGCGCGGGAGCCCGACGTCCTCGGGCTGCAGCGCCCCACGACGCGCCCGGAGGAAATCGGCCAGCAGTACCCGGTCCATCTTTCTCTCCGCCCCCACGAAAAGACGCATGCCGAGGGACTGTCCGGTCGGCGAGGTCAACCGTACCGGAGGGGCGAGGACACCGGACCGGCGTTCCAGGCTCATGTCGCATGCTCGGCGACCCCATGGCGGCGCGGCGACGACGCCGCGTCCCGCGTCCCGCGACTCGTGAGTCAGGAGCGGTAACGGGTCGACAACTCCGGGGACCGGCCGCCGAACGCGGCGACGCCGGCGTCGAACGCACTCCGCAGCAGGTCGTCCTGCTCGACACCCGGCGCGCGTATTCACGACCGCGCGGACCCCGGACAACTCATCCGGCGTTAGCGTGATCGTCATGACAGCTGAAGGTGAGGCGCTGGTCGGGGGATGGCGAACGCGGGGGCGGTCCTCCGCCGGGATGCGTTGGTCGAGCGCCCGGCGCCGCGCAACGCGCGCGCTCTGCATGCCTATCTCCTCGCGCTGAAGGAGCACGGCTTCGACGCGGCGCCGGCCCCTGTCGGTCTCACCGCGGACGGCCGTGAGCAGCTGACCTTCGTCCCAGGCGAGGTTGCTCTGCCGCCGTTCCCGGACTGGGCGATGACGAAGGCTGCCCTCGCATCGGTGGGGAGCCTGCTGCGGCGCCTGCATGAGGCCGGCGCGGCCATCGCGGTCGACACCCGTGCCGAGTGGCCCCGGGACCTGGCCGACCCGGAGGGGGGAACGACGCTGTGCCACAACGACGTGTGCCCGGAGAACGTCGTCTTCCGCGACGGCCGTGCCGCTGCCCTGATCGATTTCGACTTGGCGGCCCCGGGCCGCCCCCTCTGGGACATCGCCATGACCGCCCGCTACTGGGTGCCCATGGTCGATCCCGGATAGGCAGCCGCCCTCCACCCCTCCGGGCTGGACGCGGCCGCACGGCTGCGGATCCTTGCCGACGGCTACGGCCTCTCGGCGGGGGAGCGCGCCGAGTTGCCCGGTGTCGTCGAGCAGGCCACGGAGGTCTGCCGGGCCTTCGTCGCCCGCCGCGTGGCCGACGGTGACCCCGTCTATCTCCAGGCGCTGGCCGAGCGTGGTGGATGGGAACGCTGGGACCGTGTGCAGACCTGGCTGGTGGACCACCGGCAGACGTTCACGGCCGCCCTGCTGAACTGACCGGCCCGGACGTTCGAGGACAAACTCCCCTCCGGGAATCCGCGAACTCGCGTGCTTCTGGGTAACACGCTCCTGGGTACCCACGGACGCATGGCGGAGATTCTGGTGGGGACGTGCTCCTGGACGGACCGGGCGCTGGTGACGAGCGGGTGGTATCCGCGCGGGCGGCGCGACGCCGAGGGGCGGCTGCGGTACTACGCCGAGCAGTTCCCGGTGGTGGAGGCGGACTCCGCGTACTACGCGCTGCCCAGTGCGCGCACCAGCGGGCTGTGGGTGGAGCGCACCCCGGACGGCTTCGTCTTCGACGTCAAGGCGTTCTCCCTGCTCACGGGGCATCCGACGCGGCCGGCGGCGCTGCCCGCCGACTTACGGCCCGCGCTGGCCCGGCGGTGGTCGGCCGAGGCCGATCCGGGTCTGCTCGACGAGGTGTGGGCGCGGTACGCCGAGGCGCTGGAGCCGCTGCGGCAGGCGGGGCGCCTGGGCACCCTGCTGTTCCAGTTCCCGCCGTCGCTCGCTCCCGGGGCGGAGGCCGAGGCGTTCCTGGGGCGGTGCCGGGAACGGGCCCGGGGGTGGCCGTTCGCCGTGGAGTTCCGGCACCCGGGGTGGTGGCGACCCGACCGCGAGGCGTCCACCGTCGCGCTGCTCGCGGACCTGGACGCGGCGGCCGTGGCCGTCGACACGGTGCAGGGGCTGCCCACCTCGATGCCGCCGGTCGTGCCCGTGGCGGCGCGGCGGCTCGGCGTCGTCCGGTTCCACGGGCGCAGTCCGCAGTGGGGGACGGGTACGAAGGAGGACCGCTTCCGGCACGAGTACACCGAGCGGGAGCTGGCGGAGTGGCTGCCCGCGGTGCGGTCCCTGGCCGAACGCACGGACCGGCTGCACCTGCTGTTCAACAACTGCTGCGCCGACGCGGCGGTCCGGGCGGCCGCGATGATGCGGGGGCTGCTGGTGTCGGCGGCGCTGCCCCACCAGGTGCGGCGGGCGCCGGCGGCGGTGGGTGGGGGCGGGGCGGGGAGCTGACCGGTGCGTGCGGCCGGGCCGGGCGTTTCTCGCCCCCCGCCCCTGCCCTTCCCGTCCCCAGGGGCTCCGCCCCTTCGACCCCGCCAGGGGGCTGCGGCCCCTGGACCCCCCTTCGGCCTGAACGGCCTCGTCCTCAAACTCCCCCAGAGGGGGCACCCCCAGACGGGCTGAGTAATGCTGGCCGGCACTGACATGGGCCCGGGGGGCCGCGGCTCAGTACGACTGCAGTTCCAGCAGGTTGCCCTCCGGATCGCGGACATGTGCGGTGCGCAGGGTCGGGCCCCATTCCGGGCGGGCCGCCGGGGCCGTGACGGCGTGGGCGCCGTGGGACAGGCAGAGAGCATGGGCGGTGTCGACGTCGTCGACCCGGGTGACCAGCATGACCGCGTCCTGGGACGGGGCGGGCGCGGACGCCGGCAGGTTCGCGGTTCCCGCCACCTCGGCCATCGCCGCCCGGTCGAACAGCGTCACGGCGCCCTCGCCGCGGACGTCCCAGTGCGCGTACGGCCCCTGCTCGTCGCCCTGGACGAGCTCGGCGCCGGTCAGCTCGGGCAGGACGGCGTCGTAGAACCGGAAGCAGTCGGTGAACCGGGTGACGAGCAGGCGGGGGTGCAGGGCGTCCATCAGGGTTCCTATTCGTAGGTTGCGACCAACGATTGGTGGTGACCATACAATGGGCCGCATGTCCGGTACACCCCCGAGCCTCACCGCCCTCACGACCTATCTGCTGTCCAAGGTGGGCAAGCACGCCCGAGGGGAACTCGCGCAGCGCCTCGGCTCCAGGGGGCTGCGCCTGTGGCACATGGCGACCCTCGCCGCGCTCGCCGACTTCGGGCCGCGGGCCCAGCGCGAGCTGTCCGACCTGCTCGCCATCCACACCAGCGACATGGCCAAGCTGCTCGACGAACTCACCCGGCGCGGAGACGTCACCCGGGACCGCGACCCCGCGGACCGCCGCCGAGTGCTGGTGGCCGTCACACCGGCCGGCAGGCGCACCCTGGCCGGTCTCCAGGCCGACGCCACGGCCGTCCAGGACACGGTCCTCGCGCCCCTCAGCGCCGAGGAGACCGCCGTACTGCACGGGCTCCTGCTGCGGCTGTACGAGGAAGCGCGCACTGACCGGGACGGGGCACGTGGCGGGGACTCCGGTTAGGCTCTGGCCAGTACGACCTTGATCCGAGGGAGGCCGGGGATGGCGGGGCCGGGGCGCAGAAGCAGTACCTTCACGCGGCTGCTGCGGCACGGCTTCACCGATCCGTCGGCCGCCGAGCGGCTGCTGGACAGCGCCGAACTGGCGGCCGTGCGGAACGACCCGGTGCTGCTGGAGGCGCTGGGCGCGACCGCCGACCCCGATCTGGCGCTGCTGGGACTCGTACGGCTGCTGGAGGCGCAGCAGGGCCGGGAGCTGCTGGACACCGTCATAGCGGCCAAGCCGCTGCGGGACCGGCTGCTGGGCGTGCTCGGCGCGTCCGCCGCGCTCGCCGACCACCTCGCCAGGCATCCGCACGACTGGCAGGCCCTCGTCACCTACGAACCCAGGGACCTGCACCCGGGGGTGGAGGAGTTCGAGCGCGGGCTGGCCGAGGCCACCGACCCCGTGTCCCTGCGCGTCGCCTACCGCCGCTGCCTGCTGTCCATCGCCGCCCGCGACGTGTGCGGCACCACGGACGTCGCCGAGACCGCCGCCGAACTCGCCGACCTGGCCACGGCCACCCTGCGCGCCGCCCTCGCCCTGGCCGGTGCCGCCGCGCCCGCCGACGCCCAGGCGTGCCGGCTCGCGGTGATCGCGATGGGCAAGTGCGGCGGCCACGAGCTGAACTACGTCTCCGACGTCGACGTCATCTTCGTGGCCGAGGCCGCCGACGGCGTCGACGAGGGCAAGGCCCTGAAGTCCGCCACCCGGCTCGCCTCGCACATGATGCGGATCTGTTCCGAGACGACCGTCGAGGGCTCGATCTGGCCCGTGGACGCCAACCTCCGGCCCGAGGGCAGAAACGGTCCGCTGGTGCGGACGCTGAGCAGCCACCTCGCCTACTACCAGCGCTGGGCCAAGACCTGGGAGTTCCAGGCCCTGCTCAAGGCCCGCCCGGTGGCCGGGGACCTCGATCTGGGGGAGGAGTACGTCGCTGCCGTCGAACCCCTGGTCTGGAAGGCCGCGGAGCGTGAGAACTTCGTCGCCGACGTGCAGAAGATGCGCCGCCGCGTGGTGGAGAACATCCCCGCCGCCGAGGTCGAGCGCGAGCTGAAGCTGGGCCCCGGCGGCCTCAGGGACGTCGAGTTCGCCGTGCAGCTGCTGCAGCTGGTGCACGGCCGCACCGACCCGTCGCTGCGCAGCGGCACCACCCTCGACGCCCTCCAGGCCCTCGCGGCCGGCGGCTACGTCGGCCGGGCGGACGCCGTGCAGCTCGACGAGGCCTACCGCTTCCTGCGCTCCATGGAGCACCGCATCCAGCTCTACCGGCTGCGCCGCACCCACCTCGTCCCCGAGGACGAGGCGGACCAGCGGCGCCTCGGCCGCTCCCTCGGTCTGCGCGCCGACCCGGTGGCCGAGCTCAACCGTGAGTGGAAGCGGCACGCGGCCGTCGTCCGCCGGCTGCACGAGAAGATCTTCTACCGGCCCCTGCTGGACGCCGTCGCCCAGCTCGCCCCGGGCGAGGCCCGGCTCAGCCCGGAGGCGGCCCGGGAACGCCTGGTCGCCCTCGGCTACGCCGACCCCGCCGCCGCACTGCGCCACCTGGAGGCCCTGGCATCCGGCGTCACCCGCAAGGCCGCCATCCAGCGCACCCTGCTCCCCGTCCTGCTCGGCTGGTTCGCCGACTCCGCGGACCCGGACGCCGGCCTGCTCAACTTCCGCAAGGTCTCCGACGCCCTCGGCAAGACCCCCTGGTACCTGCGGCTGCTCAGGGACGAGGGCGCGGCGGCGGAGAACCTGGCCCGCGTCCTGTCGGCCGGCCGTCTCGCCCCCGACCTGCTGATGCGCGCCCCCGAGGCGGTCGCCCTGCTCGGCGACGGCGACGGCGGCGGCCTCGAACCGCGCTCCCGCGCCCACCTCGAGCAGGAGATCCTCGCCGCCGTGGGCCGTGCCGGCAGCGCCGCCCAGGGCGTCACCGCGGCCCGCGGCGTCCGCCGCCGGGAGCTGTTCCGCACGGCCGCCGCGGACATCGTCGATTCCTACGGCACCGAGGCCAACCCGGCCGAGCCCGACCAGGGCGCGCTGGTGGACCGGGTCGGCGGCGCCGTCTCCGACCTCACGGCGGCCACCCTCGCCGGCACCCTGCGCGCGGTGGTCCGCGAGGGCTGGGGCGACACCCTGCCCACCCGGTTCGCGATCATCGGCATGGGCCGCTTCGGCGGGCACGAGCTGGGCTACGGCTCCGACGCCGACGTCCTGTTCGTGCACGAACCGCAGGACGGCGTGGACGAACGGGAGGCCGCGGACGCCGCGAACAAGGTCGTCGCCGAGATGCGCCGCCTGCTCCAGCTGCCCAGCGCCGACCCGCCCCTGCTCATCGACGCCGACCTGCGCCCCGAGGGCAAGTCCGGACCGCTGGTGCGCACCCTGAAGTCCTACGAGGCCTACTACCGCCGCTGGTCCCTGACCTGGGAGTCGCACGCGCTGCTGCGGGCCGAGCCGGTCGCCGGGGACGAGGACCTCGCCCGCCGCTTCATCGAGCTGGTCGACCCGTTGCGCTACCCGGAGCAGGGCCTCGGCGAGGAGGCCGTGCGCGAGATCCGCCGGCTGAAGGCGCGCATGGAGTCCGAACGCCTCCCGCGCGGCGCCGACCCGAAGCTGCACACCAAGCTCGGGCCCGGCGGGCTGTCCGACGTCGAGTGGACCGTGCAGCTGCTGCAGCTCCGGCACGGCCGCCGCGAGTCCGGGCTGCGCACCACCCGTACCCGGGCGGCCATCGCCGCCGCCCGCGACGCCGGACTCATCCCGGCCGAGGACGCCGAGACCCTCGACGAGGCCTGGGTCCTCGCGACCCGTGTGCGCAACGCCGTCATGCTGGTCCGCGGGCGGGCCGGCGACACCTTCCCCTCCGACGCCCGCGAGCTCGCCGCCGTCGGCCGCTACCTGGGCTACGGCGAGGGGCGCGCCGGCGACATGCTCGACGCGTACCGCCGTACGGCGCGCCGGGCGCGGGGAGTGGTGGAGGAACTCTTCTACGAGGGCTGAGTCCGTGTGGGCTGGGTCCGTGTGGGCTGGGTCCGCGGGGGCTGGGTCCGCGGGGGCCGAGTCCGCGAGGGCCGCCTCACGCCTCGCCGGCCGGTACCGGCTCGGGCGCCGTCCGGGCCCGGGTCACCCGTGGCAGGGTGTGGGGCAGGGACCCGTACCAGACCCGGGCCGCCGTGAGGCCGAAGCCCAGGCACAGGGCGCCGCCGACCGCGTCGAGCCAGAAGTGGTTGGCGGTGGCGACGATCACCAGCAGCGTCGCCGCCGGGTACAGCACCCCCAGCACGCGCACCCACGGCACTCCCGCCAGCGCGAAGAGGGCCAGCCCGCACCACAGGGACCAGCCGATGTGCATCGACGGCATCGCCGCGTACTGGTTCGACATGTGCTTCAGGTCGCCGGAGGCCATCGACCCCCAGGTCTGGTGGATCGCCACCGTGTCCACGAAGCCGCCGCCGCGCATCAGCCGGGGCGGGGCGAGCGGGAACAGGTAGTAGCCGAGCAGGGCCACGCCCGTCGTCGCGAACAGCACCGTCCGGGCCGCCGCGTACCGGCCCGGATGCCTGCGGTAGAGCCATACCAGCACGCCCAGCGTCACCGCGAAGTGCAGCGTCGCGTAGTAGTAGTTCATGCCCACGATCAGCCAGTTCACCGCGTTCACGGTCTGGTTGACGGACTGCTCGACGGCGACCCCGAGGCGGTGCTCCAGCTGCCAGATCCAGTCGGCGTTGCGCAGTGCCTCACCGCGCTGTTCCGGAACCGCGTTGCGGACCATCGAGTACGTCCAGTAACTGACCGTGATGAGCAGCATCTCGAACCACAGCCGGGGGTGGCGCGGAACGCGCATCCGGCGGAGCACACCGGCGGCCACTCCGTCCGTGACAGGGTGCGGAACGGTCTTCTGTTCGCGACCTTCCGGCTCAGTCACGGTCGAATCGCCCATAGGCACAGAGTCTGCCAGAAAAGCGGTCAAGGTCGGATCATCGCGCGGCCGTGCCCCGTTCGCGCGTCGTACAACGAGGGCACTCGGGGTCCCGGGCCACCGAGGTCGGTCCGGTCGCCCTAGGGGCGTTTCCGGTCCCCGGGGGCCGACGCGGTCGACCCGCGTACCACCAGTTCCGGCATGAACACGAACTCGCTGTGCGGCGCGGGGGTCCCGCCGATCTCCTCCAGCAGCGTCCGCACCGCCGCCTGGCCCATCGCCGGGACCGGCTTGCGGATGGTGGTCAGCGGCGGGTCGGTGAACGCGACCAGCGGGGAGTCGTCGAAACCCACCACCGACACGTCCTGGGGGACCCGCAGGCCGCGCTGCCGGGTGGCCCGTATCGCGCCCAGGGCCATCATGTCGCTGGCGCAGACCACGGCCGTGCAGTCCCGGTCGATCAGCGCGGTGGCGGCGGCCTGGCCGCCCTCCAGCGTGTAGAGGGAGTGCTGCACGAGCTCCGACTCGACGGCCTCGGCGCCCAGGCCCAGCTGGTCCTGCATGGCGCGCACGAAGCCCTCGATCTTGCGCTGCACCGGGACGAACCGTTTCGGTCCGAGTGCCAGGCCGATCCGGGTGTGGCCCAGCGAGACCAGGTGGGTCACCGCCAGGGTCATCGCCGCCCGGTCGTCGGGGGAGATGAACGGCGCCTGCACCTTCGGCGAGAAGCCGTCGACCAGCACGTACGGCACACCCTGTGCCCGCAGCCGCTCGTAGCGCTCCATGTCGGCGGTGGTGTCCGCGTGCAGTCCGGAGACGTAGATGATCCCGGCGACCCCCCGGTCGACGAGCATCTCGGTCAGCTCGTCCTCCGTCGACCCGCCCGGGGTCTGGGTCGCCAGCACCGGTGTGTAGCCCTGCCGGGTCAGCGCCTGGCCGATGACCTGCGCCAGGGCGGGGAATATCGGGTTCTCCAGCTCAGGGGTGATCAGGCCCACCAGGCCCTCGCTGCGCTGCCGCAGCCGGACCGGGCGCTCGTAGCCGAGCACGTCCAGCGCGGCGAGCACGGACTGACGGGTGGTGGCGGCGACGCCCGGCTTCCCGTTGAGGACGCGGCTGACGGTCGCTTCGCTCACCCCCGCCTGCGCAGCGATGTCCGCAAGCCGTGTGGTCACAGGCATGGACTGTACCGGCCTGGAATCGCCTTGCCCACCGATCGGACGCCGTGCACGGGCGGTCGGACGGCCCGCTGCCGGTTGCTGCGTCATCGCGCTCCCTCGTCCTTCTGGTCGGCCTCGCGTGGAAAGAGCTTGCAGAGTCTTGCACAAGTGTCCCCCTCCCCGCTGAGCGGCCCGGAAACCCGGTTGCGAGCGGGTCGAGGACAGGTCACGACACGGTAACCCGCCCACCGTCTTGCATTTTTTTGCTGCAAGGTCTTTCGCGGCGCTTGCATCGCTGTTACTTTCCCAGTCGCCCGGCCGCCCGGAACGGCGCAGTCGGCAAGACGGCAGGGGTGGCGGACGGGACCGCCCCCCCGCGGCACGCGGGCTCAACCCTCAAGGAGAACTCATGCGGCGTGGCATAGCGGCCTCCGCGCTGGTGGCGTCCCTCGCCCTCACGGCGACGGCGTGCGGTGGGAGCGACGGCGACAGCGGAAAGTCGGACGGCCCGGTGACCCTCACATGGTGGGACACCTCCAACGCCACCAATGAGGCGCCGACGTACCAGGCCCTGATCAAGCAGTTCGAGGCCGCCCACAAGAACATCAAGGTCAAGTACGTCAACGTGCCCTTCGACCAGGCGCAGAACAAGTTCGACACCGCCGCCGGCTCTCAGGGCGCCCCGGACATCCTGCGCTCCGAGGTCGGCTGGACCCCCGCCTTCGCCAAGAAGGGCTACTTCCTGCCGCTGGACGGCACCGAGGCCCTCGCGGACAAGGACAAGTTCAAGTCCAGCCTGATCACCCAGGCGCAGTACGACGGCAAGACGTACGGCGTGCCGCTGGTCACCGACACCCTGGCGCTCGTCTACAACAAGGCCCTGTTCAAGAAGGCCGGCGTCACCGAGGCCCCCAAGACCTGGGACGAGCTGAGGTCGGACGCCGCCAAGGTCAAGGCCAGGACCGGTGTCGACGGCTACTGGGGCTCCACCCAGGCCTACTACGCGCAGACCTTCCTCTACGGCGAGGGCACCGACACCGTCGACGCCTCCGCCAAGAAGATCACCGTCGACTC
Source organism: Streptomyces sp. NPDC001348 (assembly GCF_053597535.1). Taxonomy (NCBI): domain Bacteria; kingdom Bacillati; phylum Actinomycetota; class Actinomycetes; order Kitasatosporales; family Streptomycetaceae; genus Streptomyces; species Streptomyces sp. NPDC001348. Next base: position 28,985 of record NZ_JBSFIK010000033.1, on the reverse strand, counting down.
CGCCGCCGCGAAGAAGGCCTACGGCACCTGGCTCGGCCTCTTCTCCGGCAAGGGCCTGCACAAGGCCGACACCACGGCCGACGCCTACGCCCACATCCAGGACGCCTTCGTCAACGGCAAGGTCGCCGCGATCATCCAGGGCCCCTGGGAGATCACGAACTTCTACAAGGGCTCCGCCTTCAAGGACAAGTCCAACCTCGGCATCGCGACCGTCCCGGCCGGTTCCACCGGCAAGGCGGGCGCCCCGACCGGAGGCCACAACCTGTCCGTCTACGCCGGCTCGGACAAGGCCCACCAGGAAGCGGCGCTGAAGTTCGTGAACTTCATGACCTCGGCGAAGTCCCAGTCGGCCATCGCCCTGAAGAACTCCACGCTGCCCACACGGGACGACGCCTACACCGCCCAGGTCAAGGCCGACCCCGGTATCGCCGGCTACCAGGGCGTCCTCGCCGCCGCCCAGCCGCGCCCGGCGCTGCCCGAGTACAGCTCCCTGTGGGGGCCGCTGGACATCGAGCTCCCCAAGATCGCCGGTGGCAAGGAGTCGCTGGACAAGGGCCTGGGCAACGCCGAGGTCGCCATCACCAAGCTGGTGCCCGACTTCGGCAAGTGACCCCGCGTGGCCGTCGGATCCCTACAGGGGGGGGAGAGATCCGGCGGCCACCGGCCCGTGCCCCAGCCCGTCCCCTGATCCACAGGCCCTTGAGAAGGTTGTCGAACCATGACAGTCGCCATCGACCGCGCGACCGGCGAGCGCCGCGGTGACCGCGCGCCCCGGCCCGGGCTGGGGCAGCGCGTCAGACACGGATTCAGCAAGCACTGGTACGCCTACGCGATGATCGCACCGGTGGTCCTCGTGCTCGGCGTCATCGTGGGCTACCCGCTGATACGCGGCTTCTACCTGACCCTGACCGACGCCAACAGCCTCAACTCGGCGCGCACCATCGGCGTCAACCACATCGACGCCACGTACCGGTTCATCGGGCTCGACAACTACAAGGACATCCTGTTCGGCCCCTTGTCCTACGACCGGTTCTGGTCGCACTTCCTGTGGACCGTCTTCTGGACGGTCGCCTGCGTGACCCTGCACTACACCATCGGCCTCGGCCTCGCGCTGATGCTCAACGAGAAGCTGCGCGGCCGCACCCTCTACCGGGTGCTGCTGGTCCTGCCCTGGGCCGTGCCGACCTTCGTCACCGTGTTCTCCTGGCGGATCATGCTCTCCGACTCCGGCGTGCTCAACCAGGCCCTCCACGCGCTGCACCTGCCCCAGCCGCAGTGGCTGGAGGACACCTTCTGGCAGCGGTTCGCCGCGATCATGGTCAACACCTGGTGCGGCGTGCCGTTCCAGATGCTCTCCCTGCTCGGCGGCCTGCAGTCCATCGACTCCTCGCTCTACGAGGCCGCCGAGATGGACGGCGCGAGCGCCTGGCAGCGCTTCCGGCACGTCACCCTGCCGGGCCTGCGCTCGGTCAGCTCCACCGTGGTGCTGCTCGGCGTCATATGGACGTTCAACCAGTTCGCGATCATCTTCCTGCTGTTCGGCCCCACCAGCGCGCCCGACGCCCAGATCCTCGTCACCTGGGCCTACTACCTGGGCTTCGGGCAGCAGCCGCGCGACTTCGCCCAGTCCGCCGCGTACGGCGTACTGCTGCTGTCCGTCCTCACCGTCTTCACCTCCTTCTACTTCCGCTGGCTGAAGCGCAATGACCAGCTCGCCGTCTGACGCCGCAGGAGCCGCCGCCATGAGCACCACGACCCTGGAAAAGACACCCGCCGGGCCCGCCCCCGCCGCGCGGCCCGCCCGCCGCGACCGCCGGCGCGGCGAGCGCGGCCCGCTCGGCGCCGCCCTCCTGCACACCGGCCTCACCCTCGCGAGTCTCGTCGCGCTCGCCCCGGTGGCCTGGCTGATCTTCCTGTCCCTCGGCCCCGACAAGGACGACTACCTGCACCCGGGCAAGATCCTGGGCGAGCTCACCTTCTCCAACTACGACTTCGTGCTGCGGCACACCGCCTTCTTCGACTGGCTCAAGTCGACGATGATCGTGGCCCTCGGCACCACCCTGATCGGCGTCTTCGTCGCCGCCACCACCGGCTACGCCGTCTCGCGGATGCGCTTCCCCGGCTACAGGCCGCTGATGTGGGTGCTGCTGCTCACCCAGGCCTTCCCGATCGCCATCCTGATCGTGCCGATGTACGAGATCTTCAGCGAGCTCGGCCTCATCGACACCTACTGGGCCCTGATCGTCATCAACTGCACGACCGCCGTGCCGTACAGCGCCTGGCTGCTCAAGGGATACTTCGACACCATCCCCTTCGAGATCGACGAAGCGGGCCGCGTGGACGGGCTCACACCCTTCGGGACCTTCGCGCGGCTCATCCTGCCGCTGGCCCGCCCGGGGCTGGCCGTCGCCGCCTTCTACAACTTCATCACGGCCGTCGGCGAGGTCGCCTTCGCGACCACCTTCATGCTCGACGACTCGAAGTACACCTTCGCCGTCGGGCTGCAGAGCTTCGTCAGCGAGCACGACGCGCAGTGGAACTATATGGCCGCCACCGCAGTGTTGATCTCGATACCCGTGTCCGTGTTCTTCTACCTTGTCCAGAAAAACCTGGTGACCGGCCTCACCGCCGGCGGCACGAAGGGCTGAACCGGACCGCGGACGCCTCTTCACCGAACTGCAAGCACCCATCACAAGGACGCCATGAGCCAGCACTCCGCCGACCCGGCATCCAGCCCTGTTACCGAGTCAGCCGTCGCCACCGTCGCCCAGCGCCGCGACTGGTGGCGGGACGCGGTGATCTACCAGGTCTATCCGCGCAGCTTCGCCGACAGCAACGGCGACGGCATGGGCGACCTGGAGGGCGTGCGCTCCAGACTCCCCTATCTGCGCGACCTCGGCGTGGACGCCGTGTGGCTCAGCCCGTTCTACGCCTCGCCGCAGGCCGACGCCGGCTACGACGTGGCCGACTACCGCGCCGTCGACCCCATGTTCGGCAACCTGCTGGACGCCGACGCCCTGATCCGCGACGCGCACGGGCTCGGTCTCAAAGTCATCGTCGACATCGTGCCCAACCACTCCTCCGACCGGCACGAGTGGTTCAAGCGGGCGCTCGCCGAGGGCCCCGGCTCGCCGCTGCGGGACCGCTACCACTTCCGCCCGGGCAAGGGGAAGGACGGCGCGCTCCCGCCCAACGACTGGGAGTCCATCTTCGGCGGCCCGGCGTGGACCCGGGTCACCGAACCGGACGGCACGCCCGGAGAGTGGTACCTGCACCTCTTCGCGCCGGAACAGCCCGACTTCAACTGGGACCACCCGGCGGTGGGGGACGAGTTCCGCTCGATCCTGCGCTTCTGGCTGGACATGGGCGTGGACGGCTTCCGCATCGACGTGGCCCACGGCCTCGTCAAGGCGGCGGGGCTGCCCGACCTCGGCGTCCACGACCAGGTGAAGCTGCTGGGCAACGATGTCATGCCGTTCTTCGACCAGGACGGCGTGCACGAGATCTACCGCCGGTGGCGGCTGATCCTCGACGAGTACTCCGAGGACAGGATCTTCGTCGCCGAGGCCTGGACCCCGACCGTCGAGCGCACCGCCCACTACGTCCGTCCGGACGAACTCCACCAGGCCTTCAACTTCCAGTACCTGAGCACCTCGTGGGACGCGGACGAACTCCGCCAGGTCATCGACCGCACCCTCGAGGCCATGCGCCCGGTCGGCGCCCCGTCCACCTGGGTGCTGTCCAACCACGACGTCACCCGGCACGCCACCCGCTTCGCCAACCCGCCCGGCCTCGGCACCCAGATCCGCGCGGCGGGCGACCGTGCGCTGGGCCTGCGCCGGGCGCGCGCTGCCACCCTGCTGATGCTCGCCCTGCCCGGCTCGGCGTACGTCTACCAGGGCGAGGAACTCGGTCTCCCCGACGTCGTCGACCTGCCCGACGAGGTGCGCCAGGACCCGGCGTACTTCCGGGGCGCCGGCCAGGACGGCTTCCGCGACGGCTGCCGGGTGCCGATCCCGTGGACCCGCACGGGATCCTCGTACGGCTTCGGCAGCGGCGGCAGCTGGCTTCCGCAGCCGTCGAGCTGGGGGGAGCTGAGCGTCGAGGCGCAGACCGGTGTGCCGGACTCGACGCTGGAGCTGTACCGCGCCGCGATCGCCGCCCGCCGGGAACACCCCGCGCTCGGTGCGGGCGACGCGGTGGAGTGGCTGCGCGCCCCCGAGGGCGTCCTCGCGTTCCGGCGCGGGGAGTTCGTGTGCGTCGCGAACACCACGGGGGAGGCGGTGACGACCCCGGCGTACGGCCGGGTGCTGCTCACCAGCGGTGAGGTGACCGAGGCCGACGGCGAGGCGAAGGTGCCGGCCGACACGACGGTGTGGTTCACGGCCGTCTGACGGTCCCTCGGCAAGTTCTTGCATCAACTTCACCCGGCCCGCTGCCTTTTCAGGCGGCGGGCCTTTAACATCTGCGTCATCGCAACGTGGCTGGAATTTTTCAGCAAGCGCCTTCAACGGTGAAGGACCCCACATGGCACGCAGAACTCTTCTCGGGGCGCTGGCCCTCACGGCGACCCTTGTCATGAACCCGACTATCGCGCACGCCTCCCCACCCGGCACCAAGGACGTCACCGCCGTCCTGTTCGAGTGGAAGTACGCCTCGGTCGCCAAGGAGTGCACCAGCACGCTGGGCCCGGCCGGCTACGGCTACGTCCAGGTCTCCCCGCCCGCCGAGCACATCCAGGGCCCGCAGTGGTGGACGTCGTACCAGCCGGTGAGCTACCGGATCGCCGGACGGCTGGGCGACCGCGCGGCCTTCCAGGACATGGTGAACACCTGCCACGCGGCAGGCGTGAAAGTCGTGGTGGACACGGTCGTCAACCACATGTCGGCGGGCTCCGGCACCGGCACCGGCGGCTCCTCGTACACGAAGTACGACTACCCCGGACTGTATTCCGTCCACGACTTCGACGACTGCACCTCCCCGGTGACGGACTACTCCGACCGCTGGAACGTCCAGCACTGCGAACTCGTCGGCCTGGCCGACCTGGACACCGGCGAGGAGTACGTCCGCAAGACCATCGCCGGCTACCTGAACGACCTGCTCTCCCTCGGCGTCGACGGCTTCCGCATCGACGCCGCCAAGCACATCCCGGCGGACGACCTGGCCAACATCAAGTCCCGTCTGAACAACCCTTCCGCCTACTGGAAGCAGGAGGTCATCTACGGCGCCGGCGAGGCGGTCCAGCCGTCCGAGTACACCGGCAACGGGGACGTCCAGGAGTTCCGCTACGCCTACGATCTCAAGCGCGTCTTCCACAACGAGAAGCTCGCCTACCTGAAGAACTACGGCGAGGGCTGGGGCTACCTCAGCAGTTCGGTCGCCGGCGTCTTCGTCGACAACCACGACACCGAGCGCAACGGCTCCACCCTGAACTACAAGGACGGCGCCGACTACACCCTCGCCAACGTCTTCATGCTGGCCTGGCCCTACGGCGCCCCGGACATCAACTCCGGGTACGAGTGGACGGACGCCGACGCCGGACCGCCGAACGGAGGCACCGTGAACGCCTGCTGGCGGGACGGCTGGAAGTGCCAGCACGCCTGGCCGGAGATCAGGTCGATGGTCGCCTTCCGCAACGCGACCCGGGGGCAGGCCGTCACCGACTGGTGGGACGACGGCAACAACGCGATCGCCTTCGGGCGGGGCGGCAAGGGCTACGTGGCCGTCAACCACGAGTCCTCGTCCCTCAGCCGGACCTACCGGACCTCGCTGCCGGCGGGCACGTACTGCAACGTCCAGAGCAACACGACGGTCACCGTCGACTCCGGCGGGCAGTTCACCGCCACTCTCGGCTCGAACATGGCGCTGGCGATCTACGCCGGCAAGTCGAGCTGCTGAACCTCGCCCGACCGGAGCAACCGCGCGTGCGCCGTCCCCGCTCCGGTCCGAGGCTTGCTCCATGAGCATCCGTCCCTGGATCGTCGTCGAGGCACCGGACGGCCGGGGTCTGCGCCGGGTCACCGTAGGCGGCGACGCTGTCGGCGGTGTCTGGACGCTGCGCGAACTGCGGAAACTGCTGACCCGTCTCGGACACCCCGACGTGGACGTGGACGACCCGGCGTACGTGTACTGGCGCGGCGGGGGCAGCGACACGTGGCCGGACCGGACCTGGAGAAGGCGGGCGGTCAGCGTCCTGATGGCGACGGGACTGCTCGCTTCCGCGGTCCTCAACGTGACGATCGGAAGGCCGGACGTCTTCGGCGCACTGACCTTCGCGCAACGGGTGACCGGGGCCGTGCTCGTCCTGTCCGGTCTGGTGCAGATCGCGGCAGCGGCGGCGGCAATCGATCAGTGGGGAAAACGGCGGTCCGGAATCTCCGGTGCGCTCTCACTGCTCGGCGTCCTCATAGCGCTGGCCACCGACAGCCTGCTCATACTCATGTGGCTGGACGAGAGGGAATACACGCCCTACATGCTGGCGTTCATGCCTCTCTGGCTCTGGTCCGTGTGGGCACTGTGCCTGTTGCTCCGGGAAAGATCCTGGAAGGGAGTTCCGCATCCCAGGAAATTCGCCGCCGGAGTGGCCGTATCGACTCTCTTCACCGCTTTGAGTCTGACGTACTCGACCATGTACGCCCCCACAGCGGCCCCCCTGCATTTCACTCTCAATGCCGAATTCGGTACGGCACGTGCGGATCCCCGGCACCCATTCCTTCAGGTGCCGCTGAAGCTTTCCGTGAAGAACACCGGAGCGTATTCGGTGTACATCGTCATCGATGACTTCTCGGTCTACGGAAGGACTGCGAAGTACTCCGAGAAGGGGGACACGTCGGCGGACGAGTGGGAGCGGAGTGTCGACCGCCAGAAGAACGCCGAGGATTCGGAAACCAATGTTGATCAGCTGTCCTACACCGCCCTCAGCAGAGGGCGTTTCTATGAGCCCGGGCAAGTACTCGAAAGCGGGCAGGAGGACACTCGGGAGCACGTTCTCCAGGTTCCCAGAAGCGCCCAGTACGACCTGCTGAGCGTCGACCTCCAGCTCACCTTCATGAGGAAGGACCGAGGACGGATCGATGTGAGTGCGTTCGAAGTGCAGCACCCGTCCTGGCACGCGAGAGAGGGAAAGTTCTGCTGCCTGACGGGCTGGTGCCGGAATCGCCTCTTGTACCTCGGCAAGGTGCGCCACAACAACAACCTGGTCAACGTGACACACGGCCCTCGCTATGTGTTGGCGGGCTGGGGCCCGAGCGCTCCCCCGGAATACTCCGTTTCTTCGTACCACTTCGAGAAACCGGGAGCGCCCCCTCTCCAGGAGGAGAGGAGGGAAGTCGAGAGATTCGGCCTGTCCACGGTCTACACCAGAACGGAGGTGTCCCTGGCGGAACTGACGCGTTCTATTTCTGCTCCTCGGCCATCTTGACCCAGGTCCCCGAATCGATCCCGTTCTGGTCGAGCTGCGAAGCGGCCCGTAGGCAGTGCAGCGCCGAGCTGCCGACAGCGGTGAAAAGCTGGCTTGCCGGCACCGAGTCGGCGAGCTTGGGGACGAGTTGCTTGATGGCCATCGGGGCGTCGGTGATGTGCTCGTTCCGCAACTGGGTGAAGATTTCGAGGGAATCGTTCCCTTTTTCTTCGGATTTCCAGAAATCGCTGACGCCCGCCGTGTTCCACGTATGCGGAAGAACGCTCTCCAGGTATCTGGCCAGCGTTCCCTCCGAGGCTGTCTCGAAAATGGCGTTGGTGCAGACCTCGGCTGCCTTGCCCAGCTGTTCGGACGGCAGGGGCTGAGCGGACAGGTACTTGTCGAACCCCTTCTCCAGTTCAGTGAGCTGCTTCTGCAGTTCCTGTCGCGCTTGCTCTTGTGCATCGTCCGATGCCCCAGGATCGTTCGATCCGTCCAGCGACGAACTCGCCTCGCCCGCCGTCTGGGCCAAAGAGCTCCGGCCTCCGTCGTCGGACGAGTGCTGGTCGCCGAGTGCTGCCAGGACCGTCGCCAGTTGCAGCACAGCCGGTCCGGGCTCCTGGCCGGTGCGCGTCGAGCTCTGCTCCTTGAAAGACTTCCCTTTCGCGTCGTGCTGCGCGGATCGGGCCAGGTTCGCAATGATCCTGTTCGCGGCGTGTGCCACCGCCGGCGGTGTCTCGGGGTTGTCGATCAGGCGATAGGCGTTTGCCGACTTGTCCGCGGCATAGAAATACGCGCGCCGCATCTCAGGTCGTATCCCCGGGCTGTCCGCCGCCCCCACGGTGGAGGCCACCTGTTTCACGAGCTCGGTCAACTGCGCCCGCACCGCACGCGGCGTCCCCGGATCGTCGATCACCGCCAGGGCGGAGCTCACCGACCGTGCGGTCCGGATGACCGCGTCGCGGTTCTGGGGCGGCGTCCCCGGGGCGTCCACCGCGCGCAGCGTGGCGGTCAGTTGCTCGACGCTCGGGGCCAGTTCCCCCGGGACTTCCGCCTTCTTCTGCTCCAGAACCTTTGTTGCGTCGTCAAGCTCTTTCTTCTGCTGCTTCGGAGCCTGGGAGTCCGGGGTGTCGTCACCGGCAGAAGGGGGCGACTCGCCATTCCCCGGCGAACCGTCCGAACCCCCCGTATCGGACGGGCTCGGTGTCCCGGGCGTATCGGCCGGGGAGGGCGGGGGCGAAGGGGTGGTGTCCGGCGGCGACTGACCTGGCGGTGACGCGCCGGGCGTCGACGGGCCGGGCGAAGGCGGCGACGAAGGCCCAGGTGAGGGCGGCGTTGACGCCATCGGGGTCAAGGGCAGCGCGAGCGCCGCGGCGGTCACGGCGGATATGCCGGTCAGGTGCAGGATGTGTCGCCGGGGGAGTCTGGCCATGGTGCGTCCAGGTGCGGGCGGAAGTCGCCGAGGGCGACCCTTCGTTCGTTACGGGCCGACATGCGTCACATAAGCCACTCTTCACCCGTTAGGCGCATCCGGCAACCGGAGTGAAACTTCTTGCCGTTGCTTTCATGCCTCTTGCTGTAAGTATTTCGTCGGCGGTACGGTCACGCGGTCGCCCGGTGGGCAGCCGCGTCCGCGGTGTCGGGGTCGGGCCCAAGAGAGCCGTAGCCGCAAGGAGTTACCGCCTGTGATACCGAGATGGCCGGCGCCTCGGTGGCGCCGTACGCGCCAAGCGAGACGGGCCGCGACGGTCACCGCCGCCGCTCTCGCGGCCGCCCTGATCCAGCCGACGGCGGCTCACGCCGCCACCCCGCCGCCACCGCCCTCCGACGCCGCGCTCGCCGCCCAGCCGGCCCGGCACGACGACACGCGCGAGCAGTTCTACTTCGTCATGCCGGATCGTTTCGCCAACGGAGACGCGTCCAACGACCGCGGTGGCCTGACCGGCTCACGTCTCAGTACCGGCTACGACCCCACCGACAAGGGCTTCTACCAGGGCGGCGACCTCAAGGGCCTGACCAGGCGGCTCGACTACATCAAGGGGCTCGGCACCACGGCCATCTGGATGGCGCCGATCTTCAGGAACCGCCCCGTGCAGGGCACGGGCAGTGGGGGTACCGGAGTCTCCGCCGGCTACCACGGCTACTGGATCACCGACTTCACCCAGGTCGACCCGCACTTCGGCACCGGCAAGGACCTGCGGACCCTTATCTCCAAGGCGCACGCCAAGGGCATGAAGGTCTTCTTCGACGTCATCACCAACCACACCGCCGACGTCGTCGACTATCAGGAGAAATCGTACGACTACCTGTCCAAGGGCGCCTTCCCCTACCTGACGAAGGACGGGCGGCCGTTCGACGACGCCGACTACGCGGACGGCCGCAGGAGGTTCCCGTCCGTGGACGCCGGCTCCTTCCCGCGCACCCCGCGGGTCACCGGCGACAGCAAGGTCCCGGCCTGGCTCAACGACCCGACGATGTACCACAACCGGGGCGACTCCACCTACGCCGGCGAGTCCGCGACCTACGGCGACTTCTCCGGCCTCGACGACCTGTGGACCGAACGTCCCGAGGTCGTCCACGGCATGGAGAAGATCTACGAGCGGTGGGTGAGGGACTTCGGTGTCGACGGATTCCGGATCGACACCGTCAAGCACGTGAACATGGAGTTCTGGACCCAGTGGGCGACGGCGCTCGACAAGTACGCCGCCGCGCACGGCCGGAGGAACTTCTTCATGTTCGGCGAGGTCTACTCCGCCGACACGTCGGTCACGTCGCCGTACGTCACCCGCGGCCGCCTCGACGCCACGCTCGACTTCCCCTTCCAGGACGCGGCCCGCTCGTACGCCTCCCAGGGCGGCAGCGCGCGGAAGCTGGCGTCGGTCTTCGGCGACGACTACAAGTACACGACCGGCAAGGCCAACGCCTACGAGCAGGTCACCTTCCTCGGCAACCACGACATGGGGCGGATCGGGTACTTCCTGAACCAGGACAACCCGAAGGCGTCCGACGCCGCACTGCTGGCCAAGGACAGGCTGGCCAACGAGCTGATGTTCCTCAGCCGCGGCAACCCGGTCGTCTACTACGGCGACGAGCAGGGCTTCACCGGCTCCGGCGGCGACAAGGACGCCCGCCAGACCATGTTCGCCTCCAGGGTCGCCGACTACCTCGACGACGACGAGATCGGCACCGACCGCACCCACGCGAGCGACTCCTACGACACCGGGGCACCGCTCTACCGGGAGATCGCCGCCCTCTCCAGGCTCCGCAAGGCCAACCCGGCGCTGACGGACGGAGTCCAGACCGAGCGGTACGCGGCCGACGGCGCCGGGATCTACGCCTTCACCCGTACGGACGCCAGGACGGGCCAGGAGTACGTCGTCGCCCTCAACAACGCGGGGGAGGTGCGGAGGGCCGCCTTCGCGACCGGCTCGGCCGGTATGTCGTACCGGGGCGTGTACGGGACGAAGGACACCGTGGAGTCCGACGGCGACCACAGGCTCACGCTCACCGTCCCCGCCGGTTCGGCCGTCGTCTACAAGGCCGCCGGCCCCCTCGCCGAGCCCGCTACCAAGCCCACCATCATCCTCAAGGCCCCGGAGTCCGGTGCCACCGGGACCGTCGAGCTGTCCGCCGACGTCACCGGGGGACAGCTCGACCGCGTCGTCTTCGCCGCCCAGGCCGGAAACGGCAAGTGGCACATCCTCGGCTCCGCCGACCACGCCCCGTACAAGGTCACCCAGGTCATCGGCGAGGACGTGCCCGCCGGAACCGCCCTGCGCTACAAGGCGGTCGTCGTCGACTCCGCCGGGCGCACCGCGAGCGCCACCGCCGAAAGCACCACCGGCACCCCGCCCGCGCCCGAGGTCCCCACGGCTTCCTCCCGGGACTACGCCATCGTCCACTACAAGCGCACCGACGGCGACTACGCCGACTGGGGCCTGTACGCCTGGGGCGACATCGCCGACGGCGAGTCCACCACCTGGCCCGCCGGTCACCCCTTCACCGGCCGGGACGCCTACGGCGCCTTCGCCTACGTCAGGCTCAAGCCGGGCGCCTCGAACGTCGGCTTCCTGGTCGTCGACAAGGACGGCAACAAGGACGTCTCCGCCGACCGGTCCATCGACGTCACCAGGACGGGTGAGGTGTGGGTCGAGCAGGGGAAGACGGACGTACTGACCGAGAAGCCCGGCTACCCGGCGCAGGACAGGACCAAGGCGGTCATCCACTACCACCGCGCGGACAGGAACTACGACGGATGGGGCCTGCACGTCTGGACGGGTGCCGCGAACCCCACCGACTGGTCGAACCCCCTGAAACCGGTGAAGACTGACGCCTATGGCGCGGTCTTCGAGGTACCGCTCAACGAGGGTGCCACCAGCCTCAGCTACATCATCCACAAGGGCGACGACAAGGATCTCCCCACCGACCAGTCGCTGGACCTCAAGAACAACGGCTACGAGGTGTGGCTGTTGAACGGCCAGGAGAAGTACCTGCTGCCGCAGCCCGCGGGCAGTGCCGCCGCCCTCGACCTGACCACCTCCAAGGCGATCTGGATCGACCGGAACACGCTCGCCTGGAACGGCGCCGACGGTGCCGCCTCCACCCAGCTGCTGTACTCCCGCGACGGCTCGATCACCGTCAAGGACGGGACGCTGGCCAGCGACGACGAACGCTGGCTGCGGCTGTCGAAGACCACGCTCACCGACGCCCAGAAGGCGAAGTTCCCGCACCTGAAGGACTACACCGCCTGGTCCGTCGACCCGCGCGACCGGGACCGGGTGCGGCAGGCACTGGAAGGTCAGCTGGTCGCCTCGCAGCGCGCCGCGAACGGTGCCGTCCTGGCAGCGACCGGCGTGCAGATCGCGGGGGTGCTCGACGACCTGTACCCGGGCGCGACCAAGGCGAAGCTCGGGCCGGTGTTCCGGGACGGTAGGCCGACCCTCGCCGTCTGGGCGCCCACCGCGCAGAAGGTGTCGCTGGACGTCGACGGCACCACCGTGCGGATGCGCCGCGACGCGGCCACCGGCGTATGGTCCGTGACCGGCCCGAAGGCCTGGAAGGGCAAGCCCTACCGGTACGTCGTCAAGGTCTGGGCGCCCAGCGTCCGCAGGGTGGTCACCAACGAGGTCACCGACCCGTACTCGGTCGCCCTCACCGCGGACTCCCGGCGCAGCCTCGTCGCCGACCTGAACGACAGGTCCCTCGCCCCGGACGGCTGGTCGGCCCTGCGCAAGCCCAGGGCCGTACCGCTGAAGGACGCGCAGATCCAGGAACTGCACATCCGGGACTTCTCGATCGCCGACCCGACCGTCCCGGTCAAGGACCAGGGCACCTACCTGGCCTTCACCGACCAGGACAGCGACGGTTCCAGGCACCTGCGCGAGCTCGCGAAGTCGGGCACCTCGTACGTCCATCTCCTGCCCGCCTTCGACATCGCCACCATCCCCGAGCGGAAGGCCGACCAGGCCGCGCCGGACTGCGACCTGGCCTCCTATCCGGCCGACTCCGACCAGCAGCAGGAGTGCGTCGCCAGGACCGCGGCGAAGGACGCCTACAACTGGGGCTACGACCCGTACCACTACACGGTCCCCGAGGGCTCGTACGCCACCGACCCGGACGGCACGGCCCGCACGGTCCAGTTCCGCCGGATGGTGCAGGCGCTCAACCAGGACGGCCTCAGGGTCGTCATGGACGTCGTCTACAACCACACGGCGGCGAGCGGCCAGGCGGACACCAGCGTGCTCGACAGGATCGTGCCCGGCTACTACCAGCGCCTGCTCGCCGACGGTTCGGTGGCCACCAGCACCTGCTGTGCGAACACCGCGCCGGAGAACGCGATGATGGGCAAGCTGGTGGTGGACTCGATCGTCACCTGGGCCAGGCAGTACAAGGTCGACGGGTTCCGCTTCGACCTGATGGGCCACCATCCGAAGGCCAACATCCTCGCCGTCCGCAAGGCCCTCGACGCGCTGACCGTCGACAAGGACGGCGTCGACGGCAAGAAGATCATCCTGTACGGCGAGGGCTGGAACTTCGGCGAGGTCGCCGACGACGCCCGCTTCGTACAGGCCACGCAGCAGAACATGGCCGGCACCGGCGTCGCGACCTTCTCCGACCGCGCCCGCGACGCGGTGCGCGGCGGCAGCCCCTTCGACCCCGACCCCGGCGTCCAGGGCTTCGCGTCCGGGCTGTACACCGACCCCAACTCCTCGACGGCCAACGGAACGAAGGCGGAGCAGAAGGCCCGCCTCCTGCACTACCAGGACCTGATCAAGGTGGGCCTGACCGGCAACCTCGCCGCCTACCGCTTCACGGACTCCGGCGGCAAGAAGGTCACCGGCGCGGAGATCGACTACAACGGAGCGCCCGCCGGGTACGCCAAGGCCCTGGGCGACGCGCTCGCCTATGCCGACGCGCACGACAACGAGTCGCTGTTCGACGCCCTCACCTACAAGCTGCCGCGGAACACCTCCGCTTCCGACCGGGCCCGTATGCAGGTCCTGGCGATGGCCACCGCCACCCTCTCGCAGGGCCCGGCGCTCTCCCAGGCCGGCACCGATCTGCTGCGCTCGAAGTCACTGGACCGCAACTCCTTCGACAGCGGCGACTGGTTCAACGCCGTCCACTGGAACTGCGCGGACGGCAACGGGTTCGGCCGGGGCCTGCCCATGGCGGCCGACAACCGGTCCAAGTGGCCCTACGCCAAGCCCCTGTTGAGTACGGTGCGGGTCGGCTGCCCGCAGATCGAGGGAGCCTCCGCCGCGTACCGGGACCTGCTGAGGATCCGCACGACGGAGCGGGCCTTCTCCCTCGGCACGGCCGACCGGGTGCAGTCACGGCTGTCCTTCCCGCTGTCCGGCAAGGACGAGACACCAGGAGTGATCACCATGCGGCTCGGCGACCTCGTCGTGGTGTTCAACGCGACGCCCGAGAAGCAGGAGCAGCGGATCGCCGAGCTCGCCGGGCAGCACTACCGTCTCCATCCCGAGCAGGCCTCGGGCGCGGACCCGGTCGTCAGGTCGGCGGCGTACACGGCGGAATCGGGTACCTTCGCCGTGCCGGGGCGCACCGTGGCGGTCTTCACGCGGCGTTGACCAACGCGCGAGACATCGCGACGCCGCCCTACGACCGGCGGGCCGGGCGGATTAGGGTGACCTCGTTGTCATAGAACAGGAGTGCGCCGCCATGCCGCAGATCACCGTCGACTACTCCGCCGTGATGGCTCCGGCCTTCGACCGCGCCGGTTTCGCCCACGCCCTGCACACCGCGACGGTCGAGATCGCGGCCGCCAAGCCGGAGGCCTGCAAGGCGCAGTTCCGCCCCAGTGCGTTCACGGCCTTCGGCTACGAGGACCCCGAGGACGAGCAGCACGCCATCGTCCATGTCACGATCGGCCTGCTGGCCGGCCGTACCGAAGAGACCAAGGCGAAACTGACCGAGACCGTCCTCGAGCTGCTGCGCGAGCATGTGGCGGACGACGGGTTCGTTCTGCACGCCTCCGCCGAGGTACGCGAACTCGACGCCTCCTACCGCAAGTTCGAGCGCTGAGGTTCAGGAACCGAGGGCGATCAGCCGGGTCACCAGGTCGCTGAAGGGGCCGTCCGCCGGCTCCTCCTTCAGCATGCCGCGCAGGAGGGCGGACATCTCCTCGTCGTAGGCGGCGCTCACGGCGGCCAGCGCGGCGAAGTCGTGCACGAGCTGGACCTCCAGCTCGGCGCGTGGGATGCGCCGGCCGTCCAGCCAGATCAGGGCCGTCGACTCGGCGAGCGAGATCCAGGAGCGGACGACCAGTTCCAGTCGCGCGGGCGGCTCGGAGACCCCCAGGTGGACAAGGATCTGGTCGTACGCGGCCTGCCGGACGGAGTCGACGATCGCGTGGGTGGCCGAAACGTGGCTCACCGAGTGGGATCCGCCCACGGAGACGGCCGGGCCGCCGCGCATCAGCGCCGAGAAACCGGGCCCGTGCTCGTCGACGAAATCGAAGTAGCGGCGCATCACGCGCAGCAGCCGCGCCCCCAGCGGACCCTCGCACGGCTCCGCGAACCGGCCCGCCAGATCTTCCGAGGCACGCTTCAACGCCGCTTCGTACAGGCTGACTTTGCCGGGGAAGTAGTGGTAGACCAGTGGGCGCGAAATACCCGCCGCGGACGCTATCTCGTCGATGGAGACCTCGTCCGGCGAGCGCCGGCTGAACAGCTCGAGGGCGACGCCGATCAGCTGCTGCCGCCGCTCCTCGACGCCCATCCTGCGGCGAACCCCGGTAGTCATGCGAACACCTTACCGATCGAATTCGGCCGTGGATGTTCACATGTCGGGCGACGAGGACGACGCGTCAGCGCAGGCCGTTGATCGGGGTGCCGTCCTTCAGGGTGCCCTGCAACTCCACCTGGGCTCCCCGCTTCGCCCGTACGGCGAGCAGGTTGCCCTCGGTGGTCGCGGTGACTCCGCCGGTCGTACGGATCGACGCGGTGTCCGAGCCACCCGCGGTCAGCAGGTACCAGGCCCCCGCGCCGGACTTCCACAGCACACCGGCCAGCACATGGGGATCACGCGGACCGCACGCCGTCACGTCCGTGCCCTTGGCCGCGACCGCCCCGTACCGCACGCGCGGCGTCTGGAACTGCGCCAGGACCAGCGTGCCGTCGCCGCGCCAGGTTTCGGCCCGGGTGCACACCCAGCTGCCCGTGCCGCTCGCGTCGGGCAACGGCTGGTCGGCGAAGGACCAGGCGTTGACGCTGCGCACCCCGGCGGAGCGCTGGGCGGCCAGCGAACAGGCGAACGGCGCCCAGGTGTGCAGCGCCTGGGCCCCCGACGCCTCACCGGTCCTGCCGGGCCGCCCGAAGGTGAGCCGGGCCGGGGTCAGCTCGCCGAGGTCGGTGACGAGGCGGGTGCCGGAGGCGTCGGTCAGCTGGAGCACGTTCCAGGAGGTGCAGGCACCCGACCGCAGGGCCGGGCTGGCCAGCGGTGAGGTGACCCCGTCGGTCAGGTTGAGGTCCATGGCTCCCGCGCCGGGCTTGGCCAGATCCCGTTCGGCCGCCTTCTGGACCCAGGGAGCGGTCAGGTAACGGACGTTCTCGTCGGACCGGCTGAGCACGAGGGCGCCGGCCTCGGCCTTGCGGGCCCCGTCGACGCGGGCGAAGTCGAGCGCTGCGCCCGCCGTGCCGTCCTTCGGCTCGGCGTAGCGGGCGATGCGCAGACCGTCGTACAGCAGCACCACGCGGGCGTTGTCGACCTCGCCCGCGTACAGCAGCTGCGGCGGCCCGGCCGGGCCGCCGGTCTGGGTGCCGGGGGTCGCCGAGACCTGGACCGTCCCACCGGGACGGGCCCAGACGGCGAGGGCGCGGCGCAGCAGGGCGGTGTCCCTGGTGAGGGAGCCGCGCGCCGGCCACACCGAGAAGTCGGTGCGGGCGGCGGTCCGCCAGGCGGTGGGGGAGACCCGGACCAGCCGTCCCGGGTCCAGGGCGGCCTCGGCCGCCGGGTTGCGCGCGTACACGGGGGCGGCCGCGCCGTCGGGACCCCAGCCGCCGCTCGGCAGCAGGACCAGCGCGCCGCACACCGCGAGCGCGGCCGCCGCGGCGAGCGCCGCCTTGCTCTGCTGTCTGCGCCGCATCAGGTCGGTGGGCCGGGCCTGGAGCGAGCAGGGGTCGAACTCGGGGGAGCCGAGCAGCGCGTGCTGGGCGGGGATGCCGTCGGCCTCGCGCAGCGCCGCGTCCGGGTCGGGGACGCCGGCCGCGGTCAGCAGCGCGCGTACGTCGGCGTCGGGGAGCTTCTCCAGGCCGCGCAGCACGTACGCGGCGCGGGCCGGCCCGGACAGGGCGGCCAGCTGCTGGTCCAGGGCGAGTTCGTCGGCGCCGCCGGAGCGCGGGAAGAGGCGCAGACCCCACACCTGGGGCAGCAGCGGCGGGAGCTGGGAACGGGTGGGCCACAGCCTGCGCCCCGGGTGCGGGCCCGCCTCCAGGGCCGTACGCACCACCTGGAGGCGGACGAAGGCGTACCCCGGGTCGCCGTCACGGCCGGTCGACTGGGCCGGGATCACCGAGGACGACTTCCGGCCCCGGGGCAGGGCGCGCTGGGTCAGCGCGTGCGCGGTCAGGACGCGCCTGCCCCGGCCGGTGCCGGGCGGCAGCACCAGGTAGGCGAGCCGGACGAGCCGGGGGTAGTGCTCGACGAGGGCGGCCTCGGCCTGTTCGACGTCGACGACCGGGCCGGCGGCCGGGGAGGAGGCGGGTGAGTGCTGCTGGGCTACATCCTGTGACTGCACGTCCGGAAAACGAGCGAGGTGGGGGATGGTCACCCGCCATCCGGGTGATCGTGCCCCCCGGATCGGGTGGTTCAGTCCCCGGTCTCGACCAGGGCCCGCGCGTAGTTGGCCATCGACCGCTGGTAGCGGGGCAGGTGCGGGGCCAGCGCGCCGAGGACCAGGGACAGGCCCTCCCGGTCCCGGCCGAGGCTGGACAGACACAGGGCGAGGCAGGCTCGTACCGCGTCGTCCAGCTCGTCCGAGGGCGCGTCCAGTTCGGGGGTGAGCAGTTCGACGCCCTCCTCCGCGCGGCCGATGTTCCGCAGGGAGCTGGACAGCTGGATCTTGGCCCGGCGGCCCTTGTAGCCGCTCAGCCCCCGCGCGAGCGCCTCCCGGTACAGCGGTGCCGCCTTGTCCGAGTGGCCGGTGGAGTCCCAGGCGCAGGCCTGCTCGAACGGGCCGAGCGGGCTGCCCTCGGGCAGCTCCGCGACGAGCTTGTCGATCACGGCTCGGAACTCGTCCGCACGCTCCTCCGGATAGTCGTCGAAGGTGGCCCATGCGGCGATGACGCGATCTTCCCAGTCTTGGTTCACCGGCACACCTTCGCACGGGTGTGCCAGCGGCCGCACCGGATTTGAGTACAGCGGGCACAGGGCCCGTATCGAAGGGCGGGGCCCCTCGCCGGGGCTCTCTGCGGCATGCTTCTCGCCCGACGGTACCGGAGGAAACAGATGAGGCTCACCCGACCGATGCTCGTCCTGACGGGCGCCGCCGCCGTACTGGCGCTCGCGGGCTGCGGCTCCGGCGGCACCAAGGCCAAGGACGCGGTGCCGACCACGGCCACCGGCAGCCTGGAGAGCCTGGCCGCCGAGGTGAAGTGCTCGCCGAACATCCAGACGGACGCCGACGAACTCCGCCAGGCCATCTGCAAGAACACCGACGGCCGGTTCATCCTCGCCACCTTCGCCACCGACCGCGGCCAGCGCGAGTGGATCAACGACGCCAAGGACTACGGCGGTTACTACCTCGTGGGCCGCAAGTGGGTCGCCGTCGGCGACGACGGGGTGGTCAAGGCGCTGCGCAAGAAGCTCGGCGGCGACGTGGAGATCGGCACCAACCACAAGGCCCACGGATCCCACGACAGCTGACGTCAGGTGCGCACACGGCGAAGGCCGGTGGCGGGAGGGACCCGCCACCGGCCTTCTTCATCGGCCCACCTCAGTGGGTCACTGGCACTGCTGACCGCTGTTGATGCAGTTGGCGATCTTGTTCGCCAGGCCGCCGGTCGTGACGCTGATGAAGTCGTCGTGGTCGGTGGCCGCCTTGTGCAGCTGGTCCGGGAACCCGTCCACCGCGAAGGCGTTCTTCACGACGCCGTTCTGGATGGTCGGCGGGTTGATGTTGTAGACCAGGCGCATCGTCAGCTGCGGGATCGCCTTGAAGCCGTTGCCGCAGGCACCGCTCGCCGGGTCGGCGAAGGCCACGTGCGTGCGGTGGTTGGCGCTGTCGATGTTCTTGCCGTCCCAGCAGCTCTGGAAGGCGAAGGTGCGGACCACCTGGCTGCCCTTCGGGCAGATCGGGTACTGCGTGGTCAGCTGGACCTTGTTCTCGAAGCCGGTGCAGCTCCAGTGCGCGTTGGCGTTCGCCAGACCGTTGGTGGTGGTCTTGGCGTCACCGGTGATGATGCGCAGGAACTGCGGCATCGCGGTGACCTTGCTCTGCGGGTTGCCGACGTACTTGATCTCCGCCTGGACGGGGGTCAGGATCTTGCCGACGTTGCCTTCCTTGCCACCGCCGTCCTTGTTCTGGTCGAAGTCCTGCGTGCCGTCCTGGATGCGGACGACCGGCCAGTAGTACGAGGACAGGTCGTTCTTGTTCTGGCAGCTGGTGCCGCCCTGCAGGAACGTCTGGTTGCTGGAGAAGGCGTTGACCTTCTGGTTGCCGACGTAGTCGTGCAGGTGGTGCGCGCCGTTGGCCACGCCGGGCGCCACGATGACGTTGTCGGTGTTGTGGTTCTTGTTGGCGTTCACACCGCACTTGGTGGTGAAGGTGCCCTTGGAGGCGTTGCCGCCGTTCTGCGGCTTGCCCTGGACGTTGGCCGGGACCTTCGTGATGTCCACGAAGTCGGCCGCGGTCGGACCGTTGCCGGCCTGGCCGTTGTTGCCCTGCTGCTGGCCGCCGTTCTGCTGACCGCCCTGCTGCTGGCCACCGTTCTGCTGGCCGCCGTTCTGCTGCTGGCCACCCTGCTGCTGGCCACCGTTCTGCTGCTGACCGCCCTGCTGCTGGCCGCCGTTCTGCTGGCCACCCGCGGTGGTCTGGTTGGCGGTCATCGTCGTGCAGGCGGCGAGCTGGGCCAGCGAGGTGTTGAACTGGCCACCGACGCGCTGGATGTCGATCCGGATCCGGTCGATCGTCGCGGCCCGCTTCTCCTTCAGGGGCCCGACGATCGCGTTCTGGACGAAGCTGGCGTCGCCGGCCTGCGCCTGGCGCGTGGAGGCGAGCCTGGCGTAGGCCTCGGTGACCTGCTTGTCGAGGTTCGCCAGCTCCACTGCCACGCCCTTCTGGGCGTTGGCCGGTACGTTCGTCAGCTTCTGGCCCACGTCCGGGCAGGCGATCGTCGCGACCTGCTGCGCGGCGGCCGACTTGACCTGGTTCTGCGCCGAGTCGTTCGACTCATGCGCCGAAGCGTAGAAATTCGCCCAGATCAGCCCGCCCCCGCCGAGCGCTAGGGCTGCCGAGGCGGCGATGGCCTTGGTGGCCAGCGGCGTACGGCGTTTGCGTGTGTTGCGTCCCATGGAACTCCTCTGACTTCCTTGCGGGGCAGCATCGAGGCGCCCGACAGGAGTGAAGCGGCGCCATTCCATACGGGCGCCGCCCCAGAGGTGTTCAGCCGTCTCACAAATTCATCAGAGAATCTCTGCACGAGCCCCGCCAACCTCCGTCTGACCAGCGGAAGTTACAAAAAACCGCGTTCTGTCAGCGGTCCCGGTCCAGATACGCGAGCACCGCCAGTACGCGCCGGTTGTCATCGTCCGACACCTCGAGTCCCAGTTTGGTGAAGATGTTGGCGGTGTGCTTGGCGATCGCCCGTTCCGTCACCACCAGCTGGGCGGCGATCGCCGTGTTGGACCGGCCCTGCGCCATCAGCTCGAGCACCTCCCGCTCCCGGGGCGTCAGCCGGCCCATCGGCTGGTCGTCGCCGGCCGCCCGCCGGGACAGCAGCTGCTGGATCACCTGAGGGTCCATCGCCGTACCGCCCGCCGCCACCCGCCGTACGGCGTCCACGAACTGCTCCGCGTCGAATACCCGGTCCTTGAGCAGATAGCCCACCCCGCCGCTGCCGTCGGCCAGGAGTTCCCGGGCGTAGAGCTGCTCCACGTGCTGCGAGAGGACCAGCACGGGCAGCCCCGGCCGGTCCCGGCGGGCCCGCAGCGCGCACTGCAGGCCCTCGTCGGTGTGGGTGGGCGGCAGCCGGACGTCGACCACGGCGACGTCCGGCTGCAACTCAGCGAAGGCACGGGCGAGTTCGGGGCCGGACTCCACGGCGGCCACGATCTCGAAGTCGTAGGCCTCCAGCAGCCGGACCAGCCCGTCGCGCAACAGGAACAGGTCTTCGGCTAGGACAACGCGCACGGAATCTCCATGGTGACCATGGTGGGGCCGCCCGCGGGAGAGCTGACGGCCAGGACGCCGTCGAATGTACCCAGCCGCCGCTCGATCCCCGAGAGCCCGGAACCGGCCCCGGCCACCGCCCCGCCCCTGCCGTTGTCGGTCACCGTGATCCGCAGCATGCCCTCGGCGTGGTGGACGTCGACCCAGATCCGGTCGGCGCCGGAGTGCTTGACCGCGTTGGTGAGCAGCTCGCTCACCGCGAAGTAGGCGGCCGACTCGACCGGGGCGTCCACCCGGCCGGGCAGTTCCACGCTCACCTCGGTGGCCACCGGCAGCCGCAGTGCCAAGGCCCTGACCGCGTCGCCGAGTCCGCGCTCGGCCAGCACCGGCGGGTGGATACCGCGGACCAGGTCGCGCAGCTCGGTGAGGGCGTCGGCGGAGGACTGGCGGGCCTGTGCGAGCAGCTGCCTGGCCTTCGCCGGATCCTTGTCGAGGAGCATCTCGACGGTCCCCAGATCCATGCCCATGGCGACCAGCCGGGCCTGCGCCCCGTCGTGCAGGTCCCGCTCGATGCGGCGCAGTTCGGCGGCGGAGGTGTCGACGGCGTCCCGCCGGCTCTCCGTCAGCACCCGCACCCGCTCGGCCAGTTCGGCCTCGCTCGCACCGAGTACGGCACGGGTGAGCTTGAAGTGGACGGCCAGCAACCGCGGGGCCAGGGGAGCGAGGAGCAGGAGCGCGGCGGCCAGGGCTCCAGCGCCGAACGCGGAGCTCTGGTCGGTGACGTGCACGAAGCCGTACCAGTACCCGTCGAGCCCGGAGAGCGACCGCCACAGGCCGGCGACCAGGAACCCCTCCAGCGGGTAGAGGAGGACCATCACCGGCAGCAGCGCCGTGACGAACCCCGCCGTCATGTCGACCTGCAGCCACCGCAGGTCCCGCCAGACCGCCGGGTCACGCAGCATGGCGTAGGTGCGCGTCCAGGGCTTGGCGTCCGCGGGTATCGGCCGGTACGCCGACGGGATGCCGATCCCGCACCACTCGGCCGCGAGTCTGCGCCGCACGTCCGCGAACTTCCGTACGGCGCCCAGGATCGCCGGTGTCGTGAAGAGGCCGATACCGATCGGGATCAGTGCCATCGAGACCAGGGCCAGCGTGAAGCACAGGACCGCGACCGGCAGCATCGACAAGGAGAGGGCGAGACCCCGTACGCCGGCCAGTAAGGCCGCCCGCGTGCGCGTCGCGAGCGTGTCGCTCTTCGTGGTGGTGTTCATACCGTCAGTCTCTCCCGGCGGGGGAGTACGGGTCACTGGCCCGAAGCCCCCGGTCAGAGGGTGGGGCCAGGTACACCTCCGGTCGCCGCGAGCACCTTCGCCTCCACCTCGGGGTCGAGCCCCAGCGGCGGGCGGTCCGGGCGTTGCGGCGCGGTGCCGCCGATGGACCGCAGCCACTTCCAGGTGTCGGTCACGGTCTCGGTCACGGGCCGGCAGCGCAGGCCCGCTGCCACGGCGCGCGAGACGTCCGCGCCGTGCACGGCGTCGTGCATGTCGGTGCCCGGTGGCGTCCACACGGGCAGCTGGGTCCACGGCTGGATGCCCGCGTCGAGCACCACGTCCGGGTCGGTCCAGCGCAGCTCGGCGTCCGTGCCGGTCACGTTCACACACGCGTCGAGCAACTCACCCATGGTGGCGTGGCCCTGCGGACTCATCAGGTTGTACGGCCCGCTCAGCCCCGCCTCCGCCGCGTCGACGATCCACTCGGCGAGGTCGCCGACGTCGATGTACTGCAGGGGCAGAGCGCGCGGGCCGGGCGCCAGCACGGGCCCGCCGCGCGCGATCCGGGACAGCCACCAGGGCAGCCGGCCGACGTTCTCGTACGGCCCGAGGATCAGCCCCGCCCGCACGAACAGCGAGCGGTCCGCGCCGAAGGCGTCCAGCGCGGCCAGCTCACCGCCCAGTTTGTCCTGCTGGTACCGGGTCTGCTCGGCGTCGGCCTGGGCGCCCTCGACCAGGGGAGCGTCCTCGGTGTACCCGGCGGGCGGGGCCCAGGCGTACACCGAGCAGCTCGACACGTACACGTACCGCTCGGCGCGGCCCCGCAGCAGCCGCGCCGCGTCCCGCACCGCGCGCGGCGCCCACGACCAGGTGTCGACGACGACGTCCCACTCGCCCTCGGCCAGGGCGCCGAGCCCGTCGGGCGTGGTGCGGTCGCCGCGCAGCGCCTTGGCCCCGGGGAGGGGCTCGTGCCGTCCCCGGTTGAGGACGGTGACGTCCCAGCCCCGTCCGAGCGCCGCCTCCACCACGGCCCGTCCCGCGAACTCCGTACCACCCAGCGTCAGAAGTCTCATGCCGGTGACTCTGCCCGCCGGGGCCGCGGAACGGAACGGCGCTCTGCCGTCAGCAGATCGTCAACGACCGGCCGGAGGTGAGTACTTGTAGCCGACCCGGCGCACCGTCCGGATGGTCCCGCGGTGCGCGGCTCCGAGCTTGCGGCGCAACCGGGCGATGTGCACGTCGACCGTACGGCCGTCGCCCACATGGCCGTAGCCCCACACCGTGGTGACCAGCTGGTCGCGGGTGTGCACCCGGTTCGGGTGCGCCACCAGGTGTGCCAGCAGCTCGAACTCCAGGTACGTCAGCTCGAGTTCACGTCCGTCCACGCTCGCGGTCCGCTGCACGGCGTCGATCCGCACCAGCGGGTCGGCGTCCGTGCCGTCCGCCGTGCCGGGACGGTCGGGCACCGCGACGGGCAGGAACGGCGGCTGCTGGTCGGCCGGGACCAGCACCAGGTAGCCGATCATCGGCGGCCGGCCCGGCAGGGTGGGCAGCGTGTGCTGCGGGGCGGGCAGCCAGGTGGCGCCCGGCGGCAGGAAATCCGCGACGTCGACCACCTCGTCCCGGTCCACGGCGCGCAGCCGGTGCCGGGAACCGTGGGCCGAAGGGGCGGTGGAGGCGGTGGTGGGGGTGGGGAGGGAACGGGTGGTCGCCATGAGAGATCAGCTCTTTCGCGCGAGGAGGTCGTCGAGAGGGACGTACGTCGTGTCGCGCTGGCCGAAGGCCGGGGGTACGGCTTTAGAGGGCCCGCGCGTTCTCCGCGCGGCAACACACCCGGTCGAAGTCGTGGTGCTGACGGGACGGCCAGAAGGGCTCGAGGTCATGGCGACCCGTCGCGGTGCACTTCCGGAAGCTGGCCATGTGCTCATTGAAGCAGACATGAGGGGGCGCCCGCCATGACGGCGGGCGCCCCCTCGGGCGAGTCCGGGAATCAGGCCTGGCCGGCCTTCTCCAGCGCGGTGCAGCAGGTGTCGACGATCAGGCGGGTGACCACGTACGGGTCGACGTTGGCGTTGGGACGGCGGTCCTCGATGTAGCCCTTGCCGTCCTTCTCGACCTGCCACGGGATGCGGACCGAGGCGCCGCGGTTGGAGACGCCGTAGGAGTATTCGTTCCACGGGGCGGTCTCGTGCAGGCCGGTCAGGCGGTCGTCGATGCCGGCGCCGTAGTTCTTGACGTGGTCGAGCGGCTTGGAGCCCTCTCCCAGCGCCTCGCACGCGGTGATGATCGCGTCGTAGCCCT
This sequence comes from Streptomyces sp. NPDC001348, assembly GCF_053597535.1. Taxonomy (NCBI): domain Bacteria; kingdom Bacillati; phylum Actinomycetota; class Actinomycetes; order Kitasatosporales; family Streptomycetaceae; genus Streptomyces; species Streptomyces sp. NPDC001348. The sequence goes on along the minus strand of NZ_JBSFIK010000033.1, from coordinate 4,162 downwards.
CGCGCATCGCCTTGGTGGAGAAGTTGGTGTGCGCGCCGGCGCCGTTCCAGTCGCCCTTGACCGGCTTGGGGTCCAGGGTGGCGGAGATGCCGAAGTCCTCGGCGGTGCGGTACAGCAGCCAGCGGGCCACCCACAGCTGGTCGGCGACCTCGAGCGGGGAGAGCGGGCCGACCTGGAACTCCCACTGGCCCGGCATGACCTCGGCGTTGATGCCGGAGATGCCCAGGCCCGCCTTCAGGCAGTTGTCCAGGTGCGCCTCGACGATCTCCCGGCCGAAGATCTCGTCGGCGCCGACGCCGCAGTAGTAGCCGCCCTGGGGTGCGGGGAAGCCGCCCTCGGGGAAGCCCAGCGGGCGGGAGCCGTCGAAGAAGGTGTATTCCTGCTCGATGCCGAAGATCGGCTCCTGAGCGGCGAACCGCTCGGCCACCTCGGCCAGCGCGGCGCGCGTGTTGGAGGCGTGCGGGGTGAAGTCGATGTTCTGGACCTCGCAGAGCACGAGGATGTCGTCGCCGCCGCGGATCGGGTCCGGGCAGGAGAAGACCGGCTTGAGCACACAGTCCGAGGCGTGGCCCTCGGCCTGGTTGGTGGAGGATCCGTCGAAGCCCCAGATCGGCAGTTCCTGGCCCTTTGCGGAGTCCCCGAGGATCTTCGTCTTGGAACGCAGCTTGGCCGTCGGCTCGGTGCCGTCGATCCAGATGTACTCAGCCTTGAAGCTCACGGGGCCACATCCTTCGGGGTGTGTCTGGGCGCACTTGCGGGTGCTGCGGCGCTACGGCACTGGGGCGCCGTCGATGCCCGGCAGCCTGTCAACGGGCGATTTCCCGATCATTGCCCGACTGTGAACCCCGTGTTACCTGGTGGTTCTGTGTCCGGACTCACGTGGTGAGCGGGGCCGAGCGGGGTATCAAGGGTCACTCCGCACCGGTGACCGTGTCGCGCACCCCGCCGAGGAAGCCCCGGATCGCGGCCAGCTGGCGTTCGTCGTACCCACGCAGCAGCTCCACCGACCGCTCGATCAGCGGCCCGAAGAACGCCCGGCCCAGCTCGACGGCACGCTCGTCCACCTCGACGACGACCTTCCGCCGGTCCCGCTCGCCGCGCACCCGCCGTACGTGCCCCGCCCGCTCCAGCCGGTCCAGCAGCGCCGTGGTCCCCGCCGAGTTGAGCCCCAGCCCCGCGCCGAGCCGCCCGGCGGTCATCTCGTCCCCGGCCCGGCGGGCGTCCATGAGAGCGATCAGGGCGCGTACGTCGGTCGGGTGCATGCCGTTGCGGTCGGCGAACCTCGCGCTGTGCAGCCCCAGTTCGACCGTCACCGCGCGCAGCAGGTGGACGATCTCCAGCTCGGGGCCCGGTTCGGCGGTCGGCATGCGGAGTCCTCCGGAGGGGCGGCTATCATCTCGTCTCGTTCGGCGAGTATCTCGCCGAACGAGATATTAGGGGGTTCCAGTGGCCGGGTTCGACACCGATGCCTTCCGGGTTGCGTACGACAAGGTCATGGCGAAATGGCCGGGAGAGCGGGAGGAGGTGACCGTGGCCACCCCGTTCGGCGAGACACACGTCCACGCCTGCGGGCCGCGCGAGGCACCCCCGTTGCTCCTCCTGCCGGGCGGCGGCGGCGCGACCTCGGCCTCCTGGTTCGCCCAGGCGGCCGACCTGGCCCGTACCCACCGCGTCCTCGCCGCCGACCTGATCGGCTTCCCCGGCCGCAGCGTTCCGGCCGCCGACCGTCACCCCCGTACGGTCGCCGACCTGGCGGCCTGGCTGGACGGGCTGCTCGACGGCCTCGGCCTGGCGGAGACCGACCTCGGCGGGCATTCGTACGGCGCCTGGATCGCGCTGCACCACGCGCTGCGCTCCCCCGGCCGGGTACGCCGCCTGTTCCTCCTGGACCCGACCCAGTGCTTCGCCGGGTACAAGGCGGCGTACCTGCTCCACGCCCTGCCGATGCTGCTGCGGCCCTCACCCCGCCGCGTGCGGGCCTTCCTGGAGTGGGAGACCGGCGGAACGGTCCTGGACCCCGACTGGCTCCGCCTCCAGGAGGCGGCCGCCGGCTTCCCCTCCGCGAAGCCGGTGACCGGACCGCGACCGGCGCCGGACGCCCTGCGCGGCCTGGACGTGCCGGTCCTGCTGCTCCTGGCCGGGAGCAGCAGGACACATGACCCGTACGAGGTGGCGGACCGGGCCGGCGCGGTGCTGCCGGACGCGGAGACGGTGGTGCTCGAGGGGGTTTCGCACCATGCGTTGCCGCAGGCCGCGCCCGCGGGCCTGGCCGGTCACCTCAGTCGGTTCCTGTCGGCCTGAGCCTCACCCCACCTTTTCGATGACGGCACGGCGGATCAGGAACTTGCCGGGCTCCCGGACCTGTTCGAAGGCCGCGTTGTTCAGCAGTACACAACTGCCGGACACCGAGGTGACCTTCACCGTCGTGGACTTGTTGTTGTCCAGGTTGGTGACCTTCAGCGTGGTCCCCGCCGGGAACTGGTTGCTGGAGGCCGCCGGGGCACCGCCCTCGCCGGAGAGCGTGACGGTGGAGCCCTTGCAGACCTGCCGGCCGGAGGCCGCGGCAGTGCCGCTGCCGGCGTTTCCCGCTCCGCCCGGGTCGCCCGCGGCGGCCGTCCGGGAGGGCTGGGCGGACTGCGCCGGCGGCGCGGACTGCGCCGGCTGCGTCGCCTGGGAGCCCTGAGCCGACTCCCCAACGACGCATCCGGACGCCTTCTGCTGCACCTTGATCTGGTCGATGACCGCCTGGCGGTTGGCGATCCTGGCCGCCGACTGGGCGTCCGGGGCGGCCTTCTGACCGTCGATGAACTTCTGGTTGTTGCCGAGGGCCGTGGCCAGCCCCTGGCAGACGGTCGAGTCCGCGGCCGACGACAGGGTCTTGGCCTGCTGCGGACTCTGCGCGGCGTTCGAGGTGGACGCCATGGCGAAGGCCCCGCCTCCCGCCACCGCCGCGGCGCTGACCAGCAGAGCGATCTTCTTCTTCGTACCGAGCTTTCTCCTACGCGACATGCGCGCCTCCTGAAGAGGTAGGGGAGCGTACGCCGCTATGTACGAGATACCGAACGAAGTTACTCAGTGGTTGCGGGAGTCTTCTCAAGTGTCCTGTGTCACAGGGGGGTCACAGGGGAGTCACTTCCTGCGGAGTGCGTCCTGCACCGCCTCGTCCGTGCGGCCCACCACCGCGGTGCCGTCGTCCGCCGTGATGATGGGACGCTGGATGAGCTTCGGGTGCTCGGCGAGCGCGGTGATCCAGCGGTCGCGCGCGGAGTGGTCCCGCGGCCACTCCTTCAGCCCGAGCTCCTTGGCCGCCGCCTCCTGGGTGCGGGTGATGTCCCACGGTTCGAGCCCGAGACGCTCCAGCACCTCCCTGATCTCGTCCTGGCTCGGTACGTCCTCCAGGTAGCGGCGGACGGTGTACTCGGCACCCTCGGCGTCGAGCAGGCTGATGGCGCTGCGGCATTTGGAGCAGGCGGGGTTGATCCAGATTTCCATGGGCTCACGGTAACCGGGCCTGCCCGCGCCCGCCGGGCAGGCGGGTCAGCCGCCGGTAGTCCAGGGGCTTTGTTCGAATTTCCTGGGGTCCCCTGCTTCCCTCCCGGATCGGGTGTGACACGACGCCAGTTCCGTTGCTCACCTGGTCCTTTGGCAGCCTCGGTGGACTCCCTGAATGTCAGTGGGGATCGGTAGACTGGTAGCAGTGTTCGAGGGAATCGCCGGACCCCCGGCGGAGTGCCCCGACCGCGACAGGAGGATGCCCGTGCCCGCTGCCGCACTGAAGCCCAAGCCGAAGTCCGTCCACTCCAGCGCCTCGCCCGTGGCGAAGCGCCCGCTGCCGCCCGGACGCCCCCGGGAGTGGTACGTCACCCACAACCGCCGCCTCAAGGCCATGCGCCTCGCCATCGCCCTGCTCGACTCCGGTGTCTACGTGCCGAACCAGGCCCGCGACGAGACGATCCGGAGCACGGCGGAGCGCATCGGCATCCACCCGCCGTCGGCCACGACCTGCCACATGGTCCGCGCGCTGATGCGGTACTCGCGCTGAGCTGTCGCGGCGGGGTCTGGGGGCGCGCCGAGCCGGGCGGCGAGCAGTGGACCGATGGTGGTCTTGCCCGTGCCGGCGACGCCCATGACCACGACGACGTGGGGGGTGCGCATCTCTGCC